>CALVXZ010000017.1 GCA_944371785.1 uncultured Clostridia bacterium | reverse complement strand
AACGCGTCGGCTATAAACCTTTTATCGGCTGCCGACAGCTCTTCGTCCGACAATTTTATCATAAAAGAGGTGATCTCACGGTTCAGATCGTTTATGAGTTTTTCGCGCTCGCCGATCTTTTTACTGTCGGCAAAGGACAGCGTGGTGGCTTCTTCCAAAGCCGATCTGAAATTTTCCTTGGCAAGTTCCAGCATCGACAGTATTTCTTTTTTCAGGTTGGCAACAGCAAGCGGCGGAGTGGAAAGTATCTGTTCGTTAAGGAATTTCAATACCGTTTCTTTATGCGGCGACTTCTTTTCCGGGACGATCAGCATAGTCAGTTTCACCAACGGCTTCATAAACGGCAGAAGTATAATCACCGTCGCCACGTTAAACATCGTATGCAACATCGCGATCTGCACCTGCGGAGTATCGAACCAGCCCGTCAACAGGCGGTCGTAATGCGCGAAAAGGTCGGTCAGCATAAATATTATCACGCCGAACACGTTAAACAGCAGGTGTACCACGGCAGTGCGCCGCGCGTTCGTACCGGTGCCGATCGCGCTTAACAGAGCCGTTACGCAGGTACCGATGTTGCTGCCTATCACGATATACATTGCCTGCGAAAAATTCAGCACGCCCGCCGCGCTCATTGTGATTATCAAACCGCTCATCGCGGAGGAGCTTTGGATTATCGCCGTGACCGCCGTGCCCAACAACAGCAACAGCAGCGGATCGGTGACTTTTCCGAAGACGTTTACCACAGCCGGGTTTTCGCCGAAAGCGCTCATACCGTCGCCCATTACGGAAAGTCCCACGAAGATCATTCCCAAGCCGCAAATTATCGTGCCTATTTTTTTGGCGAGGTCGTGTTTTTTGATGAAAAGCACCATAAACGCGCCGATTCCCGCGCACGAAGCAAAGATCGCGGTCAAATCGAAAGAGGCGATACCGCCGTAGCCCCAAGCCACCAACTGTGCGGTGACGGTCGTGCCGATGTTGGTACCGAATATGACTGCGGTAGCCTGATAAAGGGTCATCAGGTTGGCGTTTACGAAGCCCACCAACATGACGGTTACCGCGGAAGAACTTTGAATGACCGCCGTGGTGCCCAAACCGATGCCTATTCCCAGCAAAGGATTGTTATCGATTTTGGAAAACATATTTTTAATAGTATTTCCGGAAACCGATTCCAGGCTGTCGCCCATTAGTTTCATTCCGAATATAAAAACTCCCAATCCGGCTATTGCGCCCAACAAAGTATAAAATATATCCAATCCGTTCATTTTTCGTCCTTAATATGGTGTGCCCGCGGCACCGATACAAACTTATTATATCCCATCCGAAGACGATTAGTAAAGCGATTTTGGTCCGGGCGGGAGGTGCGTCTTTACACGCCGCCGAAGCCGTGATATAATAAAGATGTTGCGGAGCGGAGCGATATTTTTTGCACCGAAACTGTCCGTAAATTCGGGAGGACGTATGAGCGCGCGCGCATTCAGAATAATTGTAGCCGTTTTGGTCGCCCTCGCGGCGGTAGCCGTTATAGCCTTCGGCGTATGGAAAGATTCCGCGCCGGCGGACAACACCGCGCCGGAGGATTACAGAAAACTAAGCGCTTCCGGAAACGTCATCGTCGACGAAAAGGGCAACGAAGTGTTCCTGAAAGCGATCAATATAGGCGGACTGTTCGTGCAGGAAGGATGGATGTGCGCCACGGATATCAGCGGCGAATACGGCACGGGCATACCCGATCATCTTACTATGCTGAACACGCTTCGCGAACGCTTCGGTTACGAACGCGCGGCGGAACTTATCGAAATATACGAATCCAATTTCTTTAAGGAATCCGATTTCGACAACGTAAAGGCATTGGGCTTCAACGCCGTGCGTCTGCCTTTTGCTTACTTCAATCTGGAAAACGAGGATGGGGAACTGACCGAATTCGATCGCCTGGATTGGTTCGTCGATCAATGCGACGAAAATGATATTTATCTGATATTGGACCTGCACGGCGCGTACGGGTCGCAAAACGGCAAGGAACATTCCGGCGATATGTCGGGCGTGAACCTGTTCGCCGACGAAGAAAACCGCTCGAAGACCGTAAAATTATGGGAAACCGTCGCGGAAAGGTACAAGGACGAAAAGATAATCGCCGGATACGATCTGTTGAACGAACCTACGGGAAGGTCGGGTTACACGAACATAATCGAACAGCTTCCGTTCTACAAAGAATTATACGATGCGGTTCGCGCCGTCGATCCCGATACGATGCTGATAATCGAATCGGTATGGGAGGCGGACAACCTGACCGATCCGTCGATTTTCGGTTGGGAAAACGTATGTTATTCATACCATAACTACAATTGGGGTCACGACGACGATCCGGAAAACCATATCGCTTTCGTGGACGCGAAATTGGATTCCTATGCGGCTTTGGAATACGAAGTTCCCAAATTCATAGGGGAATTTACTTGTTTCGAGCTTGAACCTGTGTGGGAATACACCATCGACGCGTATACCGAGGCGAAAATTTCTTATGCGATCTGGACTTATAAGGTGACGGGCGACAGCAGCTGGGGGGCTTATAACCTGACCGAAGCCGAAAAAGTCGACGCGGCAAACGATTCTTACGACGAGATAGCGCGCAAATGGTCGGCGGTTTCCACGGAAAACGCAGTCAAACGCGCGATTTTCGAAAAATACATCAAATAAACAAAACGGCAGGAACTGCCGGGAGGAATTATGGCAACAGAAAAAAAGGGTTGGTTCATTTATTACCAGACGCCGAAAGGCAACTTCAATTTCAGGCTGAAGGCTCCGAACAAGGAGACCATAGCGGTGTGCGAAGGCGCTTACGCCGATCTGAAATCCTGCAAAGCCGGCATAGATTCGGTCAGGAGGTTTTCGGGGATAGACAACGTGGAAGACCTCGCTTTGGTAAAGCCCGGTCCCGTGCTGAAATATCCGAAATACGAAATTTTCAAAGACAAGCAGGGCAAGTTCCGCTATCGCCTGTATGCCAACAACGGAAATCTGCTGTGCATTTCGGAGGAAGGTTACGCTTCCAAAGAATCCTGCAAGGCAGGCATACAGAGCGTGGCGCGGTGGGCGCCCGAAGCCTTGATGGTTTCCGAAAAGGAGTTCAGCGGCAAATAATGGATAAACTCAGTCTGGCAAAGGCTTCTCTGAAAGGGGAAGTGCGTTTTGCTGCCGTTTCCGATTCAGGGGAAACCGTCACTTCCGTTAAACGTGGCGTCGCATTTTTGTCGGAGCTTGCCGAAACCCCGAACGCGCTGTCGGGTTGGGCGGCAGCCGACGCGGTGGTAGGTAAAGCCGCTGCGCTGTTGATGATACGCCTTGGGATAAAGGAAGTGTATGCCGGGACTTTGTCGGCGCACGCGAAAAGGGCGTTCGAAGAACACGGCGCGGCGGTATCTTACGGCACTCTTGTCGAAAATATTATAAACCGTCGGGGGACGGGGCTTTGTCCTATGGAAAGCGCGGTCATGGACGTGTCCGATCCCGACGCCGCCTTTGCCGCGATAAAGGAAAAATCCGAAAAATTGAAAGCCGCAAAATAACGGGAGCCCGTCATTAGCGGATCAAACGCAAAAAAACGCGCCTCGGCGCGTTTTTCGTTTAAAATCAATTCTTGTCTATAAATTCCTTTGCGCGGATCCTGTTCATCGCGCGCGCAAGCTTTATCGCCGCCAAAGAATGTTCGAAATCGCTGCTCTTTTTCTGCAAAGCCGCTTTTGCGGCAGCCAATTCGCGTTCCGCGCGCGACAGCTCTATTTCTTCCGGACGCTCCAACGAATCCACCAAGACCAGCACTTCGTTGTTTTCCACCTTTATAATGCCTTCGGTGACGGCAAGGCGTACTTCTTCGGAGGCTTTGCCGTTCCACAGCGTAGCCTTCAATATCCCGGGGACTATTGCCGCGATCATATTCATATGCTTTGCCATAACGCCGTAAGAGCCTTCGGTGGTCGGAATGACCAACGAAACGCACTCTCCTTCGTAAAAGGCTTTGTCTGCCGCCAGGATAGACAGCCGGAACAGATCAGGCATTTAACGCCTCCGCTTTTTTGATGACGTCGTCTATCGTGCCGGTATTATAGAAAGCTTCTTCCGGATAAGCGTCCATTTCCCCGGAAACTATGGCTTTGAAACCGCGCACGGTTTCGGACAGGGGAACGTATACGCCGGGGATACCGGTGAATTTTTCAGCCACATAAGTGGGCTGCGACAGGAAACGCTGTATCTTTCTGGCGCGGTTTACGGTCAATTTGTCCTCTTCGCCCAATTCTTCCATTCCCAGAATGGCAATTATATCCTGCAGTTCCTTGTATTTTTGCAAAATGGCTTCCACCTGCATGGCGACGGAGTAATGTTCTGCGCCCACGATCTCCTCGGAAAGTATGCGCGAGGAAGATTCCAACGGGTCCACGGCAGGATACAGCCCTTGTTCTGCAAGTTTACGGCTGAGCACCGTAGTGGCGTCCAAATGCGTGAAAGTCGTCGCGGGAGCCGGGTCTGTAAGGTCGTCGGCAGGGACGTATACCGCCTGAACGGAGGTGACCGAACCGTGAGAAGTCGAAGTTATCCTCTCCTGCAATTCGCCCATTTCGTTTGCCAAGGTAGGTTGGTAACCGACTGCGGAAGGCATTCTGCCCAACAAAGTCGAAACTTCGCTGCCCGCCTGGACGAAACGGAATATGTTGTCTATGAACAGAAGAACGTCTTTTCCCATATCGTCGCGGAAATATTCCGCCATCGTCAGCCCCGACAGGGCTACGCGCATTCTGACGCCGGGGGATTCGTTCATCTGCCCGAATACCAGCGCCGTTTTTTTGGCGACGCCCGATTCGTTCATTTCCGTCCAAAGGTCGTTGCCTTCGCGGCTTCTTTCGCCGACTCCGGTAAATACCGAATATCCGCCGTGCTGAGTCGCGACGTTATGGATAAGTTCCTGTATCAAAACCGTTTTGCCGACGCCGGCGCCGCCGAACAATCCGATTTTTCCGCCGCGCGGATAGGGTTCCAATAAATCGATAACCTTGATTCCGGTTTCCAAAACCGATACTATGGGAGTCTGTTCGCTGAAAGACGGAGCTTTTCTGTGTATGCTCCTTTTTTCGGTGGATTCGGGCAGAGCACCCATACGGTCTATGGGTTCGCCCAACACGTTGAACAATCTGCCCAACGTGGCGGTGCCCACGGGGACTTCGATGTTTTTCCCGGTTGCCCTTACCGTCATACCCCTCGTCATTCCGTCGGATTCCGACAGGATGACCGCACGCGCGACGGTGCCGGAAACGTGCTGTTGCACTTCCATTACCTTTACGCCGGAATCGGTGTCTACTTCCAACGCTTCCGATATGCGCGGAAGTTTACCTTCTTTGAATTCCACGTCAATGACCGGTCCCGAGATTTTAATTATCTTTCCTGAATTCATTTTGAACTCCTTTTGTGCTTTGCACCGGAGCTGATTTCGGTGATCTCCGAAGTGATGGCTCCCTGTCTGGCGCGCTGATAATTCAGTTTCAGTTCCGCCAACATCTCGTCGGCGTTGTCGTTTGCGGCGTTCATGGCTTCCATTCTCGCCGTCAGTTCAGAACAATACGAATCCACCAACGCCGAATATATAAATCCCGTCAGATAACTCAGCACCACGTTTTCCAATATCGCGCCGATAGAAGGCATATATTCGAATTCCACCGAAGGCGCTTCGGGATCTTCGTCGGCTTTCAGCGCCGATCTGTGAAAGGGGACTAACCTCCTGGTCTTTACGGTTTCGCCGGCGCCGCGTATATCGGTATAGATCAGGTACAGACTCATTATCTTTCCGGATTTGAGATCGGAAAGCAGTTTGGAACAGATTTCACGCGCAACGTGTACGGTGGGATCGTCCGCCGAATAATTGAAGTCGGATTCGGTGGCGATACCGTGCTGAGCAAAATAATGCCTGCCGTATTCCCCGACGACGTAAGTCTTTACGGCGGGGAAACGGGTCATCAGTTTTTCGGCGGCTTTTATGACGTTGACGTTGTATCCGCCGGCAAGACCTTTGTCCGCAGTTATCACCATTGCTCCCACGGGTTCCGGGACCACGTCCTCGTCGGCAAAGAAGAAACGGGAATCGACGCCTTCCGCGGCGCGGAACATACGGCGCACCTCCTTTTGCAGAGCGTCGAAATACGGGCGCGTTCTTTCCAGCCCCGCGCGCACTCGGCGCATCTTCGTAGAGGCTATCAGATACATCGCGGTCGTAATTTTTTTGGTTTCCGCAATGCCGTTTATGCGGTCGCGGATTTCCTTTGCGGAACTCATCCGAGGAACTCCTTCATATATTCTTTCGCGGCGCAGATAATAGCGGTTTGGTCATCCGCAGTCAGGTCTTTGGATACCTGAATATTATCGATTACGTCGGGAATCGATTCGTAAAGATATTTCAGGAGCCCCTTTGCGCAGGCGGTTATTCGGGCGGCGGGAACGTCCTGCATGCACTTGTTCAGCGCGGCGGTCAGCAACACCGTTTCTTCCGCCTGGGAATAGGGGGCGTATTGGCTTTGGCGCATCAGCGTCATCAGCCCCTGACCGTATTGCAAACGCTTTTTCGTAGCGTCGTCCAGATCCGACGAAAACTGTGAAAAGACTTCCATTTCGCGGTATTGCGCAAGTTCCAATCTTAACGCTCCCGAAGCCTTTTTCAAAGCTTTGGTCTGTGCCGCGCCGCCTACCCTGGAAACGGATAATCCGACGTTTACGGCGGGGCGCTGCCCTTCGAAGAACAGTTCCGATTCCAGGAACAGCTGTCCGTCGGTGATCGAAATTATGTTTGTGGGGATATATGCGGAAACGTCGCCGGCCTGCGTTTCGACTATGGGCAGGGCGGTCATACTGCCGCCGCCTTTTTCGTCGGAAAGCCTGGCGGCGCGCTCCAACAGTCTGGAATGCAGGTAGAATACGTCGCCGGGATAAGCTTCTCTGCCGGGGGCGCGCTCCAACAGCAGCGACAGCGTTCTGTACGCTACGGCGTGTTTGGAAAGATCGTCGTATATTATCAGAACGTCGCGTCCGGAATACATGAAGTATTCGCCCAAAGCCGCGCCCGCGTAGGGGGCTATATATTGTATCGAGGCGGGTTCGCCTGCCGAAGCCGAAACTATTATGGTATAATCCGCGGCTCCTTTTTGTTTCAAAGTTTCGTACAGCCTTGCGACGGAGCTGGTTTTTTGTCCGATCGCGACGTAAATGCAGATGACGTCCTTGCCCTTTTGGTTGATCAGAGCGTCTATCGCGAGGGCGGTTTTTCCGGTCTGTCTGTCGCCGATTATCAGTTCCCTTTGACCTCTGCCTATCGGGAACATCGAATCCACCACCAGAAGTCCCGTTTCCATAGGCCTGTTGACGGGCTGACGGTCGACTATTCCGGGGGCGGGAGCCTCTATCGGGCGGTAGTCTTCGGGCGTTATCGGCGGACCGCCGTCTATGGGCGATCCCAGCGCGTCCACGACTCTGCCGAGGAAGCCTTCGCCAACGGGTATTCCGGCGGTGCGGCCGGTGCGGTAAACGGTGTCGCCGGCGGCTACGCTTTCCAGATCCCCGAACACGATACAGCCCACGGTATCTTCCCTGAGGTCCTGTATCATACCGCGTACGCCCGATTGGAACACGATGATCTCGCCGTAAGCGGCGCGGCTCATTCCGGAGCATACGGCTATGCCGTCGCCCACTTCCAAAACCTTGCCGTGTTCGTCGGCGATTATTTCGGGCGAAAATTCCTCGACGGCTTTGCGGATCAGAGGAATGATTTCTCCGTTTTTCGCGGCGGTTTTCAATTTGCGTTTCAGCTGTTTCAATCTGCCGCGTTCCGACCAATCGTAAACGTCCTGACCGACCGTCAGGCAGAAACCGCCTTTATATTGACTGCTCTGCACCCATTCCGGAGTAAGCTCCGTTCCGTATCTGCCGTAAATGAACGCGGCGAAACGTTTCGTCTGTTCCGGAGTAGGGGGAACGTCCGAATAGATGAATGCGCGTAAATCTTTGCCGGAGTTATTTGATTTCATTTTCTTCTTTTTCTATCGACTTTTCGGCGGCGTTCAGGAAAGCGTCGTAAGCGTCGGACGTCGAACCCAAAACGAGTTTTTCGGTTGCGGCGCCGACCATATCCGCGATTTCTTTGCCCGCTCCGTCAATGATCTTTTTACGTTCGCGCGAAGCGTCTTTTTTGGCTTTTTCGACGATCTGTCCGGCTTCGGTTTCGGCTTCGCCGACCAACTTTTCACGGTAGACGTGCAGTTCGTGCAGAGCCTCGGAGCGTTTGGCTTCGATTTCGGCGTCGGCGTTATTCAGCTTCTCGGCGTATTCCTTTTTCATTTCTTCGGCTTCGGATTTCAGCTTCGCCGATTTTTCGGCTTCTTCCTCATAGTGGGCTTTGCGCTTTTCCATGAAGTTTTTCACCGGCTTGTACAGCAGGAAATACAACGCGAGAGCGAGTATGCAAAAATTGAACAGATGCAATAATATCTGTCGCCAGTCTATATTAAGAGGCATGATCGGAGCTCCTTACAGTACGAATACGACAAGAATCGCCACTATCAACGCGTAAATGATCGCCGTTTCGATGAACACCAGACCGAGCATCAAAGTCGTGCGAACGTCGTTTTTGACTTCGGGCTGACGGGCGATGCTTTCTTCGGCTTTTGCAATGGCGATACCCATTGCCACCGCGCCGCCTGCCGCGGCAAGACCGATAGCTATGCCTGCCGCCAACGCTTTGTCGCCGGTGGGATCGTTCGGCGCGACGACGTCCTGAGATTCCGTTTCGGAAGCTTCCGCCCTGACGGTCGGGGTCAGACCCGACAGCACGGCTACGGCGAGAACTACGGCTAAGACTATCGTCATAGCGACCGCATACGTTCTGATTTTTTTGAAGGAAGAAGTCATATCGATAACCTCCGAGTTATTTTGCAGCAGCGGCGTTTAATCCGCGCTTTGATTTTTTGATTTTTTTCTTTCGCGGTTCGGACACTTCGCCGTAGAACAGCGAAGTCAGCATTACCAAAACGTAGGTTTGTATCACAGCGTGCAGCAACGTGAACAGCACGCCCACTATCACCGGCAGCACAAAGCTGAGCGCGATGAAATGATATACTAGTTCGGTTACCAAAAGTCCGCTGAGCAGTGCCCCGAACAGACGGAAACTCATCGATATCGGCAAAGAAAATTCCTTTAAAGTTCTGCCGACTCCGACGAATCCGTTGGTGGCGATTCCGCCGCTCATAATGACCAGGTACGACAAAACGCCCAGGGCGATAGCCCCGTTGATGTCGGCAAGAGGCGCGCCCAAAGTCACCGATTCTCCGGCGATGGAAGTCCACTGCAGTCCGATCAATTCCAACAGAGTGCTGACGAAAATATAGGTGCCCGCGGCAAAAATGTACGCGCCCAGGAATCCGTTTTTATGAGGGCTGTTCTGTTTTGCGAGGGAGTCGAAGAAATCGACCATCGTTTCCAAAAGCAGTTGGAATTTTCCGGGTTTTAATTTGAAACGGGGGATTGCGAAAATTCTGACCAGGACGGCGAACACAACGACGATCGCCGTTACGATGACGGCGGAGATGAATCCGGGATTCACCGGCAATCCGAAAAAGTCGATCTTGTCGTTTTCGTGCAGGACGGCGTCTTTCATTGTTTCGGTGATATCGCCCGTTTCGGCGGGCTCTATGAAAATAATGCCCAGCAGCAACGCGACCATTATGCACACTGTTACGGAGGTGAATATCAACGCCGATTTTTTCATTTTCGCTCCTTTTCCGTCGCGTTAATATCATAGATATTACTTTGCGCGGCAAAAGTTTGTCCTAAACTATACTTCTACTACTATTACATCGGAAAGTCAACCGTTTGTCTGCATTTTTTCGCCCTCGCAGTCCGAAGCAGCGGACGACTCAGGCGGAAATTAAAATTTTTTCGGTATTTACAAATATGCGCCCGCACGCTATAATTAAAAGTACCAATGGATTTTTTACGGAGGCTTATGGAAAACGAGAACACTTTGCAGACCACCGATTTGACCGCCGGAACGACGACCGCAACCGGTAACGCCGGCACTCCGCAGCCCGCTTTGCAAGATAAAAAATTTATCGGAAAACGCGAATTCATAATGTTCGCCGTCGCGGCGGGCGGTCAGGGTATGATTTATGCCGTAATGTCCAGCTACATATCGGATTTTTACGTCAACGTCATGCGCCTGCCGCTGGTATTCGTATTGCTACTGATGCTGCTTGCCAGGATTTGGGACGCGATAAACGACCCGATGATGGGTATGATCGCCGACAGGTTCACCACCCCGTTGGGAAAGATGAAACCTTATGTGCTGTTCACGGCGATCCCGATAGGGGTATTGACGTTTTTCATGTTCTACGTCCCGGAAGGCTTTAACCAGACGGAACTGATGATCTATGCGGCGTTCATTTACGTTTTCTGGGGAATGACGTATACCGTTTCGGACGTTCCGTTCTGGACGCTGCCGAACATAATTACCCCGAACCCGAAGGAAAGGGCAAATACCATTTCTTTCGCAAGGACGGTAAACGGCGTAGGAACCGCAATACCTCTGGCGTTGTTTATGGTGCTGTCGTGGATTCCTTCGTTGAATAAGGAAGGGGATATCGATGCCGAAAAAACCAAATATATGATATTGGTCCTGGTGGCGGCGACGCTGGGAATAATTTTGTTCGTCACCAGCTTCTTTTTCACGAAAGAAAGAGTGCAGCTGCCGCCGAAACCCAAAAGAAAGAAAGGCGAACACGGCGCGCTGTACCGCATCTTCCATTGCAAGCCTTTGATGATAGTCGTTATTATGGGCGTGCTGTCCAGCGGAAGGTATATGATGCAGGCGGCAGCCATTCACGTAGCCCGTTACGCATTCTATATCGGACCGTCCCTGGAAGGGCTTACCGGCGAAGCGCTGAACGAAGCTTACGCGGGCAGTATCGGAACGGTTTCGACGCTTTTCCAGATCTGCGCCGCAATAGGTATGTTCGGTTCGATGCTGGTGATGCCGCTGTTGTACAAAAAGTTCAACTACAAGCAGATAGTCGTCGTTTCCTGCCTGGGCGGGTTTGCGGCGAGTATCGTTTCCACCGTGTTCGGTTCGCTAAGCATCTATTTCGACAATCTGCAATGGATGGTATATATGCTGATACCGTTCATAATCATCCAATGCGTGCCTCTGGGAGCGCTGAACGTGACCGCTTACGCGATGATAGGCGATTCGCTGGACTTTTTGGAATGGAAAACGGGATTCCGCGACAACGCGCTGGGCTCCGCCTGTCAATCCTTCGTAAACAAGCTGGGCAACGCCTTCGCAACGACGTTTATCATAGTTATGTATATGATAATCAACCTGGATCCTTCGCAGTCGCTGGCTTCCGACGCGATCAAGCGCGTTACCGATCTTTCCAAAGACCAACGCTTCGGTATGTTCGCTCTGGTTTCGATAGTGCCCGGCATCAGCCTGATACTTACCGCGATCCCGGTGTTCTTCTATGACCTGACGGGCGAAAAGAAGGAACGTATCCTTAGGGAACTGCACGAACGCAGGGCAGCCGAAGGCATCAGCATCGAAGCGTAAGCCGCCTGACCCGTTCAAAAAAAATTCCGAAAAAATATTTTGTTTCATGCCGCGCCGCGCCGCGCGGCATGAAGGAGGTATAAATATGTTTGCCTATCCGAAAATATCCGGAGGCCGTCAGACGCTTTGCAGAGCCTACGGCAAAACTCAGGATATGATGATGAACATCACCGCGTATTTTCTGAAAAAAGGCGAAGAACTGTCGATATCGGAGCCCGGAATGGAAACCGCGGTGCTTTTATTGTCGGGCGAAGTCGTCTTTGCCTACGACGACGAAAGGGTGGCGGCGGAACGCGAAAGCGTATTCAGGGCATTGCCCACCTGCGTACACGTCGCCGGCGGTCACGAAGTGGCGGTGTATGCCGAAACCGACGCCGAGATCCTGGTTCAATCCACAGCCAACGAAAAGGAATTCGCGTCCAGGCTTTTCCTCCCGAAGGACGTGGTTAAAAAAGTGTCCTGCGAAGGCAAATGGGAAAATACGGCTGTCAGGGACGTCGTGGATATAATCAATATCAAAAACTCCCCGTATTCGAATATGGTTTTGGGCGAGGTCTACGCCAGGCAGGGCAGATGGTGGAGCTACATACCGCATTTTCATCCGCAACCGGAGGTCTATTATTATAAATTCGACCGTCCCGAAGGCTTCGGCGCCTGCTTTATCGGCGACAAAGCGTACACGATAAAAGACAAAAGCGTGGGAATGTTCCCGGGCGGAAAAACTCACGTTCAGGTCACGGCGCCCGGATATCCGATGTACTGCGCCTGGATGATCAGGCATCTTCCCGGCGATCCGTGGGACGACACCAGGACGGATAAGCCCGAATACGCCTGGCTTTTGGAGAATCCCGAATTGAAATAGGAGGCAGTTTGTGAAAATTTCCGTAGGAGAAGCAATAGTAAAATATCTGGACAATCAATACGTTTCGTTCGACGGCGCGGAGTATAAATTCGTGGAAGGCGCGTTCGCGGTCTTCGGACACGGGTGCGTGCTTGGCATAGGCGAAGCTCTGGCGACGGGTAAACACGGTATCAAAGTCTATCAGGGCAAGAACGAACAGGGAATGGCGCATGTGGCGACTTCATATGCAAAACAAAACAACAGGCGCAAGATAATGCCCTGTATTTCTTCGATAGGTCCCGGAGCCGCCAATATGGTGACCGCCGCGGCGACCGCAACGGTAAACAACGTACCGCTGCTGTTGTTCCCGGGCGACACGTTCGCCACCAGGCGCCCCGATCCGGTGCTGCAACAATTCGAACAGCCCCACGACCTCACCGTCACCACCAACGACGCATTCCGCGCCGTGACGAGGGCGTTCGACAGAGTTTACCGCCCGGAGATGCTGTATTCGGCTTTGGAAAACGCCATGCGCGTATTGACCGACCCCGAACTTGCAGGGGCGGTATGCGTGGCGATGCCGCAGGACGTCCAGGGCGAAGTGTACGATTTCCCCGACGAGATGTTTGCTAAGCGCGTCCGTGAAATTCGCCGTCCCGTTCCGACGGAAAGCGAACTTGCCGCCGCGGTGAAGCTGATAAAAGCCTCCAAGTATCCTTTGGTGATAGTCGGCGGCGGAGCCAGATATTCGGAAGCCGGCAGCGCGATAGAGGAATTCCTCAGCGAATGCAACATTCCTTTTGCGGAGACCCAATCGGGAAAATCGACGATACCTTGTTCAAGTCCGTACTACCTGGGAGGTCTCGGCGTAACGGGCAACGCCGCCGCCAACGAGATCGCCGCGAAAGCCGACCTGATCATCGGTTTGGGTACCCGTTTTTCGGACTTTACGACCTCAAGCAAGACTTTATTCAAAAACGCGAAAGCTTTTGTCAACGTCAACGTATCGCGTTATCACGCGCTGAAAATGCACGGAACCGTCGTCGTCGGGGACGTGAAAGCGTCCGTTGAAAAGCTGACCGAGCTTTTGAAAGATTATCGCACCGCCTACGCGGAAGAATACGTCGTGGCAAGGAAAAAATGGGTGGCGGAAGCCGACAGGCTCTACAAGACCGTATATTCCAAATCGCTTGTGCCGGAAGTCAAGGCGATGACGCCCGGAACGTTGGAAGATTTCCATAAGGCTACCGGCGCGGAGCTGACGCAGACGGCGGCGCTGGGACTGATAAGAAAGCTGATTCCGCGCGACGCGATAGTCGTGGCGGCGGCAGGCTCTCTCCCCGGATGTATGCAGCGGTTATGGGATACGGACAGCCTGTATTCGTATAATATGGAATACGGCTACTCCTGCATGGGCTACGAGATCGCCGGCGCGCTGGGATCGAAACTTGCGGCTCCCGACAGGGAAGTCTACGCCATGGCGGGCGACGGATCTTATCTGATGCTGCATTCGGAGATGGTTACCGCCGTACAGGAAGGCGTAAAGATCAACGTGCTGTTGTTCGACAACGGAGGCTTCGGCTGTATCAACAATCTGCAGATGGGTAAAGGCATTCCGTCGCTTGCGACCGAATACCGCTACGGCGCCAAAGCCGACACTCCCTTCGTGCCGATAGATTTTGCGATGTCCGCACGCGCATACGGCTTCAAAGCGTATACGGCGCGCACTCTGACGGAATTGGAAGAGGCTCTGGAAACGGCAAAGAAAGAAACCGGCAGCGTGCTGATAGACATAAAAGTGCTGCCGAAGACAATGACGGACGGTTGCATACACGGCTGGTGGCAGACCGGGGTCACTCATAACCCGAAGACGGAAGCGCAACGCGAAGCCGTAAACGAATTGGAAGAAAATTTGAAAAAATACAGGTTTTAACCTGAAAAACTAACGGAGAATATTTATGCTTGACAAAAAAAAGATCAAATTGGGGATCGCTCCCATAGGTTGGACGAACGACGATATGCCCGATCTGGGCGGCGAGAATACTTTCGAACAATGCGTCAGCGAAATGGCTTTAGCGGGCTTTAAGGGCACCGAATTGGGCAACAAATATCCTACAAAGGTCAACACTCTGCGCCGTGCGCTGAACCTCAGAAAGCTGAAGATAGCCAACTCGTGGTTTTCCGCGTATCTTCTGGAAAAACCCTTTTACGAAGTAGAGGCGGAATTCCACAAGAAGTGCAAGTTTCTGAAGGCGATGGGCGCGAAAGTAATAGGCGTCAGCGAACAAAGCCGCTCCATACAAGGGAAACCGCTGCCGATTTTCGGAGCAAAGCCCGTTATGAGCGAAGACGAGTGGGCTAAATTCATCGACGGATTGGATCATCTTGGAGAAATAGCGCGAGATTGGTACGGTATCAGCCTTACATATCATCACCATATGGGCACCGTGGTACAGACGGAAGCGGAGATCGACAGGATGATGGAAAACACCGATCCCGGCACGGTAAGCCTGTTGTTCGATACGGGGCATCTGGCGTATTGCGGCGAAGATTATATGCGCGTTTTGCGAAAATACGTCTCCAGGATAAAGCACGTCCACCTGAAGGATATCCGTCCCGCGGTCATTGCCGAAGTCAAACAGAAAGGCTTGTCTTTCCTGGAGGGCGTCAGAATGGGTACGTTTACCGTGCCCGGCGACGGAGCCATCGATTTCGCTCCCGTATTCGACGTCATCGGCGCGTCCGATTATACGGGCTGGCTTTTGGTGGAGGCGGAACAGGATCCGGCAGTCGCAAATCCTCTGGAATATGCGATAAAAGCCAGAAAATATATCAAACAAACGGCAAAAATCTAAAAAATATATTTTTAAAACGGAGTTTTTATTATGATAAAATTAGGAATTATCGGAGCAGGCAGGATAGGTAAAGTCCACGGCGAATCGGTGATGCGTTTCGTAAAGGGCGCCACGGTAAAGGCGATAGCCGACCCGTTTATGAACGACGCTATAAAGGCTTGGGCGGCGGAGCTGGGCATTCCGGAATGCTATACCGATTATAAGCGCATTCTCGCAGACCCCGAAATCGAAGCCGTGCTGATATGTTCTTCCACGGACACTCACAGCCCGATATCGTTGGAAGCCATCGCTGCCGGAAAACACGTCTTCTGCGAAAAGCCCGTAGACCACGACGTCGAAAAGATAAAAACCGTCATCGAAGCCCTGAAAGGCAGCAAACTGAAATACCAGGTGGGATTCAACCGTCGTTTCGACCATAACTTCCGCGCTGCGGAACGCGCCGTAAGGGAAGGAAAAATAGGCGAACTGAACACTCTGTCGATAACTTCCAGAGATCCCGGAGCGCCTCCGGTGGAATATATAAAGGTTTCCGGCGGCATATTCCTGGATATGACGATACACGATTTCGATATGGTCAGATTCATTTCCGGCGACGAAGTCGAGGAAGTTTACGCGTCGGGCGCCGTATTGGTAGACCCCGAAATAGGCAAAGCCGGCGATATCGACACCGCTATCGTAAACCTGAAACTGAAAAGCGGCGCCATCGCCGTCATCAATAACTGCCGCCGCGCTTCCTACGGATACGATCAGAGGCTGGAAGCCTTCGGATCTTTGGGACAAGTCGAAGTCCAAAACGATACCGATTCCACCGCGGTGCTGTCCGACGCAAACGGCGTGACCAAAGAAAAGCCCAAATATTTCTTCCTCGAAAGATATATGGCGGCGTATACCGCGGAAATAGAATCCTTCGTCAGAGCCGTCGAAAAGGATACCGCAGTCGAAGTCGGCGTCATAGACGGGCTGGAACCCGTACTGATCGGACTTGCGGCGACGCGCTCCGTAAAGGAAGACAGACCCGTTAAAATCGCCGAAATCCGCGCCGAGTACGGTCTGTAATAACCGCTTTTAAAACAGGGTCGCTTTTGATTCGGGCGGTTCGTATTTATACGGACCGCCTTTTCGATGCGAATTTCGATTTTAGCGCGTTTATCAATTTAAGGTAACCGTCATCCAGGATAAGGTACCCCGAAACGGCTTTTATCAGGACAGCCAACGCCGCCGCAGCGACCGTGTCGGTAAAATAATGCGCGCCCGTTACCACGCGCGCCGCCGCAGTCAACGCCACCCATACCGATACTGCGGCGTTAAAGGCGCGCCTTGCTCCGCGGCGTCGGATCAGAGGCGAAAACAGAAATCCGCATGCCGCCATTGCGGTGTGCCCGGACGGGAACGAATCTCCGCCCGATCCGAACGCCGCGCCCGGGTAAAATTCTTCGGCGGAGTTCAGGTCCGCAAATCTCGTGCGCCCGGTGACTTCCTTCAAAATCAAAGTCAGAATGACGGTAAGGCATACTCCGCTTAGAAGATATACCGCCGTTTTAAAACCGCCGTTGCGTTTTTTTACTGCCCCGACGATCAAAAGATAAACTCCCGAAACCGCCGCGGCGTATCCCGGGAATTTCGCGACTGCCGAAAACAACTGCGCCCACACCGCTTCGGCGTCGAAAAGACATTCGGATATATACAGGTCCATACACAGAATATATGGAGAGCCGCTAGGATTTAGAATTTCACGGGCGCAATAAAAAAACCGGTCGTTTCCGACCGGTTTACGGCATTTGTCTGTTTCGGAAAAACTATATCGGTCAGGCGGTAAAGCTATTTTATCTCGACGGATTTTCCGGTTTTTCTGGATTCTTCCGCGGCGAAAGCCATTTTATGCGACATTATGGTTTTGTCCATAGTCGAAATTCTGGAAGTCAGCTCTCCCGTTTCCATCAATTCGATGAAATCCTTTACTATGCCTTTGTCGCCGCCGAGGTGCCCGATACTTTTGTTTACGCGGATCTTTTTGGGCAGTTCTCCCCAGACGCTCAATTTGAAGTGTCCGGACGAATCCTGACCGAAAATTTCGCCCTTCGTACCCATAATATGTACGCGGCGGAAACACATGGCGGATTGCGCCGTCATCGTCAGCGTGGCGTTTACTGCGCCCATTTTGCACGACACCACCTGGTTTTCCATGACGTCGTTGTCGGAAGCGTACACGCAGCGCCCGTAGGGGGATTTTTTCA
Organism: uncultured Clostridia bacterium; assembly: GCA_944371785.1. Lineage (GTDB taxonomy): Bacteria > Bacillota > Clostridia > Christensenellales > DTU072 > Stercoripulliclostridium_A. The sequence goes on along the minus strand of CALVXZ010000017.1, from coordinate 4,546 downwards.
AAGCCTCCACGATATCCTTTTTCGAGGGTCTGCCTTTTCCCGTGATGACTTTGACGTGTCCCAACAGCCACGGAAGCGTTTTCAGAGTCGGCTTGTAATACAACTTGGTAACTTCGTAAGGGCAGGTCTTTGCGTAGGGGCAGCCGTCCAGACAGCGGTCGGGAGCGCCCTGCGGGCGGTTTTCGTGCAGGAAGACTCTGCGTTCTCCGACGGAGTACACTCTTTCGCAGGGATTGCCGGTGAAGTAGTAAAACAAATCGAGGTCGTGACAGCATTTAGCCAGAATCGAAGGACCGGTTTCGTCCTCTCTGCGCCAATTTCCGCGCACATACGAGTGCGCAAAATGCCAATACCCGACGTTTTCGGTTTGGTTGATGTTTGTGATTTCGCCGATCGCGCCCGAATCTATTATCTGTTTTATCCTGTCGTAGAAGGGCGCGTAACGCAGAACGTGGCAGACCACCATTTTTAAACCTTTTTCGCGGCTGATGCGTTCCAGATCCTCGCATTCCGACAAGGTGGGGGAAACGGGTTTTTCGCACAGCAGATGATACCCGAGATCCATACCTGCCACGGCGTGGCGGTAATGGTCGCGGTCCTGAGTGGATATGACCAGGGCGTCGGCAAGCTTCCCTGCGGCAAAAAAGTCATTTTCGTCCGCAAAAGCCTTATCCTCCGCTATGCCGTACTTGTTGCGGATGTAGTTCAGCATTTCGACGTTCTTTTCGCATATCGCGGTGACCTTGGCGCCCAAAGCCGTAAAATGATGGGCGTATTTTCGGCCTCTGTTACCCAATCCGATAATAGCTACAGTCAGCATATTCCTTCCTCCGTGTAAGGGAAGGGCGCCTTACTCGGCGCCCTTTAAAATTATTTTTCAGAATCGTTAGTCGTATCTTTTTTCTCGCCGTCTTTTGTATCTTCGGAAACCGATTTAGCGGTTTTTTCGGAATCCTTTGTCTTTTCGTCATTCGCTGCGCCGTCCGGCGTATCCTTCGTTTGCTTTTCCGATCCGTCGGATCTGACGTCCTTGTCCTTTTCGGGCTCTGCGGATTCGATGACTTCCCTGACTTCGATGACGGGGGCGTCTTCGCGCGGCTGATCCGAGCCGGCAGCAGGGGAGGGTTCCGATACGATCAAAGCTTTCGGATCGCCGAGGGGGTTGGCTTTTTTGCGCAGCGCCTCCGCGCGTTCCCTGGCTTCGCGTTCCTTCCTTGCCGCTTCTTCGGCTTTTTCCTTGGCTTCGCGTTCGCGGTCGCGCTTTTTCTTTTCGATATATTCGGAAACTTCTTTCGCGCTCTTTCCTTCTATTAAAAGGTCGACTTCGTCACCGTAGATGGTTTCGTGTTCGTACAGCAATTCCACCATCGAATGCAGTACGGAAACGTTCTTTTCCAAAATATCGTAAGCCCTGGCATAGGCGTTGTCGACTATCTTTCTGATCTCGGTATCGATCACGGCGGCGATCTCGTCGGAATAACTTGCCTGGGTCTGATAATCTCTGCCGATGAAAACTTCCTGCTCTCCGCCGTAGTAGACGTTGGACAGCGCGGGCGACATACCCCATTCGGTAACCATACTGCGCGCAAGCGAAGTCGCTTGTTTGATATCCATGGACGCGCCCGTCGTGATATCTCTGATGATCAGCGCCTCGGCGGCTCTGCCGCCCATGGTCATGGCGATGGTGTCCTGCAAATGCGACAGGGTGGTATGCGAATCGTCTGTCTTCGGACGGGATATCGTGTATCCTGCGGCCATGCCGCGCGGAATGATCGAAACTTCCTGTACGGCGTCGCAGTTTTTCAGCAGGCGTCCTACCAACGCGTGCCCTGCCTCGTGATAAGCGGTGATGCGCTTGTCCTTTTCCGTGACTACGCGCGAACGCTTCTGCGGTCCGGCGATAACCTTGTTTATGCCTTCCAGGATATCGTTCATCTGGATGATCTTTCTGCCGGCTCTCGCCGCGATGATCGCGGCTTCGTTCAGAAGGTTTTCGATATCTGCGCCGCTGAATCCCGTTGTCAGACGGGCAAGATTTTTAAAATCGACTTCGGGGGACAGGGGTTTGTTCCTGGCGTGCACCTTGAAAATGGCTTCGCGCCCCTTGACGTCGGGCAGGTTGACTACGATCTGCCTGTCGAATCTGCCGGGTCTTAATAACGCCGGATCCAATACGTCGGCGCGGTTCGTCGCCGCCATAATGACTATGGCTTCGTTTTCTTCGAATCCGTCCATCTGTACCAACAATTGGTTCAGAGTCTGTTCCCTTTCGTCGTTGCCGCCGCCTAAGCCCGCGCCTCTCTTTCTGCCGACGGCGTCGATCTCGTCGATAAAGACGATACAGGGTTGGGTCTTTTTGGCTTGGTTGAACAGATCCCTTACGCGGCTTGCGCCCACGCCTACGAACATTTCGACGAAGTCTGAACCGGAGATCGAATAGAAGGGGACTCCGGCTTCGCCGGCAACGGCCTTTGCAAACAACGTTTTACCCGTTCCGGGAGGGCCTACCAACAAAACGCCCTTAGGTACTCTTGCGCCGACGTCACGGAATTTTTTTGGCGATTTCAGGAACTCGACGATCTCCTGAAGTTCCAGCTTTTCTTCTTCGGCTCCGGCAACGTCGGAAAAGCGGACCTTGACGTTTTCGGAAACTTTGGATTTGGTTTTTCCGAAACTCATCGCTCCGCCGGCGCCGCCTTGTTTTTTCATAACGACTATCATATATACCGCCAGACCGCCTAGTATCAACAGCATCAGTATCGGGAAGATATAGCTGGAAAAGCTGTTGTTTTGCGGCCCGTTCAGCCAAATAGTCGGCAGTTTTTCGGCGTCGGAGGATCCTGCGACGGAGCCGTTGTATTGTTCTATGGCTTTTACCAGATCGTCGCGGTAAATCGTTATGCAGGTGGCGTTTGCGAATCTGCCTTGTTCGAAATTGGATATGTTCCGTTCGTCCGTTTCGCTTTTATACAGCACGTTTACCGTATAAGAATCGGTGAAGTAGATGCCGGATACGTTATCGTTCTCTATCTGCTCCAAAAGCTCGTCGTAAGAAAGCTTCTCCACCGAAGAACGGTTCAGATTTGTTATTAAAAGCGCCAACAACACTATCACGAGTATAGCGGCGATCACGATAAAAATTATTCTTTTTGTGTTAGGTTTGCCTTCCATCTATATACCTGCTTGTATGCCTTATATATCATAAGACGAATTTCGTTAATTATAACACAGTAACTATAAAAAAGTAAAGTGATAAGATAATGAACAATTAACGAATGAGTGACGGCAGAGCGAATATCGGCGGAATAAAAGCAAAGCGCCGATAAAATATCGGCGCCGTAAAGGATATACGATCGGGAAGATACCTGTTGCGATCCTATCAGCACTCGATCGCGAACAGGATGCTTCCGAACATCTTCTTTTTTTCGGCGAAGCCGTATTTCCGATAGAAATTTACTCCTTTCACGTTGGAGGCTCCGCATATCAGGAATACCCCGGGAACGGCGTCTTCGCGCAGCTTTTCCCTTAGAGTATCCACCAAAGCCGTGCCCGTCCCCATCCGCTGACCTTCGGGAAGGATGTCAATGTGCAGGTGCGCGGGGTATTCTTTTGCGATCTTCCCCGCAAACGGTTTGGTGAGTTTCAGCGACAGCCATATCTTCGGATCGCTTTTCAAAAGCTTTTCGGAATAGGGGAACTCCGCGGAAAAATATCGGCGGTAGTATTCTTCGAAATCGGGAGCGCATAAAACGTAGCCGAAAGGCTCGTCGGCGTCGTTGACCGCCACGAAACAATAGTCGGGCGAAACGTCCAGATAGTAGTCCAGATACGCCGCGAAAAGCGCGTCGCGTTTTTTGTCCGTATCGAATCCCGGCGCGGTCTGCCGACAGACGAATCTTAATTTTTCCTTGTCACGCGGTTCGTAAGCTCTGATTTTCATATTATTGGCTTAAGGTAACTTTAATTGCATTTTCGGTAGCCTGAAAACGTTTTTCCAAAAACCGATAAGGTAAAAATAAAAGCGGCGGAAAGCCGCTTCTATTTATTAACCTTCGCTTATCGCATCCGAGGGGCAAGCTCCGGCGCAAGCTCCGCAGGAAAGACAACTGTCGGCGTCGATCTGATACTTGCCTTCGTCGTCAGCGGAGATAGCGGAAACAGGACAGGTGTCGGCGCAGGTGCCGCATCCGATGCATTGTTCCTTATCTATTGCGTATGCCATAAAATCTCTCCTTTTATATTTGATTTCGAATATATTTTACACCGAGGAACGGTAGTTGTCAATAAATATATTTATTAATATTTGCGTCGCGGAAAGGGTCGTCGGGCGCGTGAAAACCGGTTTTGATACGGCTTTAAAACGACGCTTGGCCGATATGCCCGCAACGATCTTGTGAACAATGTGTAGGTTTACAATACATTTGTTACACAGTCGCATATCCGGAACAAGAAGGAGAGGAAGGAAAAATAGACGGAAACCAAACAGAAAACCTCCCCCTAGGGGGAGGCGCGGAATTGCAAAAAAAGTAGTGAGTTTTGCTCGATT
>CALVXZ010000016.1 GCA_944371785.1 uncultured Clostridia bacterium | reverse complement strand
AAAATGCCTTTGCGTAATCTGGCTTTCGCAAAGGCGGTAAAAAAGTCGTTTCGCGGGAAAAAAGTCAGTTCCTGTCCGCTCCCACTTTCAGAATGCACTTCGACGGACACTTCGCGGCGCAAATTCCGCACGCGGTGCACTTCTTATAATCGAAAACGGGCAGGTTCGATTGCATCGTTATGGCTCCGGACGGGCAGTTTTTCATACACAAGCCGCAGCCTATACAACCCGCTTCGCAGGCGTCGCGCACCTCTTTTCCCCTGGCGGTATTCGAACACGCCACATAGTACACGGCGTTTTTCGGCAGCCGTTTCAGCGTATGCTTGGGGCAGAATCTGACGCACCTGGAACATTGCACGCATTTGGATTGATTTACCACGGCGACTCCGTCTATGATCTCTACGGCGTTTTCCGGGCATTCCGAAACGCACTTGCCAAGCCCCATACAGCCCGTCGGGCAAGCCTTTGTGCCGCCTGCCAGCAACTCGGCGGAGGCGCAGTCCCCGTAGCCCTGGTAGTCGTATTTTTCGCGGCATTTGGTGCCGCCGTTACAAGCGTTTACTATGATTATTTCTTCCGGGGAAGTGCCCAGGATATCGGCTATTTTTGCCTTATTCGCCTTTGAAGTGGGTCCGCAGAAGCCTATTTCCGCCTCTCCTTTTACCAAAGCTTCCGCAAAAGCGTCGCAGCCCGCATAGCCGCAGCCGCCGCAGTTCGCGCCTGACAGCAGCGAAGTGACTTCGTCGATTCGTTCGTCGCGTTTAACGGCAAATTTTTCACTGCAAACGGCGATAAGCACCGCAAACACCACGGCAAGCCCCGTCAGCAACACGACGGGAAGGACGATCTGCAGCGTTACGGACATTGCCATCAACGATATATACATACTCACCTACCTAAAAGCTGAGCGCGGAAAACGCCGCAAAGCTCATGGCTATTACCGAAGCCGCCAAAAGCGTTATCGGAAAACCTTTGAAAGACGCCGGGATATCCGCCGTTTCCATTCTTTCGCGTATGCCTGCAAGTATCAGAATGGCTATGGTAAAGCCTATTCCGGAAGCTACGCCGTTTACGAAAGCGTACAGAACGTTGACTTCGGTAAGCTCCGTCACGTTCATTATCGCGACGCCCAACACGGCGCAGTTTGTGGTTATCAGCGGCAGATAGACTCCAAGCGCGCTGTAAAGCGACGGCGAGAAGCGTTTTACAAAGATTTCCACCAACTGTATCAAAGCCGCTATGACCAATATGAAGACTATCGTCCTCAGATATTCCATACCTCCGGCAACCAACGCCAGGTCTATGGCATAGGTAATTACGGAAGCAACGCCCATAACGAATATTACCGCGATCCCCATTCCGAGAGCGGTTTCGGTTTTTTTGCTTACCCCCAGGAACGGGCATATCCCCAGAAACCTGGACAGCACGAAATTGTTTACGAATACGGCGTTGATGATTATCAGCAATACGTACGGCATCAGACGGCACCTCCTTCGGCGGCAGACCTTTCTTCGTGCCGTTCATCGCTGTTAGAGGATCCCGAATCTGCGTTTTCGGTATCCGCTACTTCGGATTTTTCGACTTCGTCGATTTTCGTTCCGTCCGCGGCGTCCGCATTGCGGGCGGCTTTTCTTGCGTTCAGCGCGTTTTCCGCGGCTTTCACGGCAGCGTTGAAAATCACCATCATAAATCCGTAGACCATAAATCCGCCTGCCGGCAAAACGAATATCGTCATCGGCAGTCCGGCTTCGACAATCGGTTCGATACTGTATCCGAACACCGCGCCCGTACCCAGCAACTCGCGTATGAAGCCCAACAAAGTCAACGAGAATGTAAATCCCAAGCCTATTCCCAAACCGTCAAGCACCGACGGCAGGACGGGATTCAACGAAGCGAAACTTTCAGCCCTAGCCAACAATATACAGTTCACGACTACCAGGGATAAAAACAACCCCAGCGTTTCGTACATATCCGGCAGGAATTTCCGCATTATCATCTGTACCAGGGTGGAAAAAGCGGCTATCACCAAAATATACGCCGGTATCCTTACTTTCCTGGGAATGAAATTCCTTAACATAGAGATTATGGCGTTGCTGCAAACCAGGACGAACATCGTCGCCAGCCCCATCGACAGCCCGTTCAGCGCCGCAGTCGTAACGGCGAGGGTGGGACAGGTGCCCAACACCAATCTGAAAGTGGCGTTGTTTTTGAATACGCCCTGAGTCAGCGGTTCCAATGCGGTGGCTAATTGTTTTCTATTCATTTCCGCCCTCCGCAAAATAATTGTACGCGGCGACCGCCCCTTTTACCGAAGCGAATACTGCGTTCGTGGTATAAGTCGCGCTGGTGACCTTTGTGGGCGTAAACGCCGAAACGCTATCCGGGATACCCAACCCGTTATCGTCGGGTATATTTATGTCCGAAACTTTGACGCCCGAATATTGCGCAAGGTAATCGGCTTTAAAAGCGTTGGCTCCCAGCCCCGGGGTTTCCGATTGGCTGTAGCCTTCGACTTTTTCTATGACCCCGTCCCTTATCACCGTTATCAGAGCCACTCCGTCGGAGGAATAGCCTATTCGGTTGGCTTTCGAAACGTGCACCAAAAAGATATACGCGCCGTCTTTCGCGACGTATGCGCCTTTAAGGGTAGTCCCCGAAAGCGAAGTATATCCCGACGCGTCCAACTCCGTAAGTTCGGAATCGGGATAGGCTTCGGCTATCGCCTTTTTCAATTCTTCTGCTTCGTCCACCGCCGTAAAGTAATTGACGACCGCCAGCAAAAGCGCCGCCACGAAGGCTATTGCCGCAAGGCTAAGGACGATTATCAGGCTCTCTTTGTTAATTTTTGCTTTCATGAGCCTCTCCTTTTACCTTCTTCGGTTTTACATATCCGAAAGGACGCGGTTTTGTAGCTTTGTCTATCAGCGGAGTCAGCAGGTTCATCAGCAATATCGCAAAGCTGGCGCCTTCGTTCATACCGCCGAAACGGCGTATCAGCACGGTCAGAAGCCCCGCGCCTACGGCGAATATCCATATCCCCGCCCTGGTGACGGGCGAAGTGGTATAATCGGTCAGCATAAACACGCCTGCGAACATCACGCCGCCGGACAGCAGTCCGGGCAATATGAAATTCCAGCCTTCTTTATAAAAGATCAGACTGCATACGGCGACGGAAAGGAAATATCCCGTCGGGATCTTCCAATCGATTATCCTGAACACCAACAGGTATATCGCCGAAAGTATTATTGCCAATTTGCAGGTTTCCCCTATCGTACCGCCGACGGTTCCCAAAAATCCTGCCAACAGATCGACGTCGGGCGCGCCCGTCTGCGCCGCGGCTTTGATCTCGGCAAGCGGAGTGGCGGAAGTGACGTACGCGGCGTCGGAGGTAAAGCCCATGAACAGGTTTTCCGCCGTGACCGCGGAATAATCTATCGGGTTTACGAAATTCATCATCTGCGCGCCCCACGCCAGCAACAGGAAGATCCTTGCCGTGGCGGCGGGGTTCGCGAAATTCTTGCCCAGACCTCCGAACAGCATTTTCACGAACATCGTCGCGATTATTCCGCCTACGATCGGCACATAAAACGCCACCGTGGGAGGAAGATTCAATCCCAGGATAATACCCGTAACAACCGCCGAAAGGTCGGAAACAGTATTCGGTTTTTTTCTGATCTTATTAAAGAGCCACTCCCCGAACACGGCGGCAGCGGTAGACAGCGCGACTACGAAAAGCGCGTAAAAACCGTACAATACGACGCCGGCGATCAAAGGAAAGCTAAGCGCAACGATGACGTGCAACATTATCTTCCGCGTCGTCAGAGAGCTTCCGACGTGCGGCGAAGACGTCACCAATAATTTTTTGGAAGTCGTTTGCTGCATATTATTTCCCTTTTTGCCTGATCAGTTTTTTAGCCAGCCTCTGCGATTGCACCAAAGGTCTTTTCGCCGGGCACACATAGGCGCAGCAGCCGCATTCGATACAAAGTTCAGGATGATACTGTCTGCATTCGTCTATCTTGTCGTGCAATATCAGCGCGTCCGTGCGCATCGGAAGCAGCGACATCGGGCATACGTTCGCGCACCTGCCGCAGTTCAGACACGGAGTCGGTTCTACGGAACGGATCTCGTCTTCGGTCAGAAGCAGCAACGCTCCCGAAGTCTTCGTCACCGGAAAATCCACTGAATGCAGAGCCACTCCCATCATCGGTCCGCCGGCTATCGCCTTTACGAAGTTCTCGCCGCCCTCCGAAGCCTCTTTCAGTTCCCTGAAAGAAGTACCTATCCTCACCGAATAATTGGCGGGTTTTCCTACGGCTTTCCCGGAAACGGTGACGATGCGTTCTATCAGCGGTTTGCCGTCTTCCGCCGCCTCCGCCATCGCGTAAGCGGTAGCTACGTTTGAAACGATATACCCTATATCCGACGGCAATTTGCCGGCCGGCACCTTCTTTTTGGTCAGCGCGTAAATCAACTGCTTTTCGCCGCCCTCGGGATATTTGGTCTTTAACAGCTCCACCGTGATATTGCCGCCGGCATAGCGTGAAAGTTCTTCGAAAGCGTCCGTCTTGTTGGCTTCCACGCCTATCACGGCGTTGGCGGCGCCGGAGGCTATCCTGAGGTATTCCACGCCTTTCAGAATCTTTTCGGCGCGCTCCGTCATCAGCCTGTAATCGCAGGTAATGTACGGTTCGCACTCCGAAGCGTTGATCAAAAGCGTGTTCACCGCGTTTTTGGGGGAAAGTTTGACGTCCAAAGGGAATCCCGCTCCGCCCATTCCGACGATGCCGGCTTCCCTTGCGCGCTTTACCAACGAATCCTTATCCTTTTCCGCTGGCGGCAGGTAATCTTTTTCGTATTTGAAATCGTTCTCTATAAAAATACAGGTCGACTTCCCGCCCCTGAAATTGGGCTGGGTTTCGACCTTTATTACCGTTCCCGAAACGGGACTGTGGATATTGGCGGAAACGTATCCGTCTGCGGCGGCTATAAGAGTGCCTTCTTTTACCGCGTCGCCCGGTTTTACGACGGGCGCGGCGGGCTTTCCTATATGCTGATCCAACGGAATTTTCAACAAACCTCCGGGAGGCAACGAAGCTATCGCCATGCCCTTGGATATGTGTTTTCTCTCCTCCGGGTGGATCCCGTATTTGAAAGTTTTGATCCTCATCTATTTCATTATATAATGAATAAATGTAATTGTAAATACCCAATTATATTTACGCGCATAAAAAAACCGCCCGTAAAGGCGGATAAAAAAGTTACGATCCGATTCTGTATCCCGTTTTTCTGCGGAAAATCCGCCGTACTATTTGCCTACCGTCCTGAGGAGCGAGGCATACTTTTCGTCGGATATCAGTACCGAAAGATTCCTGACCATAGCCGTTTCCGGATCGGGATCCGACTTGACGGGGATCCTTAGTCCGCGTTGCAGGTAATCGCCCAGCCCGTTCATCTTCGAACCGCCGCCTGCAATATACAATCCGTTGATACGGACGTCCTCCTGTTTCTGCCGCGGCAAAGACGCCAGCGTCGTTTCGATTATATCCAGGATGCGCGAATAACAATAATGGATAGCCGGGGCTATCTGCGTGGCGGAAATTTCGACGGATTTGTTCCTGAGATCCAGGATATCCTGTCCTATCACCGAAACCGCGGAAGTGTCGACGGTATACAAAGAGCCTATCGCGCGCTTTACGCGTTCCGCCGCGACGGTGTCGACTTTGAAATTGCGGTTCTGCAAAAGTACGTTTTTGATTTTTTCGTCCAACGCGTCGCCGCCGATATCCACGGTGGAAGCCGTGACTATGCCTTCCGAATTGACCACGCCTACGTCGGTGACTCCGGCGCCGAAAACCGCCACCAAAGTGTCGCCGCCGTCGAATCCGGGCAGGAAGCACAACACCGATTCTATCAAAGTAACGTCGCGGTAGCCGGCTTGCGCCACCGCCTTTTCCATATTCTCGCGTTCAACGATACTCAGCCCTGAGGGTACGGGAACGTACAATTCCACGGCTTTGAACAGATTCTGAGGAATGAATTTTTCGAAAAGTTTTTTCAAAACCAAACCCAGAACGTCCGGCTGTTTTACGATTCCGCCCTGTACGGGACGCACCAGGACCGAATGATCCGGCAGCACGCGCATATTCAGCGCTTCGTCGCCGTAAGCCAAAACTTCCGTCGTCCTTCCGCGTCTGACCACGGCTACGTTGGGTTGTCTGTACAACAACGCGTCGCCGTATAACGTCATATACCCCGAACCCGGATCTATTACGAATTTTCTGGTTTGCATAAGCGTATTTTCCTAAGTAATATCGAAACCGAAAATCGGTTTTCGGAATCCCTATGCGGTTATTACGGGCGCCCGTTATCCGATATCCGTTCGTATGTTCATCTTTCAGCCGCGGGAAGGAAAACGGTTTTCCAAGCCCGTCAGCGCGCTGAGGACTTCCAAAGGAAGCCCCACTATATTTGTATAACTGCCTTTATAATCCTTTACTACGATCCCGTCCTGCACCGCATAGGCTCCGGCTTTGTCTGTAACCGGGTGCGAATCGATGTATCCGTAAATTTCAGGATCCGTCAGTTGTTTGAAGGTGACTTCGGTGGCGGCGACTGCGGAGGATATCTTTCCGTGCAACCTGACACACACCGCCGAATAGACGGTATGCGTTCTGCCCGAAAGTTCCCTCAGCATACTTACGGCGTCCGCCCTGTCGTGCGGCTTTCCGTAATATCTGCCGTCCATATACACCAGGGTGTCCGAAGCTATCACAAGGTCGTACTCCCCGAAAACGGATTCGGCGGCGCACAGTTTCCTGTACGCTATTTCCGAAACGGTTTCTTCCGGAGATCCGCCTGTGAAATTTTCGTCTGCCGGAAAGGCTCTGACGTCGAATTCCGGCACAAGGTATTTCAGCAATTCCCGCCTTCTGGGGGAATTGGACGCCAGCAATACGCGCACTACAATATCTCCAGATTCTTTTTGAACGCGCGTTTGAATTCGCCGAGGGCGCCCAGAGCGTCCTTTATTTCCAACGTGCAATCGCCTTCCGATTTGGTCTTTAATATCACCGAATCGCCCAACACGTCGCAGGTGATTCCGACGATTACTCCGCCGCAGCTGCGGTCGAAGCATTCGGCGATCCTGACGATAACGCCCAATTTCCTGACGGCGGCGATCTCCTCTTCCGTCAGAAGATCGAGGTATTTCTGGCAATCCAATTGTTCCAATCCGTCCCTGTAATGCAAGGCCGCGGCAATCGCAGCCATGATCAGATCCTTTTGCGGAATGCCGTAAAGGTTGGAATTCAGGATCAGATACATCGAATGCTTGTGATGATCGTAAAATTTCAAAGCCTGCCCGATATCGTGCAGCATACTTGCCACGCGCAGCACTTTGACGTAAGGTCTGGGCAGTTTGTGAATGACTTTCAGCTGTCTGAACAGTTGCATCGAAAGGTCGAATACGTGTTCTGCGTGCTGAATGTTCATATCGAAATGGTGCAACAGCGTATAAATCGAATGTCCGACAATGTCGCTGATCGGTTTTTCGGAAACCGACGGGCAGGCGTAACGGAACATCGCGCCTTCGCGGAGCCCTGCTCCGGAAATTACGATCTCTTCGAATTGCGGAACGTAGTTTTTAATTGCCTCCACTACCGAAAGCGCGGCGGGGAAGATATCCGCCCTTGCGCTGGAAAGCCCCTTTATCCTCATCAGTTTTTCGGGCGGCAGCGGTTTTATCGTGTCGTAGATGGTTTCGAATTCGGTAAACGGAATATGGTAGTTGTGCGCCATATCCAACGGATACCGTTTCAGCCTCCTGCTGATCTTTCCGAGGTTCCTCAGACTGCCGCCAACGCCTATCAGCCTGGTTTCGGGATCCAGCTCCTTCAGCCACGGCAGCTGTTCCAGGTGTTCGGTGACGTATTGGACGATTGCGTTCTGCGCCTCCTCGGAAGAAGCGTGCTTGTTGAATTTTTCGCTAAGCGTGACCGCGCCGAAGGGCAGAGTGTCCTGCGCTATCATAACGCGGCGGTTGTAATAGATCATCTTTGTGGAGCCGCCGCCGATATCGACGATAAGTCCTTTCGGAACGTCCATCGAATTGATGACGCCCTGATAAACGAAGGTGGCTTCCTCTTCCTGGCTGAGCACCTGCAATTTGATCCCGCAAGCGCTTTGCACCTCGTCGATGAAAGACTTTTGGTTTTTGGCGTGTCTGACCGCCGCCGTAGCGTACGCGAACACCTTTGCCACGCCGTGAGATTCGTACAGCGTACGGAAAGTCTTTAAAGTCTTTATCGTCTGTTGCATTCTGATCGGGCGCAGGAAACCGTCGATCTCCATATCCTGTGCCAAGCGGACGGGTTCTTTCAATTCGTCTATGACCATAAAATGTCCCGTCGGCATAATATCGGCTATTACCAATCTAGCCGAATTGCTTCCCAAGTCTATAATAGCTATTTTTACCATATTTCAGCCCTCTTTCAGCCCCTTTAAACGACGTTCAAGGGTTCTCCCTGTATGTAAGCCGCAAGGTTATCGGCGGCGGCTTTCATCAGCCTGCCCCTTGCCTCGGCGGTCGCCCAGGCAGTGTGTGGAGTTACTATCGTGTTTTCTGCGGCGATCAGCGGATCGTCTTTCCGCGCAGGTTCCGTATCCAATACGTCCACGCCGGCGCCGGCGATCAGCCCTTTTTTCAAGGCTTCGCCCAAATCGCTTTCGACTATCAGTCCGCCTCTTGCCGTGTTTATGATTATAGCGTCCCTTTTCATTTTCGAGACGGCTTCGGCATTTATCATTCCCTTGTTTTCGTCCGTCAGCGGACAATGCAGGGTGACGATATCCGATTCTTTCAACAGTCTGTCCGCGTCGGCGTATTCGAACCCGTCCTCCGGCAGTCTTTTTGTCCTGGTATTCACCAACACCTTCATTCCGAACGCGGCGGCGACTTCTTTTACGCGTCTGCCGATCGCGCCGAATCCGATTATGCCTAAAGTCTTGCCGTAAAGTTCCTTCAGCCCCCACGGATAATAACAAAAATCGGGGGATCTTTCCCAATCTCCGCGCTTTACCGAAGCCGACTGACTGCCGATCTTTATATAAAATTCGAATATCAATCCGAATACGCTCTGCACTACCGATTCCGTACTGTAAGCCGGTACGTTAGTGACGACGACGCCCCTTTCGCGGCAGGCGGCGACGTCGATGTTGTTGTACCCCGTCGCCAACACGCCTATGTATTTCAGACGCGGCAAAGCGTCCAGAATACCGCGGTCGATGGTGCATTTGTTGGTTATCATCACCTCTGCCGCGCCCATTCTGGCGGCGATCTCCGGATAAGGAGTTCTGTCGTAAACGCGCAAATCCCCCAACGCCTCGAAAGCCTTCCAATCGAGGTCGCCGTGGTTAAGGCAATATCCGTCCAGAACTACGATTTCCAAAAAAACGCTCCTCCGGTACTTGTTCTGCTATATATTAATAATAAAGCAATCTTATCCTAAAGTCAATACCGAATATTACCGACGCATAAAAAACAAGGCGCACCTAGTCGGTTTATTGCCGTGCGGCAATAAACCGACGACGCCTGTCGTCCCTTAAAACGGCTTTTCGGAAAGGCTTTCGGCTACTTCGCCGATTTTAAAGTATCGTCCGTTACGTTATGGAAAAGCGCGACGTTGGTCACCGATTTGGTGCCGTTTATGCAGTTGGCTTTCGAAGTGTATCCCTGCGAAGCCAGAATGTTCGAAGTGTTCGACGCAGTCAGCCTGAAACGGAATTTGTTTTCGCGGTCGCGGTAAACGACGAAAGAGGCTTTCCCGATCTGCGGCGCGAAATCTTCTTTCGTCGAATCGACGACTTTTGCCTCCGCCACGGCTTTGACTACGGCTTTGATACCGCTTCTGCAAGCCGATTTGGTCGTATAGCCCTGCGAATGCCCCACCGTTTCGCCGTTGGAAGTTTTGAAACGGAAACGGTATTTGCCGCCGTTGTCTATGTATATCTGCACGGTCCCCGGGCGTTTCGCCGCCTCCGCCGAATAGACGTGTTCGCGGAAAGAAGACGGCTTTTCGGCAGGTTCCGGCTGAGTTTCGACTACGGGCTTCGGTTCGGGCTTCGGCGCTTTCTTCACCGGTTTTACGACTACGGAATCGACGTCGGAAGAATTATACTTTACCGGCAGACGCATCGTAAAGTTGGCGTTCGCGGCTTCGGATATTTCGGATTCCGGAGTCAGCTCCATATTGTCCACGTCGATTTCGGCAAGATCTTCGTCCGGTACCGCAGGCGCGGCGGGAACGGCTTCGTCGGCTTCGCCGGCTTCCTTTTTCTTCTTTTTTGCCGCGGCTATCGCAACCGCCGCCGCTATTACGACGATCAGCGCGGCGACTCCGCCTACGACGTACCAAAGGTTATTGCCCGTTTTGAAAAATTCGATTACGGCGTCCATAGTCTTTCCTCCGTGGGTTTATCCCCTTCTTTCTTTCATGACCTCGCGCATTCTGAGCTCGTGGTTCAATATCTTCTTTCTGATCCTGAGGCTCTTCGGCGTCACTTCCAACATCTCGTCGGGTTCAAGGAACTCGATGCATTCTTCCAAAGAAAAGATCCTCGGCGTTTCCAATCTCAACGCTTCGTCGGAGCCTGCGGCGCGCATATTCGTAACGTGTTTTTTCTTGCAAACGTTTATGGATATGTCTTCCTGTTTCGGCGAATAGCCCACCACCATACCGGCATAAACTTCGGTACCGGGCGTCACGAACAAAGTGCCTCTGCCCTGGGCGTTGAACAGCCCGTAAGTGCAGGCTTCGCCCGTTTCGAAAGCTACCAACGCGCCGTAAGGTCTGCGGGGCATCGTACCTTTCAAGGGGGTATATCCTTCGAACACTCCGTTCATTATGCCTTCGCCGCGTGTTTCCGTCAAAAAGTCGCTTCGGTATCCCAAAAGTCCGCGTTCGGGGATAACAAATTCCAATTTCACCCTGGAATTCATCGGGGTCATGTTTTTCAGTTCGCCCTGACGTCTGCCCATATCCTGCATTATCGTGCCGACGAATTCCTGCGGCACGTCGATATACATTCTTTCCAAAGGTTCGTTGACCTGTCCGTCTATCACCTTGGTGATGACTTTGGGGGTGGATACCTGGAATTCGTACCCTTCGCGGCGCATATTTTCGATCAGGATCGAAAGGTGTATCTCGCCGCGGCCGGACACTATAAAGGAATCGGCTTTGTCCGCGTCCTCTACGCGCAGCGACACGTCGCGCAGCAGTTCTCTGTAAAGTCTTGCGCGCAGGTGCCTGGAGGTAACGAACTTACCTTCCTTCCCGGCAAACGGAGAATCGTTTACGGAAAACATCATCTGCAAGGTAGGTTCGGAAATCTTTACGAATGGCAGCGGCTCCGGCGCTTCCGGCGCGCAGACCGTTTCGCCTATAGTAATGTTTTCGATACCGCTGAACGAAACGATATCGCCTACTTTAGCGCTTTCCGCCGGGAGCTTGTTCAGCCCGGCAAATTGATAGATGTTCGTGATCTTGGCGCGAGTAACCGTTCCGGGATCGTGATAATTGCATACGGCGACTTCGGTATTCGGGTACATTACTCCGCGTTCTATGCGCCCTATAGCCATTCTGCCCACATAGTCGTTGTAATCTATGGAGCTGACCAGCACCTGTAACGGAGCCGTTTCGTCGCCTTCCGGAGGATCGATGTGTTTCAAGATCGTTTCGAACAACGGTTTGAGGTTGACTCCGGGCACGTTCGGAGAATAGCTGGCGACCCCCGCCCTGCCGGAGCAGTATACTATCGGGCTGTCCAACTGTTCGTCGGAAGCGTTCAGATCTATCAGCAATTCATAGATCTCGTCCACGACTTCGTGGAGTCTGGCGTCGGGTTTATCCACTTTGTTGATGCAGATTATGACCTTATGGTTCATTTCCAACGCTTTTTGCAACACGAAACGCGTCTGCGGCATCGGACCTTCGTAAGCGTCCACCAACAGCACCACGCCGTTGATCATCTTCAGCACGCGTTCGACTTCGCCGGAAAAGTCGGCGTGTCCGGGCGTGTCGACAATATTGATCTTCACGCCGTTATACATACACGACGTGTTCTTTGCAAGAATGGTGATTCCCCTTTCGCGCTCCAGGGGGTTGGAATCCATAACGCAATTTTCCACGACCTGGTTGTCGCGGAAAACGCCGCCCTGTTTCAACATCGCGTCCACAAGCGTCGTCTTGCCGTGGTCGACGTGCGCGATAATGGCTATATTTCTTAAATCCGATCTGATCATATAATTCCCGTAAATATTTAGATTTAAATAATTTTCCCCTGTGTATTTTGAAGTCCGTCGGACGGTCGGAAACCGTCAGCCGACGGTCACTGCGCGACCGTAACCGATATCACCGTAAACGGAGCAAAGCGCGAATACAGCTTGTCCATTTCCTCGTCGTACACTTCGGCGGAGCCTACCCCGATAAAGAACACGGGGCGGATATATATCTTCCACACGCCGCCTTTGTTTACGGAAAAGGACCATCCTTCCAGGTCCGACCACAGGATCGAAACGGTTTCGGGAACGCCGTCTTCGCCGGGAGCGGCTACTCCTATTTCGTAATTGGCAACCGTCTTTTCTTCGCCGCGGAACCGGTAGGTCACGGCTTTCAGAGTAGATCTGTCCACCGTCAGCACTCCGTTACCGGAATCGTTCACCTCGAAAGGCTGCATCGAAGGCAGCTCCAGAGCCGGGACCGTATACGTCAGCCATTCGCCCGACGAGGAGTCGTCCCCTTTTACGGCGGTCAGACGGTATTTCAAAAGCCCCTTTATCCGTTCTATCCTCACCGAAAGTTCGGTGGTTTCGACGGATTTGATCTCCCCGGGAAGGTATTCACTGTATTCGTATTCCAGAATATATTTATCGGCGTTTACCGATTGCCAGGAGAAGACTATCGTGTAACTCGGTTCGCCCGTCAGCGCGATTTCAGCCTTCGGGACTTCGGGAGCGCGGTCTTTCAACCCCAATCCCAAACCCAATCCGAGCCCCGCCGCCACGACGACTGCCGCCGCAACGATCAATGCGACGGCTGTCGTTTTACGGCGTTTCGCAGATAAGGTCATTTACCGTTTCTCCACAAGCACCTTTTTAAGGTTGGCGAACTTCGGCAGTCCGTCTTCCAAAGGCGATTTCGACGAACCCTGGATCAGCGGCAGAGCGTATTCGATATATTCTTTCGTCAGCCCTGTGCCGTCGGGAGTTATCCATTCCAAAGGCACTTTCTTTTCGGTATTCGCCGCCATGGAAACGGGTATGAGCTTGTATTTGCATTTATAGCTGCCGGAGGACATATCGCGTTCGAACGCCACCATCTTGTCGGTCTGTCCGGCGCAAGCCGCCTTTACCGCCTTTCTGCCGGCTTCGAAAGCCTCTTTGATATCGGTTCCGGAGGCGAGGTGCGCTCCGCATCTTTGCATCAGGCTGAATTCTATGCCTCTTACCTTTACGCCGTAGGTGCGGTTTACCAGGTCGCTGAGTTGGATGGCAAGTCCGCCCAGCTGAGTGTGACCGAATCCGTCCTTTGCCTTTGCGCTGGACAGCGTTTCGACTATGAAGTTACCGTCTTTGTCGCGGATGCCTTCGGAAACGCAGGCGATGCATTTGCCGTTGTTGGCGTCCATAACGCGTTTGACGTCGGCAAGGAATTTATCCACCGAGAACGGTACTTCGGGAAGGTATATCAGGTCTGCACCCAGATCCTTGTATCCGGCAAGCGCGGCGGCGGCGGTCAGCCAGCCGGCGTTTCTGCCCATGATCTCGACTACTGCCACCTGACCTTTGTCATAGACCTTCGCGTCCAGGTTCAGTTCCATCAGCGTCGTCGCTACGTATTTCGCGGCGGAGCCGTATCCGGGGCAGTGATCGGTGCCGTAAAGGTCGTTGTCGATGGTCTTCGGCACGCCGATGACGTTGCATTGATAACCGGATTTCATCAGGTATTTGGAAACCTTGTTGCAGGTATCCATCGAATCGTTTCCGCCGTTATAGAAAAAGTATCTGATGTTATATTTGCGGAAAACTTCCAAAATACGCTTGTAATCGGTATCGTCCAGATCGGGATCCTTTAATTTGTACCTTACGGAGCCCAAACTGGAAGAAGGCGTGTTCTTCAACAGCAACAGCTCGTCCATGTCTTCCTGCCCGATATCGTAAAATTCTTCGTTCAGAATACCTTTGATACCGTGCGCCGCGCCGTAAACGGCGGTGATTTTATCCTGCTTCAACGCCTCTATGAATACGCCTGCCGCGCTGGCGTTGATGACCGAAGTGGGTCCACCGGATTGTCCGAAAATACATGCTCCGACTAAATTTTTCATACTTGTCTCCTTTAGAAAGAAAGCCTGTTGGCTATTTCCATCATTTTTTCGTTGAATTGTTTTTTGATACTTAACGCCTCTTCGATCTCCACGTCGACGATGACGTTGTTTTTAATGCCTATGACTCTGGACGTGGCGGAATCGTCGTACAGCAATTCCACAGCCCTGTCCGCACAGCGCGCGGCAAGCACTCTGTCCGCCATGCTGGGCGTTCCGCCGCGCTGTATGTAGCCCAATTTTACCGTGCGGATGGTTACTCCGGTACGGTCGTGTATTTCGGCTTTCAGCTGTTCGGCGCTGCATACGCCTTCCGCCAGCACGATTATGTCCGAAACCTTGCCTTTTATGACGTTCCTGCGCATTTTGGTGCATATTTCATCGATATTGAAAGGCAGTTCGGGAACGACTATGCTTTCTGCGCCGCCCGCCATTCCGGAATACAGCGCTATGTCGCCGCAGTGTCTGCCCATTACCTCTATTATGCAGGCGCGGTCGTGAGAAGTCATCGTGTCGCGGATCTTGTTCAGCGCGTCCAGAACGGTGTTCACCGCGGTATCGAATCCCAACGTGAAATCGGTATATCCCAGATCGTTGTCTATCGTTCCGGGGATTCCCATACAGGTGATCCCGCACAGATTGCTAAGATCCTTCATACCTCTGAACGAACCGTCGCCGCCGATGACCACCAATCCGCCTATGCCGTACGCCTTCAAAACGTCGCCGCCTTTTTTTATCCCTTCTTCGGTTTCGAATTCGGGACAGCGGGCGGTCTTCAATATAGTGCCTCCCTTTTGAATGGTGTCCGAAACCGAACGCGAATCCATTCTGACGATGTTACCTTTGATAAGTCCGTCGTAACCGCGCTCTATTCCGTATACCTCCATACCGCGGCTGGAAGCGCAACGCACTACGCCGCGTATAGCCGCGTTCATTCCGGGTGCGTCGCCGCCGCTGGTCAATACTGCTATTTTCCTCATATAATTACTCCGAATGTTTACTTTTCCGAATTATTTCCTTAACTGTCCGTTGCCGGTAACGACGTATTTGACGCTGGTAAGCTCCTTCAAACCTATCGGACCGCGGACGTGCAGTTTTTGGGTACTGATACCCATTTCCGCGCCAAGACCCAATTCGAATCCGTCCGTAAAGCGCGTAGACGCATTGACGTATACCGCCCCGGAATCGACTTCCTTTGCAAACCTTGCGGCTTTTTCGGGATCGGAAGTCAGGATCGCGTCGCTGTGGTTCGTGCCGTATTTATTGATGTGTTCTATGGCTTCGGCGAGGTCCGCGACGATCTTGACTTTGATTATCATATCGTCGTATTCCTTTGAAAACTCGTCTTCGCCCACTTCTATGCAATCGGGGAAGATAGCTTTCACCTCTGCGGTGCCGCGGATCGCGACTCCGGCAGCCTTCAGCGCCTCCAATATCGGAGGAAGCAGGCGTGCGGCAGCGCTTCTTTCCGCCAGAACTGTTTCCAGAGCGTTGCAGGTGGACGGGCGGTTTGTCTTTGCGTTCAAAATGACCGAAACCGCCATTTCGGGATCGGCGTCCGCCGCGACGTAGGTGTGGCAGTTGCCCCCTGCCGAAGCTATGACGGGCATAGCCGCGTTTTCCAGGACGATTTTTTTCAAAGCGTTTCCGCCGCGCGGGATAGCCACGTCGATGTATTTATCGTATCTGAGCATTTCCGCCACGGCTTCGCGGTCCTCTGAATCTATCAGTCCTACCGCTTCTTCGGGAAGTCCGTTGCGTTTCAACGCCTCTTTTACGCAGGCTACAAGCACTTTCACGGATTCGGCGGAATCGCGCGAGCCGCGCAAAACGACGCCGTTACCCGATTTTATGCACAAAGCCGCGGCGTCTACCGACACGTTGGGTCTTGCCTCGAAAATGATGCCGATAACTCCCAAAGGAGCCCTTACCTTTTTTACGTCCAGCCCGTTCCCCAAAACGTAATGTTCCACGACTTCGCCGACGGGATCGCCCAACGCCGCCACGGCGTCCAGCCCCTCGCCTATGCCTTTTATACGCGCGTCCGTCAGAGCCAATCTGTCTATAAACGCGGCGTTTCTGCCCATAGAACGGGCTTTTTCGATATCTTTTTGATTTGCGGCAAGTATCTTTTCGGCGCTGTCCAGGATCAGAGCTTTTGCGTCTTTCAACACCGCGTTCTTTACGTCGGTGCTTGCCGAAGCCAACGCCACGGAAGCTTCTTTCGCTCCCTTACAAACCGCCTCTACGGCGCCGACGTTACTCATCTTCTTCCTCCTCGGGGAGCAAAGCGTTATGATAAACGTTCTGTACGTCGTCCAATTCTTCCAACATATCGATCAGCTTCTGCACGCTTTGCAAATGGGTACCGGGATCGATCTCGTTATCGGCTATCATATCGATGTCCGCGCTGAGAACGTTTACTCCGGCTTCTTTCAGTTTGTCGGAAACGGTGTACAGATCGCCGGGAGCGGTGTAAATTTCGTATACGTCCTCGTCCGCGACGATGTCTTCGGCTCCGGCGTCCAACGCGATCATCATCAGTTCGTCCTCGTCCATGGTCTTGTCCGCGATGACCACGCCTTTTTTGCTGAACATATAGGAAACGCAGCCCGTCTGTCCCAACGAACCGCCGTATTTATCGAAAAGGTGCCTTACGTCGCCTGCGGTACGGTTCCTGTTGTCCGTCAGAGTTTCGACGATGACCGCTACGCCGCCCGCGCCGTATCCTTCGTAAGTGATCGATTCGTAGTTGACGCCGTCCTGTTCGCCGGAAGCCTTCTTTATGGAACGGTTTATGGTATCGTTCGGCATATTGTTCTGTTTGGCTTTTGCGATGACGTCGCGAAGTTTGGAATTGGAATTCGGATCGGGTCCGCCGGATTTTACCGCGACGGCGATCTCCCTGCCTATTTTGGTGAATACAGAACCGCGCTGAGCGTCGGTTTTGCCCTTTTTGATTTTAATATTTGCCCACTTGGAATGACCGGACATGTTTACCTCCGATTAGTTGATGTGTTTTTCCGCCACCCAGGACAAAGCGATCGAAGCGGCTACCGCCGCGTTCAGGCTCTCCGTGCCTCCCGGCATAGGTATGCCGATACGGGCGCCCGAAACGGATCTGAGTTCTTCCGACGCTCCGCGCGCTTCGGAACCCACCGTCAGGGCGATCCTGCCCGAGGGAGCCCATTCGTATAAATTTTCGCCGTCCATATCCAAAATGACGGTAGTAAATCCGTAATTATTCAATAACTCGATTGTCCGCGCGCGCGTACAAATAATGAAATTCATACCGAAAATTCCGCCCATCGTCGCCCTTACGACTTTGGGATCGAATACGTCGCAACAATCCGCCAGGATAAGGTCCCTGACTCCGAAAGCGGCAGCCGAACGCACTATCGTACCCAGATTCCCGGGATCGGATATCCCGTCCAGAACGCATATAACGTCGCCGGAAATTTCTTTTTCTTCGGGCATATTTGCCAAAGCGATGATTCCCTGCGAATGTTCCGTCAATGCCGCCCTTTCGAAGATTTCCCGCCGCACGACGTTTATCCTGACGCCGCGGCGGGTAAATTCCGAAATATATTTGTCCTGTTTGTCGGAAGCGATAAAAATTTCTTTTATGGCTTCCTCCGGCGCCGAAAAAACCGCCCGCTCCCCTTCAATCAAAAACAGTCCGCTTTCTTTTCGCGCTTTTTTGTTGCCCAGGCTACGGATTAGCTTGATTTTTTCGTTTTGTGCCGAAGTGATCTCGTTCATATAAGGAAAGAAGCCTCCGCGGGCTTCTTAGTTGTTGACGGCGGCTTTGGCTTTTTCGCAAAGACCGGTGAACGCCTTGGCGTCGGAAACGGCTATTTCCGCCAAGACCTTGCGGTTCAAATCGATCCCCGCCACTTTCAGACCGTGCATCAGACGGGAATAGGACAGGTCGTTCATCCTTGCGGCGGCGTTGATACGCGCTATCCAAAGTTTCCTGAAATCTCTCTTTTTCAGGCGTCTTCCGACGTACGCGTATTGACCGGATTTCATTACTGCCTGACGGGCTACTCTGTACAGCTTGCTCTTTGCGCCGAAGTAGCCTTTCGCCATGCGCATTATCTTTCTTTTCTTCTTTTGTGCGTTAACAGCTCTTTTGATTCTCATTAGGGATTACCTCCTACTTCTGCCCGTAGATCATGTTGGCGACGGTTTTGGCTTGCGCGTCGTGGATATATGCGCCCTGCCTCAGATTTCTTTTACGTTTACGGGTCTTTTTATTTAAAATGTGGTTCTTGTTCTGCTTATTTCTTTTCAACAGTCCGTTGGCTGTGAATCTGAAACGTTTCTTGCTTGCGCTGTGCGTTTTTTGTTTAGGCATTGTTACTCTCCTTTATTTTTTTGCCGGGGCAAGTATCATGGTTATGACGGCGGCGCTTTCCTGTTTGGGTTCCTTTTCCATCATTCCGGATTCCTGCACCATATCGAAAAACCTTTTCATTACGTCCATCGAGATTTCGGGGTGCGCCTTCTGCCTGCCGCGCATTCTGATAACGACTTTTACCTTGCAGCCTTCCTGCAGAAATTCCGTCGTGCGCTTGGCTTTGACTTTGATATCGCCGATATCGATGGTCTGACTCAGCTGTACTTCTTTGATTTTGACGACACTGGATTTTTTCCTGTCCTCTTTGTCTTTTCGGATTTGATCGTAACGGTATTTGCTGTAATTCAACAGTTTGCATACCGGCGGCTTAGCGGCGGGAGAAAACAAAACCAAATCCAAATTTCTGTCGTCTGCCTTTCTTTGCGCTTCCGCAATCGGAACGATACCCAACATGGTTCCGTTCTCGTCAATCAGTCGTACTTCCGGGACACGTATTTGCGTGTTAGTGAGAAGTTCCTTGAAAATATATCTGTCCTCCTTGTTTTTCGCCCGCAGGCGGTCATTATAAAAAGAAAATGTGTTTCGCCTTGGAAACACATCTCACCACAAGCCGCATACCGTACATTAGCAGGCACACGGATCATAGACATATTGTTAACCGCTTCGGAATCCTTGCGGTGAGACGCATATCTTCTTTATGTTATTATTATATATATCGCGAAAAAACTTGTCAAATGATTTTCCGCCTTTTTTATTTATCCGCCTTTTTTATTTATCCGCCTTTTTTATCGGATTATACGCAAGTCCCGTCGGTCGATCCGTACCGTTTCCGGGGAAAGAGCCGCCTTTCGGCGCATAAAAAAAGCCCGTGAAGTTACACGGGCCATTTCATAGCCTGATTTTATCGTTAGTTAAAATAACGGTTGAAAACGGTTATCTGCGGTATTTGTTGAATATCGAGTTGCCGTCTACGACGCGCTTTATCTCGTTCAGATATTCGTTTTCGGTTGCGGGAGCGGCCTTCGGCGCCACGGGCTTCGGAGCGCGTTTCTTTTGTTGTTTCATCGCGGGAGCGGTGTAGCCTTCGCGCAACGCAGAGGTGGGAACGGTAATGAAATCGGTATAAGCGTATTCGTACTTATTGGGCTGTACGTTGATATCGTACACTTCGATGCCCTTGGATTTCAAAAGATCAAGTACCGGAAGTATGTCGCCTTCGCCGGTGATAAATCCGACGGCGTCGATATTTCCTAAAGCGGCGATATCCGCAGCGTCTATTACCTGACGGGAATCCAATTTGTTGCGGCGGCGGGAATCGCTGGGAAGCGAAGTCGCAAAACCGTTCGCAGAAATGTATTCGTTATAGTCACGGTTTCTTTTCGCTACGTAAGAGTAGAATTTGCAGGTGGCTATATCGAATCTGGATTCAAGGTTCTTAACGATCTGTTTAAAGCCGTTGCAGGTAATCTTCAGACTGCCGATATCGGCGAGTATGATCATTTTGGGCTTAGAGTTATTCATCACAATTCCTCCGTGAAGGGTTATTATTTTTTATAGATTTTCCCTGGCGTAATAATACAGGTATTGTTGAGCGTACCCAGCCAAATCTCCGTATTCTTCCGACAGTTTATCCGCTATGTATACCGCGTTCTTCCCGGGCTCTCCGCCTAGCTTCGGATAGATTTTTTCTATCCAGGTATCAACGGGAAAAACGTCGCTTCTGTGATAACCGAACAACAGTATGCAATCCGCCACTTTCCTGCCGACTCCCGACAGAGTCATCAGATGCTTTCTGGCGTCCTTCAAAGGCATCGATCCCAATTCCAAATCGAACCCTTCGTTTATCGCGCCGACGGTATTCACAATATATTGCGCCCGATAACCCGCGCCGATCTCCTTGAAAAATTCGGCGTTTGCGGTTCTCAGCGCGTCAGGTACGGGAAAAGCGTATCCCTCTTCCAAAGGTTCCCCTTTCGCCCGACACATCCTTTCGATTATCGCTTTGATCCTCGGGATATTGTTGTTGGCGGAAACGATAAACGACAGTATCGTTTCGAAGGGATCCTGGTTCAGAATGCGTACTCCGTAGCCGTAACCAATGGCTTCGTTCATCAAAGGGTATCCCGAAAGTCGGCGTTTGATATCCCCGTAATCGCGTTCCAAATCGAAATATTTTACGAAGTAGTCCGCATCCTTTGAATCTATTGTAACATAGCCCGGTACATAAATCAAGCTACAAAATGATTTTTTAGAAAAAATTTTGTAGCCTGAAACCGAGTTTAGGTACCTGAAAACCTGCCCACATTCCAAAATATGTTTCGGGAGGAATTCCGAGGTATCGTCTATTAAAATTTTACCGCATGAAATATTATACTTCATTACGGTATTTCAGCCTTACGCCTCTACCTGATAGACGCTGACTTTCTTGTCGTAACGGCCCTTGCGTTCAAAGCGGACAACGCCGTCGATCAAAGCGAACAAGGTATCGTCCTTGCCGATGCCGACGTTGGTACCGGGATGGAACTTCGTGCCGCGCTGTCTTACCAGAATATTGCCTGCCAGCACGAATTGACCGTCGGATCTTTTCGGTCCCAAACGTTGCGCGTGAGAATCACGCCCGTTCTTGGAGCTGCCGGATCCTTTTTTATGAGCAAATAATTGAAGTTTAATCATTTTTAATATCCTCCGTTTTAAGGTGGCGCGGATAGGATTCCGATATATCCTTTAAAGACAGCAACATCGTTTCCAATATGGCGTCCGTTGCGTCGTTGTATTCGGATATTTCAAATTCCAATTTCCCTTCCGATTCGGATTCGGTTACTTTTACTGCGGCGACTTTTTTCAATCCCAACACCGCCCCCTGCGTCAATGCGCTGATCGCGGCGCAGACTATGTCGCTACCTTCCGCGGCATATCCGGAATGGCCTGACGCCTTTACCTTATATATATGCCCCGATTTCCTGGTAACCGTTACCGTTGTCATCGGCTATGCTTTGATTTTTACTATCTCGAGTTCGGTGTACGGCTGTCTGTGACCTTGTCTTCTGCGGACGTTTTTCTTTGCCTTGTAGGTAAAGATATTGATCTTTTTACCTTTTCCGCAGCCTACGACCTTAGCGGTTACCGCAGCGTCTTTCAACGCGTCGCCCGCTTTGACATCGCCGTCATCGACCAATGCAAGCACCTCGAGTTCGATTTCCTTGCCGGCTTCCTCTTTCAGAAGCTCTACGCGAAGAGTATCTCCCTCGCTGACTTTGTACTGCTTTCCGCCGGTTGCGATTATCGCGTACATATCGGTTCTACCTCCATTCAGGAACTCGCCGTCAAGGCGCCGTGTGCACGGACTTAAAGCCTCTTTCGAGCGGCAG
>CALVXZ010000015.1 GCA_944371785.1 uncultured Clostridia bacterium | reverse complement strand
GTCATCGAAGTTATCGATATAGCCTGCGACGACTGCCCTTCGGGCGGCTACGAGGTGACAACGGCGTGCCGCGGCTGTCTTGCACACAGGTGCGAGGCGGCTTGCAAAAAGGGAGCTATAACTTTCGACCATAATCAGAAAGCGCATATCGACAAATCCAAATGCGTGGAATGCGGAATGTGCAGTAAAGTCTGCCCGTATTCGGCGATAATCAATCTGAAACGCCCCTGCGAAAATTCGTGCAAGGTAAAAGCCATTTCGATGTCGGACACTCTGGCGGCGCAGATCGACAATTCCAAATGCATATCCTGCGGCGCTTGCGTATATCAATGCCCGTTCGGAGCCATTTCCGACAAATCGTACATATTGGACGTCATCGATATCATCAAAAAATCCGAAAACAACACCAAATACAAAGTGTATGCGATAGTCGCGCCTTCGATCGCCAGCCAATTTACATACGTCAGCCTCGGAAAAGTCGTTTCGGCGATAAAAGAATTGGGATTTTTCCACGTCGTCGAAGCCGCTCTCGGCGCGGATATGGTGGCAGATTCCGAATCCCGTGAATTGGCGGAAAAAGGATTCCTGACCAGCTCCTGCTGCCCGGCGTTCGTAATGTACATTCAAAAGCAATTCCCCGATCTGGTAAAGCATATTTCGCACAACCTTTCGCCGATGGCGACGATAGCGAAA
The DNA here is from genome assembly GCA_944371785.1 of uncultured Clostridia bacterium. GTDB lineage: Bacteria > Bacillota > Clostridia > Christensenellales > DTU072 > Stercoripulliclostridium_A. Next base: position 22,846 of record CALVXZ010000015.1, on the reverse strand, counting down.
TATATGAAAGAGGTGGATCCGGATTCCAAAATCATATTTATAGGACCCTGTACCGCAAAGAAAATGGAATTCAAGAAAAAGGAAGTACATCCTTACGTCGATTCTGTGATCACCTTCGAGGAACTGCAGGCGCTGATAGATTCCAAAGAAATAGATATGCCTTCTCTGCCCGACGGACATCTGGACAACGCTTCATATTTCGGCAGGATATTCGCCAGATCCGGCGGACTTACCGACGCCGTCAGGCAGGCTTTGAAGGAAAACGGTCTGGAAGATTTCGAATTCAAACCCATAGTCTGCGACGGTATCGAACAATGCAAAGCCGCGCTGATGCGCGCGTCAAAGAATATGCTTCCGAACAATTTTATAGAAGGTATGGCTTGCGTTGACGGATGTATCGGCGGCGCGGGCTGCCTGACCCACGGGATCAAAAACAAGGCGGCTGCCGACGAATACGGCAAAGAGGCTTTGGAAAAGAACATCCACGACGCTCTGTCGCAGCTGATAAAATGACGGCGTTCCCTTTCCGGGGAACGGAGCGTACTTTCCGGATCAAAGCGCGTGAGATCACGCGCTTTTTTGACGCCGCGATCCCGTCGAAGCGGTAATATTTGCAATTGCAAGCGCGGCTTTAGTATGATATAATGATTTTTAAAGGAAGTCGCATCCGGCTTTCGGAAAAATCAAAATTCTGCCCGGACGGGCACGGAGGCATTATGGGCTCTGTATGGGGTAACAATCTGAAACTGTCGCTGTTCGGAGAGGGACGCGGCGCCGTCGTAGGCGGCACGCTGCACGGCTTTCCGGCAGGAGTCACGGTGGATATCGACAGGATCAAACGCGGACTAAAACTCAGACAAGGCAGCGTCAATTTCACTGCCGCCAGAAAAGAGGAAGAAAGACCGCAGATCCTCAGCGGCGTTACCAACGGCGTCACCAACGGCGCGCCTATAACCGTCGTTTTCAAAAACAAGGACATCAACGTATCCGATCACGACGCCGCCGTCCCCAGACCTTCGCACGCGGACTATGTCGCAAACGTGCGCTATTCCGGATTCGCGGATATGAACGGAGCAGGGCATTTTTCCGGCAGGCTGACGATCCCCGTAGTGTTTTTCGGGATGATGATCGCCGATTACCTTGAACAGAGAGGGATATATATCGCTTCGCACATCAAATGCATCGGCGAAATATACGATTCGAAATTCCCCGAAGAACCCGAAACCGAGCTGTTGGACAGATTGAATTCGGCTCCGCTTCCCGTCATCGATCCCGAGGTCAGGAAACGGATGGTTTCGTTGCTGACCAGCCTTTACGCGACGGGCGACAGCATCGGCGGAGCCATCGAAAGCGCGGTCATAGGATTGCCCGCCGGATACGGCTCGCCGATCTTCGATTCCTTGGAATGCAGTATGGCTTCGATACTGTTTTCCATACCTGCCGTCAAATCGGTAAGTTTCGGGCACGGCGCAAAGTTCGCACACTCGCGCGGATCCGAAGTCGCGGACGGATTCGAATACGAAGACGGCACCATAAAGACGAACCATAACTTCAACGGCGGACTCAACGGAGGCATTTCCAACGGAATGCCGATAAAAGTGACCACGGTATTCAAACCGACTCCGTCAATAGCCCAGCCGATAAAAACGCTGAATTTCAAAACCAACGACATCGTCAATCTCGAACTGAAAGGGCATCACGTTCCGTCGCTTGCGCCCAGAGCCTCGATAATCTGCACCTCTGCGATAGCCATTGCGGTAATGGACGCGTATCTGGAAGGAAACGGATATATTTCAGCAATGTCGGGTCCGGAAGAGGATAATAAATAAATATGGCAAATTCCGTATCTACAGATACAAATATATCGCCAAATTCGGACGTTCAGCCCGCGAAAAGGCGCAAGGCTCTGGTGACGGGCGGGTCCGGAGGCATAGGCAGTGCTATAGTCAAAAGGCTTTGTGCGGAAGCCGACGTTTGGTTTACCTATAATAAATCGGAAGCCGCCGCGATGAAAGTTGCCGCCGAAACGGGGGCGACGCCCGTAAAATGCGACGTTTCGTCGGAAAAAGAAGTCGAAGAACTTGCAAAAAAAATCGGTAACGTCGATTATCTGGTTTTAAACGCGGGGATATCTTCTTTCGATCAGTTGCAGGACATAACCGCGGAAAAATGGAATCAAATAATCTCCGTCAATCTGACGGGTGCTTTTTTATGCGCCAGGGCGTTTGTCGGCGGAATGATATCCGAAAAATTCGGCAGGATAGTCGCCGTTTCAAGTATGTGGGGAGCGCACGGGTCTTCCTGCGAATCTCATTATTCGGCGTCTAAGGGCGGAATGGAGGCTTTCGTAAAATCGCTGGCGAAGGAATTGGGACCCAGCGGCATCACCTGCAACGCGGTGGCGCCCGGTTTTATACTTACGCCGATGAACGCGGCGTTGGACGAAAGCGCGCGTGCGGAGATAATCTCCGAAACTCCTTTGGGGCGCGCCGGAACTCCGGATGACGTAGCCGGGTGCGTGGCGTTTCTGCTGTCCGGATCGGCTTCGTTCGTAACGGGGACGGTAATTACGGTGGACGGAGGGCTGACGGTTTGAAAAGATCCTCCGACCGCAACGCGCCGGTGCGCATTCTGTTTGTTTGTCACGGCAACATCTGCCGTTCGCCGATGGCTGAATTTCTGATGAAAAAGCGGGTGAAGGACGCGGGTATCGCCGACAGATTCCATATCGAGTCGGCGGCGACTTCTTCGGAAGAGATCGGTTCTCCCGTCCACCGCGGCACCGTAAACGTATTGAACAGGCTGGGAATAGACTGTTCCGGCAAATCCGCAAGGCGCGTACGCGCCGAAGATTACGGCAAATTCGATTATATAATAGGTATGGATTCCCGTAACAAAATCAATCTGATACGCTTTTTCGGCGGCGATCCGGAGGAGAAGATATATCTTTTAATGGATTTCACTTCGCGTCCCGGCGACGTTGCGGATCCGTGGTATACGCGCGATTTCGAAACGACTTTCAGGGATATTTCCGACGGGATAGACGGTTTTTTGGCAAAAGTCTGCGAATAAGCGTCGGTTCAGGCGGTATCCGCCCGTTTCGGGCGGCGATTTTTTTACCTTCGGAAAGTGACCTTATTCAGTTGACTTATTATATAGACATGTGGGAAAATAATCGCATGGAGAATACCGTCGGAGTTTATCTGCGGCAGCCGCAAGGTGCCGTTAACTTGGCCGCATTCGGCATACCGTGTTCCGAGGGACAATCGTGCCCGCAGGGAACGGTTCGAACACAGTATTGAAACAGGGAGCAGTCCGCTTTATCGCGGGCTGCTTTTGTTTTGCGATAACGTTCCGGCAAAATGCCGCGAAAAAGGAGTAATATGAAAAAAGTTGCTGTAGTAATGGGATCGGATTCCGATCTGCCGATAGTGGAAAAAGCTATCAACTGCCTGAAAAGTTACGGTGTGACCGCAGAAGTCAGAGTGCTGTCCGCGCACAGGACGCCCGCGGAAGCGGCGGCGTTTGCCGCCGGCGCGCGCGAAAACGGCTTCGGAGTCATAATCGCCGCCGCAGGCAAAGCCGCTCACCTTGCCGGAGCAATGGCTGCCGGGACGACGCTTCCCGTGATCGGCATACCCGTAAAAAGCAGTACTCTGGACGGATTGGACGCTTTGTTATCCACCGTGCAGATGCCTTCGGGAATGCCCGTAGCCACCGTGGCGATAGACGGCGCCGAAAACGCCGCTTTGCTGGCGATACAGATACTTGCCGTGACGGATACCGAATTGGCGGACAAACTGCAAGCCGCGCGCGAAGCCAACCGCGCGAAGATATTGAAAAAGGACAGGGAAATTCTGGATAAATACAATTAAGAGGTGTACCATGAAAAAATGCGAACAAATGTATGAAGGCAAAGCCAAAAAAGTTTTTGCGACGGACGACGAAAATTATTGCATAGTTTCCTATAAGGACGACGCCACCGCTTTCAACGGCGAAAAGAAAGGCACGATAGTCGGAAAGGGCGTCGTGAACAACAAGATGACCAACTACCTTATGAAGAAGCTGACCGCGGAGGCAGACGTTCCCACTCACTTTGTGGAACAGCTTTCCGACAGGGAAACTTTGGTGCGTCGCGTCAAGATAGTTCCGTTGGAAGTGATCATCAGAAACATTGCCGCGGGCTCCTTTTCAAAGCGTTTCGGGGTCCCGGAAGGCACTGAATTGAAATGCCCGACTTTGGAATACTGCCTCAAGGACGACGCTTTGGGCGATCCGATGATAAACGATTCTCAGATAATAGCCATCGGCGCCGCCGACGCGGAAGACCTGGCGACGATAGCCGATTACGCCTACCGCGTGAACGATTATTTGAAAGATTTCTTTGCCGGCGTCAACATCGACCTGGTAGATTTCAAGATCGAATTCGGAAAGACTTCCGACGGCAAGATAGTGCTGGCGGACGAAATTTCCCCCGACACCTGCAGGTTCTGGGACAAGACCACGCACGAAAAGCTGGACAAGGACCGTTTCCGCAGGGATCTCGGCGGAGTCGAAGAAGCTTACGGCGAAATGATGAGGAGAGTCTTAGGGGAATAAACTATGGCGAAAATTCATGAAGAATGCGGCGTCTTCGGCATATTTGCTTCGCACAAAAAGGACGTGGCAAGTTCGGTATATTTCGGCTTGCACGCTCTGCAGCACCGCGGACAGGAAGGCGCCGGCATAGTCGTGAACGACGACGGACTTTTCAGTTATCACAAGGACCTGGGGCTGGTGGGCGACGTGTTCACCAACGACGTCCTGGCCAAACTCGGCGAAGGCAACATCGCGATAGGGCATTGCCGCTATTCCACCTCCGGTTCCAACGACCGCAGCAACGTGCAACCGATAGTCGTAAAACACGTCAAAGGTCCCATGGCGTTATGCCATAACGGCAATCTGACCAATTCTTACGAGCTTCGGGAAGACCTCGAAATGCACGGTTCGATATTCCATACCACTTCGGACACGGAGGTCATTTCTTATCTGATCACGAAAGAAAGGCTGACCGCGCCGTCCATCGAATCCGCCGTTGAAAGGGTAATGGACAAACTGATCGGCGCTTATTCGCTGATACTTATGTCCCCGTCGAAGTTGATCGCAGTGCGCGATCCGCACGGATTCAGACCGATATGCTACGGCGTCACCGATGACGGAGATTACGTCGTGGCTTCCGAAACCTGCGCTCTGGACGCGGTGGGCGCGAAGCTAATCCGCGATCTTACTCCCGGCGAAATAGTCGTTTTCTCGCCGGAGGGCGTGCGCTCCATTACCGATCATATCGGCACCGCGGAACGCTCTATGTGCATATTCGAATACATTTATTTCGCCCGTCCCGATTCGGTCGTGGACGGAGTTTCCGTTCATGAAGCCAGGCAGAGAGCGGGCAGCTATCTTGCCGAGGAACACCCCGTAGACGCCGACGTCGTTATCGGCGTGCCGGATTCGGGCATCGACGGAGCTTTGGGATATGCCAGACGCTCCGGAATACCTTACGGAGTCGGACTGATCAAGAACAAATACGTCGGCAGGACGTTCATCGCTCCCGACCAAAAGCTGAGGGAAAAGGCGGTAAAGATGAAACTGAACGCCGTTTCCGCGACGGTAAAGGGCAAAAAGGTGGTTCTGATAGACGATTCGATAGTGCGCGGCACGACTTCCGCCAGGATAGTGCGGTTATTGCGCGAAGCAGGCGCAGCCGAAGTACATATGCGGGTCACCGCGCCTAAATTCATAGACGCATGCTATTACGGCACCGATATCGACGATCCCGCCGTACTGATAGCCAACAACCACACCACCGAGGAGATCGCCGACATAATCGGAGTCGATTCGCTGGGATTCCTCAGTGTCGAAAACGTCGTAAAGATCCCGGACGGAGGGAAGACGAAGGGTTATTGCATCGCCTGTTTCGACAGGAACTATCCCACTCGCGTGCCGGTAGAGCGCAAAAAAGGGCGTTTTGAAAGAAAAATTTCCGAAAAAGGAGAATGATATGGACAAATCCTACAGCCAGTCTTACAAAGAGGCGGGAGTCGACATAACCGCGGGATACAAGGCGGTGGAGCTTATGAAAAGTCACGTCAGGCGTACCGCCACCGCCGGAGTCTGTTCCGACGTGGGCGGATTCGGCGGATTGTTCGAACCCGATCTGACGGGGATATCCCGTCCGGTGCTGGTATCCGGCACCGACGGAGTCGGCACCAAGCTGAAATACGCTTTTGTCCTGGATAAGCACGACACCGTGGGCATAGACTGCGTGGCAATGTGCGTAAACGACATAATCTGCTGCGGCGCGAAACCGCTGATATTCCTGGATTACATTGCTTGCGGAAAGCTGGTGCCCGAACGCATTGCGGACATCGTAAAAGGCGTGGCGGACGGGTGCTGTGAGGCAGGCGCCGCGCTGATAGGCGGCGAAACCGCCGAAATGCCCGGGTTTTATCCCGAAAACGAATACGACCTGGCAGGTTATTCGACGGGCGTAGTCGATAAGGCGGCGATTCTGGACAATTCGGCGATGAAAAAGGGCGACGCGATAATCGCGCTGCGTTCTTCCGGCGTACACTCCAACGGATTTTCGCTGGTCAGGAAGGTCATCGGCACGGATCGCGAAACGCTGAACGAAAGATCCGAGGCTTTGGGCGGCAGGACGATAGGCGAAGCGTTATTGGAACCGACCAGGATCTACGTCAAGCCTATGTTGAAACTTTTCGAAAGCGTCACCGTCAAAGGCGTGTCGCATATCACCGGCGGCGGCTTCTACGAAAACATTCCGCGCAGCATTCCGAAAGGATTGTCCGCAAAGATAGACAGAAACGCCGTAAAGACTCCGGCAATATTCGATCTGATCGCAAAGCGCGGCGGCATCCCCGAACGCGATATGTTCAACACTTTCAATATGGGCGTTGGTATGGTGGCGATAGTCGCAGAAAAGGACGCCGCGGAAGCGTTGCGGGTGTTGGAGGCGGCGGGCGAAAAACCCTACGTCATAGGCGAAGTCACCGACGGCGAAGACGGAGTCGTATTCAAATAATGGAAAAGATAAAAACGGCAGTATTGGTATCCGGCGGCGGCACCAACCTTCAGGCGATACTCGACGCCGAAAGGGAGGGGATAATTAAAAGCGCCGAAGTCGTAACGGTCATTTCCGACCGCGAAGGAGCTTATGCCCTGGAACGCGCCCGCGCCGCCGGCGCGGAGGCGCTGACGATACCTTTCAAAACGTACGGCAGGGAGGCTTTCGAAAGGGAACTTTCCGCGGCGTTGGAAGAACGCGGCATAGGATTGATAGTGCTTGCAGGCTTTATGCGCATCCTTTCCGCGGAGTTTACCGCAAAATATCCGGACAGGATATTGAACATACATCCGTCGCTGATCCCGTCTTTTTGCGGGGCGGGGTATTACGGGCTGAAAGTGCACGAAGCGGCTTTGAATTACGGCGTAAAAGTTACGGGCGCAACCGTTCATTTCGTAAATGAGATACCCGACGGCGGTAAAATAGTAGCCCAAAAAGCAGTTTACATACGCCCGGAGGATACCCCCGAAACTTTACAAAAGAGGGTGATGCAGGAGGCGGAATGGATAATTTTTCCCCGGGCGATAGAAGAAGTCGCCGCGAAATTAAGGAGGTCAGAATGAAATCTACAGGCGCTGCAGTGAAAGGCAACAGCTATCCCGGCAGAGGGATCGTCGCCGGCGTTTCCCCGTCCGGCAAGGCGGTATTCGCCTATTTTATAATGGGCAGAAGCGCCAACAGCAAAAACCGCGTTTTCGTAAAGAGCGAGGACGGCATCACCATATATCCTTACGACGTTTCCAAAGTCGAGGATCCGAGTCTGATAATCTATTCCCCCGTCAGGAGGTTCCGTGACAAACTTATCGTCACCAACGGCGACCAGACGGACACCGTTCGGGAATACCTGGAAAAGGGAGGCAGTTTCGAGGAAGCTCTGGCGACCAGGACTTTCGAACCCGACGCTCCCAATTACACTCCGCGTATCAGCGCGCTGATCTCCCCCGACGGTTACAAGATTAGCATTCTGAAATCGCTGAACGCCGCCGGCACCGCCTGCGGCAGGTTCACCTACGATTTCGAACGCGAACCCGGAACGGGCAGGTTCATTCACACTTACGTCGGCGACGGCAATCCTCTGCCGTCTTTCGTCGGAGAACCCGAACAGGTGTCCGTTCCCGACGATATCGAGGAATTCGCCGCGGATATTTGGGAAAACCTCGATCCCGACAACAAAATTTCCTTGTACGTCGGATATATCGATTATGTTGCCGGCACCGAACAAACAAAGCTGATAAACAAATTCGTCAGATAACATAGGAGCGTCAAATGAAAGAGTTCGAATTAAAATACGGTTGCAACCCCAATCAGAAGCCCGCCAGAATCTTTATGGCGGACGGCGGCGATCTGCCGATAGAGATACTTTCCGGACGTCCGGGATACATAAACTTTCTGGACGCGTTCAATTCCTGGCAGCTTGTAAAGGAAATAAAAGCCGCCACCGGCGAAGTCGCCGCGACTTCTTTCAAACACGTTTCTCCGACTTCGGCGGCGATAGGCCGCAAACTGTCGGAACGCCTGAAAAAGAGCTGTTTCGTGGACGACGTGGAAGGTTTGGACGATTCCCCCGTGGCTTCGGCTTACGCCAGGGCGCGCGGAACGGACAGGATGAGCTCCTTCGGCGATTGGATCGCCTTGTCCGACGAATGCGACGAAGTGACCGCAAGGATCATAGCCCGCGAAGTTTCGGACGGGATAATCGCTCCGTCCTATTCAAAGGCGGCGCTGGAGATACTGAAGACAAAGCGTAAAGGCAACTACAATATCGTCAGGATCGATCCCGATTACGTTCCCGACCCGATAGAAAGAAAGCAGGTGTTCGGAATAACTTTCGAACAGGGCAGGAACAATTCCGCTATTACGAAGGATGTGTTGAACGAAACGGTCACCGAGGCAAAGATCCCCGACGACAAGAAAACCGACCTTCTGATATCGTTGATCACTTTAAAATATACGCAGTCGAATTCGGTGTGTTTTGCCGAGGACGGTCAGGCGATAGGCGTCGGCGCCGGGCAGCAGAGCCGTATACATTGCACCAGGCTTGCCGCCGAAAAAGCCGATCTGTGGCATCTCAGGCAGGCGGATAAGGTATTGAACCTGCAATTCGCCGACGGCGTGGGCAGACCCGAAAAGAACAACATCATCGATATATATCTGTCGCGCGATCCTTCCGACGTGCTTGCGGACGGAGCGTGGCAAAGCAACTTCAAATACCGCCCCGAACCCTTTACGGAGGAGGAAAAGGCGGAATTCCTTTCCAAAGTCAAGGGCGTGTCCTTAGGTTCGGACGCTTTCTTCCCCTTCAGCGACAACATCGAGCGCGCTTATAAGAGCGGCGTGGGATTCGTCGCAGAACCCGGCGGCTCCGTCAGGGACGATCTCGTGATAGACGCTTGCAACCGTCTGGGCATTGCGATGTGCTTTACGGGATTAAGGCTTTTCCACCATTGATCGGGAGGACGCGGTATGAAAATTGCTGTTATCGGCGGCGGCGGCAGAGAGCACGCCATAATTAAAAAGTTAAAAGAAAATCCTGCGGCGGAACACATTTTCGCTTTACCGGGAAACGGCGGCATGGTGAACGAAGCCGAATGCGTGCCGATAAAGGCTACGGATCTTGATAAGATCGTGGCTTTCTGCAAGGAAAAAAACGTGGACTTCGTCGTGATAGCCCCGGACGATCCGTTGATAGCCGGATTGAAAGATATGCTGAACGCGGCAGGGATACCCTCCTTCGGACCCGACAAAGCGGCTGCCGCAATCGAAGGCAGCAAAGCTTTCGCAAAGGAACTGATGCGTAAATATTCCATTCCGACCGCGCGATACGCTGTGTTTTCGGACGAGGATGCGGCTTTTGCATATATCGATAAGCTGACTCCGCCCATAGTCGTAAAAGCCGACGGCCCGGCGTTGGGCAAGGGCGTCATCATCGCGGAAAGCGTCGCCGAGGCGCGCGCCGCGGCACACGATATGATCAGCGGCAACCGTTTCGGCGAATCCGGCAAACGCGTGGTCATAGAAGAATACCTCACCGGACCCGAAGTGTCGGTGCTTGCTTTTACCGATTCGCATACGCTTGTTCCGATGGTTTCGTCGATGGATCATAAACGCGCCTGCGACGGAGATACGGGACTGAACACGGGCGGAATGGGCGTAGTCGCACCCAATCCGTATTACACCGCCGAGGTGCACGAAAGGGCGATGAAAGAAATTTTTCTGCCCACGCTGAACGCGATGAACGCCGAAGGCAGACCTTTCAAAGGCTGTCTGTATTTCGGGTTGATGATCACCGAAAACGGCCCGAAAGTCATCGAATACAATTCCCGGTTCGGCGACCCCGAAACGCAGGCCGTACTGCCTCTTTTAAAATCCGACCTGTTGGAAATAATGCTTGCCACGGAAGAAGAACGCCTGGCGTCCGTGCCCGTGGAGTTCAGCGATAAATGCTCCTGCGCTTTGGTGTTAGCCTCGAAAGGGTATCCCGAAAAATACGAAACGGGATACGAAATTACCGAAAACGGAGTACAGGGCGAGATCTTTTACGCCGGCGTGAAACGGGAAAACGGAAAGTTGGTGAATTCCGGAGGCAGGGTGCTTGCCGTCACGGAAGTAAGGGATGACCTTGCCGACGCCGTAAAGGCGGCGTACGAGGACGCCGAAAGGATAAATTTCAAAAACAAATATTTCAGACGCGACATCGGAAAGAGGGCGCTGAAAGCCATACGCGAAAAATAAACGACACGAAGGTAAAATATGGTCTACAGAGTTTACGTTGAAAAAAAGGCGGGTATGAGTTCCGAAGCCGCCGCGCTGAAAGAGGAACTGAATTCGTTCCTCGGAGTAAAAGGATTGAAAAAGCTGAGGCTGTTGAACCGTTACGACGTCGAAAACGTCGACAGCGCGCTTTTCGAAAAATTGGTGGGCACCGTGTTTTCGGAGCCGCAGGCGGACGTCACTTACGACGAATTGCCCGATTCCGACGCCGTATTCGCGGTGGAATATCTGCCCGGACAATTCGATCAACGCGCTTCTTCCGCCGCGGAATGCGCGGAATTGGTGGCGCTTTGTCCGAGACCCGTGATCAAAACCGCGAAAATTTACGCGCTTTACGGCGAACTGAGCGAAGAAGACGTACAAAAAATCAAAAAATACGTCGTAAATCCCGTCGAAAGCCGTCCGGCAGCTTTGGGCTTGCCCGAAAAACTGTCCGAAGACTATCCGCATCCGCAAAAAGTCAAAACTATGACGGGCTTCAGAAACTATGACGACGCGGCTTTGGAAAAGTTCCTCGGCGAATATTCCTTGGCGATGGATCTGAACGACCTGAAATTCTGCCGCGCCTATTTTGAAAAAGAGGGACGCGACCCGACGATGACGGAAATCAGGATGTTGGACACTTATTGGTCCGACCATTGCCGTCATACGACTTTTCTGACCGAGATCGATTCGGTGCGCTGCGAAGATCCCGCCGCGGACGCGGCGTTCAAAGACTATCTGGCGACCCGCAAGGCGTTGGGACGCGACAAAAAGCCGGTCACGCTGATGGATATGGCTACCGTCGCCGCAAAATACCTGAAATCCGAAGGCAGATTGGATAAATTGGACGAATCGGAGGAGATCAACGCCTGTACCGTAAAAATAAAAGTCACCGTGGACGGGAAAGAGGAAGATTGGCTGTTGCTGTTCAAAAACGAAACCCACAACCACCCCACGGAAATAGAGCCGTTCGGCGGAGCCGCAACTTGTATAGGCGGAGCGATCCGCGATCCTCTGTCCGGCAGAGCTTACGTCTATGCGGCGATGCGCGTAACGGGCGCAGGGGATCCCAGGACGCCCGTCGAAAAGACGCTTCCCGGCAAGCTGCCGCAAAGGAAGATAGTCACCACGGCGGCAGCAGGATATTCCTCTTACGGCAATCAGATAGGGCTTGCGACGGGTATAGTCGACGAGATATACGATCCCGGCTACGTTGCAAAGCGAATGGAAATAGGCGCGGTGATAGCCGCGGTAAAAGCCGAAAACGTCAGGCGCGAAACGCCCGTTCCCGGCGATAAAGTCGTATTGTTGGGCGGCAGAACGGGCAGGGACGGCTGCGGCGGAGCCACGGGTTCTTCCAAATCGCATACCGTAAAGAGCCTGGAAGTGTGCGGCGCCGAGGTCCAGAAGGGCAACGCTCCCGAGGAAAGAAAGCTGCAAAGGCTGTTCCGTAACCCCGAAGCCTCCAAACTCATCAAACGCTGCAACGACTTCGGCGCGGGCGGCGTTTCCGTGGCGATAGGCGAACTTGCCGACGGACTGACGATAAATCTGAACGCGGTCCCGAAAAAGTACGAAGGTCTGGACGGAACCGAACTCGCGATCAGCGAATCTCAGGAAAGAATGGCGGTCGTGGTTGCCGGAAAAGACGTAAAACGGTTTTTGGAACTTAGCGAAAGCGAGAATCTGGAAGCCACGGTCGTAGCCGAGGTCACGGAAGAAAAAAGGCTGAAAATGTATTGGGATTCCGAAAAGATCGTCGATATCTCACGCGAATTTTTGAATTCCAACGGCGCGGAAAAACATATAGACATCGAAGTCCCGCTTCCTGAAAGTTTCGATAAAGAGGGCAGCGGCGATTTTGAAAAAGATCTGTTGGAAACGGCAGGGGATCTGAACTGCTGTTCCAAACGCGGGCTTTCCGAACGCTTCGATTCGACTATCGGAGCAGGCACCGTGCTGATGCCGTTCGGCGGCAGGAGGCAGCTGACGCCCATTCAGGCAATGGTCCATAAAATATCCACCGAACGCGGCGACACCGACGATTGTTCGGTAATGAGCCGCGGATTCGACCCCGAAATATCGAAAAAGAGCCCCTTCCACGGCGCGTACTATGCCGTGACGGAATCGGTGGCGAAGCTGATAGCCGCCGGAGCTTCCTTCAAGGACGTGTATCTTACCTTCCAGGAATACTTCCCGAAGCCGATGAAGGATCCGAAGCGTTGGGGACAGCCGTTCGCCGCGCTGTTGGGGGCATTCAGGGCGCAAAAAGATCTGGGCATAGCCGCGATAGGCGGAAAAGATTCGATGTCGGGAAGTTTCGAAGATATCGACGTGCCTCCCACATTGGTATCCTTTGCGGTCACGACGATGAAAGCCGACAAAGTCATCTCCGGCGAATTCAAGAGCGCGGGTCATACCGTCAGACTGTTAAGGACCGCCGTAAACAAAGACGGACTGCCCGACGTAGCTTCCCTGACCGCCAATTTCGCCGTGATGGAAAGGCTGAACGCCGCAGGAAAAATCTATGCGGCTTACACTCCCGAACACGGCGGCATAGCCGAGGCGATATATAAAATGGCGATAGGCAACGGCATCGGATGCAGGATCGAAGGCATAGAGGAACGCGAACTGTTCGCGCGGCGTACCGGAAGTTTCGTCATCGAAACGGACGCGGACGTCGCCGACGGCGTCCGTATCGGAGAAACCTGCGAAAACGAATCGATCGCGGCTTTCGGAAAGGAGATCCCGCTAAACGCGGTATCCGCCGTATACGAGGGCGCTTTGGAAAGCGTGTATCCCGTTTCGGCAAAGGGCACAGACAGCGTTCACGCGGTATCATACACAATTCGTTCGAATTTAAAAAGCGGAGTTTCGGTAGCCAAACCTCGCGTTTTGGTGCCCGTATTCCCCGGGACCAACTGCGAATACGACAGTGCAAAGGCGATTGAACGCGCCGGTGCGAAGCCTGAGATTTTCGTATTGAACAACCTTACGGGCGACAAGGTAAAAGAATCCGTGAAAAAGTTTGCCGCATTGATAAGGGGATCCGAATCGATATTTATCCCGGGCGGATTTTCCGGCGGCGACGAACCGGACGGTTCCGGAAAATTCATCACGGCGTTTTTCAGGAATCCGGAGATAGCCGACGCCGTAACGGAGCTTTTGGACGTGCGCCGCGGATTGATGGCGGGTATATGCAACGGCTTCCAGGCGCTGATAAAATTGGGGCTGCTGCCTTACGGCAGGATACTGCCGGCTTCCGGTTCCGACGACCCGACGCTGACGTTCAATACCATAGGCAGGCATCAATCGAAGATAGTTTCCACCAGAATAGCTTCCGTAAAAAGCCCGTGGCTTGCAAAAGTCGAGGTGGGCGATATAATCAACGTGCCGATATCGCACGGCGAAGGTCGTTTCGTCGCCGACAAAAAGACGCTGAAAGCGTTGGAAGAAAACGGTCAGATCGCCACTCAGTACGTCGATCTGAGCGGACGGGTTTCCGGCGATATCGCGTTCAACCCCAACGGCTCCGTCCTCAGCGTCGAAGGCATCACCTCTCCCGACGGCAGAGTCTTCGGGAAAATGGGACACAGCGAACGCGTGGGCAAATGGCTGTACAAGAACGTTCCCGGACGTTACGATCTGGGATTGTTCGAATCGTTGGCGGAATATTTTAAATAAAAAAACGGAGAATCTATGGCGCTTTCAGATATAGAGATTGCACGCTCCGTCACTCCGAAAAGCATTTACGAAGTGGCGGCTTCGGTAGGCATAGACGAAAAATTCGTTATTCCTTACGGCAGATACAAGGCAAAAATCGACACCGCTCTTTTAAAAGGCAGAAAACCGGACGGCAAACTGATCCTGGTCACGGCTCTGACGCCGACTCCCGCGGGAGAAGGAAAGACCACCGTTTCGATAGGTCTTGCCGACGCGATGAAGCGCATCGGTAAAAAAGCCGTGGCGGCGTTAAGGGAACCTTCTTTGGGACCCGTGTTCGGATTGAAAGGCGGAGCTACCGGCGGCGGAAGATCTCAAATCATTCCGATGGAAGACATAAATTTGCACTTTAACGGCGATTTTCACGCCGTGACCTCGGCAAACAACCTTCTGGCGGCGGTTACGGATAACCATATCCGTATGGGGAACGAGTTGCGTATAGACCCTGCGTCGGTATGTTTCAAACGCTGTCTGGATATGGACGACAGACAGCTTCGTTTTATAGTTTCCGGTTTGGGAGGACCCGCGCACGGAGTCCCGAGGGAGGACGGTTTCGATATCACCGCGGCTTCCGAAATAATGGCGATATGGTGCCTCAGCAAAGATATCCCCGATCTGAAGAAACGGTTTTCGAGGATAATCGTAGGATACACCTTCGATAAAGAACCCGTCACTGCCGGGCAGTTAAACGTTGTCGGAGCCATGGCGGCTTTGATGAAAGAGGCGATGTATCCGAACCTGGTGCAGACGCTGGAGGGGACTCCCGTGTTGGTGCACGGCGGTCCTTTTGCGAATATAGCCCACGGATGCAATACGATAATTGCCACTAAAACGGCGATGTCGATCGCCGATTACGCGATTACCGAAGCCGGCTTCGGCGCGGACCTAGGCGCCGAAAAGTTTTTGGATATAAAATGCCGTCAGGCAGGCATTGCTCCCTCCGCGGTGGTCACCGTGGCTTCCGTAAGGGCGCTGAAAATGCACGGCGGAGCGGCGAAAGTCGATCTCGGCAAAGAGGACGTCGCCGCGGTAAGAAAAGGCTTCAAAAACCTGGAAAGGCACCTGAAAAACATTACCGAGGTGTACGGTCTGCCGGTCATCGCCGCATTGAACGAATTCGCCACGGACACCGAATCCGAAAAACGCACGGTCATAGAATTGTGCCGCGGTATCGGCGTGGACTGCGTGGCGGCGGACGTGTGGGGAAAGGGGTCCGCCGGTACCGTCGAATTGGCAGAAAAGCTGACGGAGCTGTGCGAAAGACCCTCCGAACTGTCCTTTGCTTACGAACTGACGGACACGGTAGAAGAAAAAATAGAAAAAATAGTCACCCGCGTATATCGCGGCGCGCGCGCCGAAATATTAAAACCCGCGGCGTCGAAATTGGAACGGTTCAAGGAAATGGGTTACGGATCGTGCCCGGTATGTATCGCAAAGACCCAATACAGTTTTTCGGACGATCCGAAAAAGACGGGTGCGCCGGAAGGATTTACCGTCACCGTGCGCGACGTCAGGCTCTCCGCCGGCGCCGGATTCATCGTCGCGTTGACGGGCGATATAATAACTATGCCGGGACTCCCGAAAAAACCGCAATCCGAAGTCATCGATATAGACGCGGACGGAAACATCACGGGCTTGCAATAGATTCGAATGGAATTCAGACCGCTCAGGAGATCTTCGCTTTCGCTTTGCGAAGACGGGATACTGAAAATTTTAAATGAATGCGACTACGGCGTTCTGTCGCTTTTGGGCGACGGCGGCTATCCGTACGGCGTGCCCGTAAATTACGTTTTCGACGGGAAAGCCGTATACGTTCATTCGGCGGCGGAAGGACATAAATCGGATGCTCTCGCAAAAAACAGGCTAGTATCGTTCACCGTCGTCGCGCGCCACCGCGTGATACCCGAAAAATTCGCCACCTCTTATTCCTCCGTCATCGTATTCGGGGAAACGGAGTTCGTGACCGATAAACGCGCCAAAGCCGAGGCGCTTCGGGCGTTGGTCCGTAAATATTCCCCCGAAACGGCAGAAGACAAAGTCGCCGCGGAGATAGATTCGTTTATCGACAAAACTGCGGTGATAAAAATCGTACCGCATCGCATTTCAGGAAAAAGAGGCGCAGAAAATTAAATATTATATAGCTATAGCAACAAAATTATAGCGGGCGAAAGCCCGTTATTTTTTTGCCGAACGATATCCGACGCCATTTGAAAATCGCGGGACGCCGGCGCCCGACGCCGTCCGCGGCTCAGTTCCGGGATACGAATAAAAACGAACGGGGTGCTCCCGAAAAAAAATCTGTTGAAATATCGCGCGCGTTATGATATAATATCCGTAATCAAAGATACGATTGGAGCGCACGAATGGAAAATGCCGAAAAAATCGGCGAAATATTGAACTCGGCGGGATATCCGGTATCCGCGGACGCCGCCGAAAAATTCGCGGTATATTTGGACTTTCTGACCGAATACAATCGAAGCTTTAATCTGACTTCGGTGGATTCTTCGGACGCTCCCGTCCTGCATTTTGCCGACAGCCTGGCGGCGCACGGATCGATTCCTTACGGCGCTTCGGTATTGGATATCGGATCGGGAGGCGGATTCCCGGGAGTCCCTCTGAAAATATTCAGGGACGACATATCTTTGACGGCGCTGGATTCGAACGGTAAAAAATGCACCTTCCTGCGCCTGCTTTCCGCAAAGATCGGCGTAGACTTTGACGTTTTATGCGCCAGGGCGGAAGAAATCGGCAGGAAAAGTTACCGCGGGTCCTTCGATATCGCGGTCACGCGCGCCGTTGCGGAGTTGCGCATATTGGCGGAAATCGGTCTGCCGCTAATAAAAAAAGGCGGTAAACTGATATGTTACAAAGCCAGATTGACGGATGCGGAAAAGGCGGAAGGCGTTCGCGCCTTTCGGGAATGCGGCGGAATGATCGTCGCAGAAAAGAAGTTTTCGCTCTCAGGAGCCGAACGCACCCTCGTCGTGGCGGAAAAAACCGAGGACACTCCGACGGAGTTCCCCAGGCGCTACAAGAAGATACTTTCTTCTCCGTTATAACAAATTAGTAGCCGAAGCTACAAAATTATATATAACTACCGAAAAAAGGAGCAGATCATGTCTAGAAGAATCGGAAAGGGACTCAGCGAACTTTTGGCAAACATCGAGGACGAGCGCATACAGGCTCCCCTGGAAGAATCCGGCGGCGAGGCCATATACCAGATCGATTTGGAGAAAATCAGTCCGAATCCCGACCAACCGCGTAAGTATTTCAACGAAACCGCGCAGAAGGAATTGGAAGAATCGATCAAGGTACACGGCATTTTGCAGCCGCTGATCTTGGTAAAACGCGGCGACGGATACATTATCGTAGCCGGCGAAAGGCGTTATCGTGCCGCGAAGGCTATCGGAATGGCGACGGTTCCTGCGTTGGTAAAGAAGATCGACGATTCGCTGATGAGGGAAATCAGCCTTATCGAAAACTTACAGCGCGAAGACCTGAACCCGATCGAAGAGGCGGAAGCGATAGACGAACTGATACGTCTGAACGGTTATACCCAGGAAAAACTTGCCCAGCGCATAGGAAAGGCGCGTTCGTCGGTGACCAACATACTGCGTCTGTTGGGATTGGACGACGAGGTAAAGAGCCTTGTCAGACAAAACAGGCTGTCCGCAGGTCACGCCAGGGCGCTTGCCGCGGTTACGAACAAGGAAGCGCAGATCGATTTCGCTTATCGTGCCGCCGACGGCGAGATGAGCGTCAGGGAATTGGAACAGCGCATTAAATTTTACTTACACCCCGAAACGGCCCCCAGAAAACTTTCGCCGAAGGAGCGCGAACGTCTCAGCGGTGAAATGCGCGCTTTCGTCGACGATATGAAGAAGGTTTTCGCCACCAAAGTCCGCCTGGTCGGTAACGAATCCAAGGGCAGGATCTATATTGATTATTTCTCTCGCGACGACCTCGAAAGGATTTACGAGCTCATCGAAAAGCTGAAAAACTATTAATCGGGGATTTTCGGAAAAAAGTACGTCTCTTTCGCGGCGTGAGGCTGATCCGTATAAGGGATCGGTTTTGCCGCGAAAGTCGCGCGCGCCGGCGCCCTTAAACACAAGGAACGATATATATGAAAGTCAGAACCAGATTTGCCCCGTCTCCTACGGGGTTCATGCATATAGGAAACCTCAGAACGGCATTGTATTCTTATCTGTTCGCCAAACATAACGGCGGCGATTTTATACTGCGCATCGAGGACACCGACGAAAAACGGTATGTCGAAGGTGCGGTGGATCTGATATACCGCACGCTGAAGGCTTCGGGGATCACTCCCGACGAAGGTCCCGGTATTGGCGGAGAAGCAGGGCCCTATATCCAAAGTCAAAGAAAGGAAATTTACGCCGAATATGCCAAAAAACTTATAGAACTCGGCGGCGCTTATTACTGTTTTTGTTCGAAAGAGCGCCTGGAGAGCCTGACGGACGGCGCGGGAAACCATAAATACGACAAACATTGCCTGAAACTTTCGAAAGAGGAAGTGGAGGAAAAGCTGCGTGCGGGAGAACCTTACGTTATCCGTCAGAACATACCTTTATCGGGAATGACCGAATACGAGGATATGGTATACGGTAAAATCGCCGTGGACTGCGCCGATCTGGAGGACAATATCCTGATAAAATCGGACGGTATGCCGACATACAATTTCGCAAACGTCATCGACGACCATCTGATGGGAATAACTCACGTCACCAGGGGTGCGGAATACCTTTCCTCGACGCCGAAATACAACTTGATTTATGCGGCGTTCGGGTGGACTCCCCCGAAATATATTCACCTTCCCGCGATAATGAAGGACGCAACTCATAAACTGTCAAAACGCTACGGGGACGCCAATTTCGAAGATTTCATTGCAAAAGGCTACCTGCCGGAAGCCATAGTCAATTACATCGCGCTGTTGGGCTGGTCTCCGAAGGACGATTCGGAAAAGATGAATATGGAGGAGCTGATAGCGCGCTTTTCCGTGGACGGTATATCCAAATCGGGCAGTATCTTCGACGAACCCAAAATGAAATGGCTGAACGGACTGTACGTTCACGAGCTGCCCGTCGAAAAATTTTCCGAATATTCGGCGCCCTGGTACGACAAATCGGCTATCGCGGGGAAATACGATTACAAAAAGTGGGACGAACTGCTGATTTCCAGGATAGACATATTCTCCGAGATCCCCGAAAAAGTGGCGTTCATAGACGAATTCGGCGAATATGACACGGATATGTACTTCCATAAGAAGCTGAAAGCCGATCCCGAGAACGCTTTGATTGCCATACGCGCAGCGATCGCAGCTATCGCGCCGATGACTAAATTCGACCGCGAATCCCTCAACGAAGCGTTTGCCGCGGCTGCGGAAAGCGCGGGCATCAAAAAGGGGTTGTTGCTGTGGAGCGTCAGGATCGCCGTCACCGGCGTTGCGGTAACTCCCGGCGGAGCCACGGAGATGGCGGACATCCTTGGGAAAGAGGAAACGCTCAGACGGCTTGATTTTTCCGAAAAATTGTTGGAGAAAAGATTATGCAACGCATAGCCGAATTTTCGTTGGTGTCGTATAAGCAATTTGCCGCCGCCTGCGAAAGGGATGACGCCGAAAAAATTTATTCTGCGATAAAGGTTCCCGAAAGAGCGACTTCGGGTTCCGCAGGTTACGATTTCTATGCGCCGTATTCCGTCAGCGTTGCGCCCGGCGAAAGCGTGAAGATAGCGACGGGTATACGCGCCAGGATAGGTGAAGGCTGGGTGTTGCAGATATTCCCCAGAAGCGGTCTGGGATTCAAATACAGGCTGATGCTGAACAATACCGTGGGCATAATCGATTCCGATTATTACTATTCGGACAACGAAGGTCACATTATGATAAAGATATACAACGGCGGCGACAAGGCTTTGGATATAGCCGCCGGCAGCGCGTTTGCGCAGGGGATATTTTTACAGTACGGGATCACCTTCGACGACGACGTGACCGCGGTTCGTAACGGCGGTTTCGGCAGCACCGGCGCATGATCAGACGGGGACGAACGCCCCGTTCCTAAACGTAAAGTCAAAAAAAAGTTCGTACACGGGTACGAACTTTTTTATTGTAATTGAAATTGTAATTGAAATCGGAAACCCGATCGCCTTAGCGGCGGATCGTCAGACCGAAGGCTTAAAAACCGGTCATTGCGGTAATGATGCCTCTTACGGATCCGGTCACGACTATTTTTCCGAAGCGGACAATCTTGAAATCGTCCCTGAGTTCTTCCAAAGACTCTTTGGCGTCGGAAGAAACGGAACCCAACACGGGGGGTAAACCGTCTAACGCTTCCATAGCGGAGTCGATGTATGCGTTAAAGCTCTTTTCGATATCCTCTTTAGCGGCTTTGGCGGCGCCGGTGTCGTCGAAATAGTACAAAGTCACGGCGTCGATATCATATCCGTCGGAATCGTCTTCGTCCGAATAACCGGATACATACCCTTTGACGTCATCGGGCATAAACATATCGGCTACTCCGAGCAAACCGTCTTCGTCCACGCTGACCACCGTGTAATCCTTCTTTTCAAGGTTCTTTACGGCTTTTTCCTGTTCCAACATAGCGGGTATGCCTACAAACCACAATAAAAGTCCCCCGACTACGACTATTACCACTATAGCAATAATAGTTTTCAATAAACATTTCATGAAAAGGCTCCTCCTCATTTTTTATATGCAACAAAATTGTTATATATATGATATCATACGGCAACGCCTTATGCAAGACAAAAAAACAAAACCGCAGGTTGAAGTTGATTTCTAAATACCGAACAGTTTTTCCAAAGTTTCGGAAATATGGTAAAAACCCGTCGAAGTCCCCAAATTTACGCCTTTAAAAGGGGATCCGTAATACAATACGGGAACGGCTTCGCGCGAATGATCGGTAGAGGGCGTGGCAGGGTCGCAACCGTGATCGGCGGTGATTATCAAAACGTCCTCCGCGTTCAGCAAAGACTTCAATTCGGGTAGTTCCGAATCGAATTCCGTCAGCGCGCGCGCATATCCGGATATGTCGTTGCGGTGACCGTAAAGCATATCGAAATCGACTAAATTTACAAAACAAAGCCCGTTAAAAGGTCTTTTCATTATGTTTTTTAACGTATTGATGCCGTCGGCGTTTCCGGAAGTGTGGTGACTTTCCGTCAAACCGACGTTGCAAAAGATGTCGCCGATCTTTCCTATTCCGATGACTCGGAACCCTTTTTCCGACAGCTTCGAAAGCAAAGTTTTTCCCGGCGGCGGCATCGAAAAATCCTTTCTGTCGGCAGTCCTTGTAAAATTTCCGGGCGTTCCCGTAAAAGGTCTGGCGATGACCCTGGCAACCGAATAATCGTCGGCTATCTTCCGCGCCGTGCGGCAGATGTCGTACAGCTTTTCGACGGGCACGACGTCGGTATGCGCCGCGATCTGCAAGACCGAATCGGCCGAAGTGTACACTATAACTCCGCCCTTCAGCTGTTCTTCGCCCCAATCCTTTATAACTTCCGTCCCGGAATAGGGGCGGTTCACCAACGCTTTGTACCCGGTCTCGCGTTCGAAACGATCTATCAATTCCTGCGGAAATCCGTTAGGGAACGTCCGGAATGCCTTTGCCACGACGCCCGTCATCTCCCAATGCCCGGATACCGTATCCTTGTTGGGATTTTTTTCAAACAACCTGCCGTGATCCGCTTCGCATTTTTTTACCTTTGGAAGGTAATCGACTGAATCTATGTTTCCGAGTCCCAATTTTATCAATTCGGGAACCCGGAACTCGCTGTTTCCGGAAACGGATTTTAAAGTGTTGCTGCCTTCGTCGCCGAAAGCGGCGGCATCAGGCGCGCCTCCTATGCCCAATGAATCGATGACTATCAAAAACGCTCTCATCCGAACAACATATCCTTTAATCCCAAAGCCGATTTATACAGATCGGTGTGGGCGCGTTGAGCTATCAGGGCGGGATCCGACGAAGACGAACATTTTACCGCCAGCGTTACGCCGTGTTCCGAAAGCGTTTCGGAATCGATTTCGTCGGCTACGTCGCCTGCCAGAACGTACACGGGGATACCGCGTTTTTTTGCGGCTTCGGATACGGCTCCCACAACTTTTCCCATAAAGCTCTGTTCGTCCAATCTGCCTTCTCCGGTGATCACCATATCGGCGTCGGTTATTTCGCGGTAAAAGCCGCTGAGATCCAATACTGCGGCGGCTCC
>CALVXZ010000014.1 GCA_944371785.1 uncultured Clostridia bacterium | reverse complement strand
CTCTTGCCGTCAAAACCGCGGTGTGGTATAATACGAAATAAGTGGAGGCGATTATGTCTGAAAAAAAACCGAAAACCGCAAACGCTTCAAAAGAAGACGGATTGTTTAAAAGAATAGTCAGGACTTTGCTTGCCGTGGCATTGTTATACGTTCTGACGACTATGTTGCTGACTTTAGGCGATCTTTTCCATATGGTGGGTCAGAACAAGACCTCGCGCGATATCGAATACGGCAGAGCGCGTTACGAAGAACTCGTAGCCGAAGGAGTTCCTCAGTTCTATTACGTCTATTCCGCCGAGGAAATGGACGCCGACGAAAATCTGAAGGACGTACGTTTGTATTATTTCCCGTCGCCTACGGGCGAAACCGAAAAATTCGCCGTGGTATTGCCCGGCGGCGGATATTTCGAATGCAACACCGACAAAGTGGCTTTCCCGACGGCGGCAAAACTGAACGAATTGGGTTATTCGGCGTTCGTGTTGCAATACCGTTACGGTCTGAAGGCGACCGACGGCGCGCCATACGCCCCCGTTCAGGACCTGGGCAGAGCGCTGCAGTACATATTCGAACACGCCGGGAACGAACCGGGTAAATATTTCGACGTGGACACCGAAGACTACGCCGTATACGGATTCTCCGCAGGCGGCAATCTGGCAGGACTTTTCGGCTCCGAAACTTTGGGCTACGCTCAGTACGGCATTCCGAAGCCCGCCGCATTGGCGCTGATCTACCCGTGGATAGATCCGGACGGCGAAATACCGCTGACCGGAAACCCCTGGCAGGAAGCCGTCCAGGGCGTGTCGCAGCTGATAGGCAACTACTTTATGTTGGGTACCCTGTCCCCTACCGATTTCCAAAAAGAATCGATCGGAGTACAGAATCACGTGACGGAAAATTACCCCAAAACTTACATCGTCCACGGCGACAACGATTTTGTCGTTCCGTTGGAAACCAATTCCATGGAAATGGTCGAAGCGCTGGTCCGAAACAAAGTGGACTGCAGGCTCCAGATAGCCGAAGGAGCCAACCACGGATTCGGATTGGGTATCGGGACTTCCGCCGAAGGATGGGTCGAAAAATCCGTCGAATTCTGGCTGTCGTGACCGAAAATTTAAATAATTCGATTCGTTAGATTACATATTTGACCTGTATTTTAAATCGCAGTCCGCCGAACGGCGGACTTTTTTGGCGCTTTTTACATTGTAAGAATTTTGTAATAAATTTTTCATTACCTTGCAAGAAACGGGAGTTTTAATATAAGCGTAACAAGGAGGTCAGATATGTACACTATAGCTTTGACGGGCGCCAGCGGCGCAATGGGCGAACAGACTTTAAGGGAACTGATGAGTTCCGATAAAAATTACCGCGTAAAAATTTTACTGCTGAACGATTCCGAAAACCGCGCTTTCAAACGCAAAGCCGAAAAATTATACGGCGACAGGCTGTCGGTGATAGTCGGCGATATCGTAAACTACGCCGATTGCAGAAAATTGGTGGAAGGCAGCGATTACGTTATGCACGTCGGAGCTTTGATCCCCCCGGGATCAGATCACGACGCGAAAAGAACGCGTGCGGTAAACTTCGGCGGCACGGAAAATTTGGTAAAAGCTTCCCTGGAATGCGAAAAAGAGCCCAAATTCATTTATATTTCCACCGTTGCCGTATACGGAAACCGTAACTACCTCCACCCGTGGGGCAGAGTCGGCGATCCCCTGCTGCCCAGCGCTTTCGACGTCTATGCCGCTAGCAAAATGCGCGCGGAAAGATACGTCATCGAAAGCCGCCTGAAAAAGTGGGCGGTGCTGAGGCAGACCGCAATGTTACATAAAAAAATGCTGATGAACAACATAAAAGACGGTCTGATGTTCCACACCTCCTGGAACGCGCCTTTGGAATGGTCTACTTCGGACGATTCCGGGTATCTGATGCGCAGAATCGTCGATAAAGACGCCGACGGCGAAGCCGAGGACTTTTGGTTCAAGGTCTATAACATAGGCGGCGGCAAAGAGTCCAGGCGCACCGGATACGATACCTTCGACGGCGGATTCAAACTCATCGGAGGTTCGGCGGAATCCTTCTTTAAGCCGGTATGGAATATCCCCAGAAACTTCCACGGATTGTGGTTCAGCGATTCCGACGTGTTGGAAAATATGTTCTCCTTCCGCCGCGAAACGGTGGACGATTATTGGGCATTGATAGGAAAAATGCATCCCGAATACAAGATCGCGAAAATCCTTCCCCCCGCCGTGATCAAAAAACTCGTTATCGAAAGACTGCTTTCCGACGAAAACGCGCCGATGAAATGGGTAAAAGACAAAGAACGCGCGAAAATAGCCGCAATGTTCGGTTCCACCGACAATATCGACCTCTGCCCGACGGAATGGGAAAATTACCCTCTGATGTGCAAAGGACAGTTGGTAGACAACCTCATCGATTACGACGCGATACGCGACGAAAACTTCGCAAAGGAAAACGGATATCTGTTGGATCACGGCTATGACGAATCCAAACCCGATTCGGAATTGGATATTTCGGATCTGAAACAGGCGGCAGAATTCCGCGGCGGCAAATGCCTGACGGAAAAATTCCAAAAAGGCGACATCTATTCCCCCGTAGAATGGGAATGCCACGACGGTCACAGATTCACCGCTTCCCCGTTCACGGTATTGAAGGCGGGTCATTGGTGCCCCGTTTGCTGCCAGCCCGAACCGTGGAGCTTTGACCTCAGCGCAAAAAAGGTGCCTTTCTTTGCGCAGGTATGGTACGACACCCACGCAAAAAACGAAAACGCCGTGTATTTTTACGACGAATCGGGAAAACCGCAAGGATACAGACTGACGGAGGGACAAAAATGCAAAATATGATCATCTATTATTTTTCCGCCACGGGAAATACTTTAAAGATAGCGAAACTTTATGCGAAAGAACTCACCGCTTTGGGCGCAAACGTGACTTTGTCCGAAATAAAAGCTGATTCTGTACCTCAGGATACAAATAAATATGATTTGATCGGCTTTGCATATCCGGTACACGGGTTCAGGACTCCGGAAATAGTCACCGATTTCGCAAAGAAGCTGCCCACCGCCGAGAACGGCGCGAAGGTGTTTTCGATAAAGACCTCGGGCGAGCCTTTGAAATTAAACGACGGATCGTATTCCGAATTGAAACGCATCACCGAAAAACGCGGATACACGTTCTTTGCCGAATACCATTACGTAATGCCTTACAACATGGTGTTCAGGCATACCGACGGAATGGCGCGGAGAATGCTGGACACCGCCGAAGCACGCATCCCGTCGCACGCCGCCGAGATCCTGAAAGAACGCGAAAACCTGGTAAAGGTGCCCGTTTCTTCAAAGATAATGGGCGCGTTGTGCCTGATCGAACGCCCCGGAATGAGATTTAACGGCAGATTCTACCGCGTTTCCGGCGACAAATGCGTCAAATGTATGGCGTGCGTCAAGAACTGCCCCGTCGGCAACATCAGATACGAAGACGGCAAGTTCAAATTCGGTTGGAATTGCATAGGCTGCGCCAGGTGCGCTTTCAATTGTCCAAAAGACGCCATAACCACGGGGTTTTTGAACGCGATAAAGGTAAACGGCAGATACGATTTTTCCGCCGACGCCGATTACGACATTCCGGGGTACTGCAAAAAATCGTATACCGAATATTTTGCAGGCGACCGTTACGGCGTCTGCCGAACGGACGAAACGCCTTCGGACAAAGCCGGCAATTAAAAAAATCGTTTAATATTGTCAGCTTGCTGTGTTATAATTTTTACGGAGGTCACAATGGAAAACACCGAGCAGAGAAAAATATTGATTGCCGAAGACAACACCGAATTGAACGATATGCTGAGAAACTATCTGATAAAAGCCGGGCACACCGTATATCAGGCTTTCGACGGAGCACAAGCCGTGGATATGGCGATGAAGCTTAAACCCGATCTGATGGTGTTGGACATAATGATGCCCGTAAAGGACGGGTACGAGGTTTGCCGCGAAGTCAGGGCTTCGCAGAACATTCCGATAATCGTGGCTTCCGCAAAGGAAACCGAGGACGACAAGGAAAAGCTGTTCGATCTCGGCGCCGACGATTACATTACAAAGCCGTTTTCGTTCAAGGAAGCCGTGATGCGCGTAAACGCCCAGCTGAGGCGTTACTATAAATTCAACACCGCCGAAAAGACCGATTGCAGGCGCCTGAACGAACTTACCGTTTATCCTGACAAATTCGAAGCCCGCATAATGAACGAGCCGTTGAAACTCACCGCAAAGGAATTCAAGATGTTGGACGTTCTGACCGCGAATCCGGACAGGATCTTTTCTAAGTCGCAGCTGATAGACCGCGTCTGGGGCGAATACGAATACATAGACGAAAACACCGTCGCCGTAACCGTTCTGCGGCTGAGAGAAAAATTGGAAGCCAAAGGCGTTAAAAACATCGTCACGGTTTGGGGATTGGGATACAAATGGCAAAGCTAGCTCCATCCTCAGAAGCAAGAAAAATCGCAGATTCTTTAAAGGCGATGAGGCGCGGCGATTTCGGAACGCCGGCGTATATCGCCGGTTCCGACGGTCTGAAAGCCGTTTCCGCCGACATAGAAGAACTGCGCAGATATCTGTTGCTGTTTACCGAAGAATCGGCAAAAGCCGAAGCCAAGTATTACCGTGCGCTTTCCGACGTCATTCACGATCTGAAAGCGCCTTTGCAAGTCGTCATCGGCTATGCGGAATGCCTGTCCGACGGAATGGACGACCGCGACTACGCGAAACTGATCTCCGAAAAGTGCCTGGAGATGAACGATATCGTGCTGAACGTCATTTCCGAAGCCAAGAAAAAAGTAGCGGGCGGCAAATTCGAAGTCGTCGCCGTAAAGGATTTCCTGCCCGAAGCCGTGGCGGTCTCCGCCGCTCCGGTATTGGAAAAAGGTTTACGGCTGAAGGTTTCCCGAAGCCCGAAAGCCGCGGTATACGCAGACGTCGGAGCTTTCCGTTCCGTGATAGGCAACCTGCTGTCGAACGCCGCCAAATTCACTCCGAAAGGCGGCACGGTAAAAGTCAGCGTTTCCGCCGGGAAGAAATATCTGCGTATCCGCGTTTCCGACAACGGAAAGCCCATCGCGCCGGACGATCTGGAAAAAGTATTCGACCGCTATTATACCACCGACAGCGTTGCCGGCACAGGGATAGGTCTGTCGTCCGTAAAGGAAATCGTCAACGCTCACCACGGGCTGGTCTATGCTCTGAAAAGAAGGCGCGGCGCAGCTTTCGAAATAAAACTTCCGCGCTACGAAGACAAAACCGTCGCGCCGGTTTCGCCTGCCGTCAAAGAACGCAGGTTTCATATATTAATGATGTTGGGATACATATTCCTGCCGTTCGGGATGCTTTATTCGCTTTTCCGTATAATAGCTTCTTCTGCGGAAATAGCCGCGGAAAGACGTGCCGCAGCCCACGACGACCCCGATAAAGCTTCCGAACGCGAACTGAAGCGCATGAGGACCGCATTAAAAAAACAGAACTCCGATCATGATTAAGGACCGCGATATCAGACAGCTTACAGACGTAATACGCCGTTTAAACAAGTACGAAGTCGCCGAAAAGATACCGCATTCGGAAAGCGGCAATTTGCAATCCGTATACGAAGCCCTGGAAGATCTGCGCATAAAGCTTTTGGAAAATAACACCTATCTGTCCGCGTCCGACGAAAGGACTCAACGGCAGATATCTGCGGTGGCGCACGATCTGAAAATGTATATTGCTTTGATATCGGGATACGCCGAATGCCTGCAGGACGGCATGAACGACCGCGATTATCTGGCTCTGATACGCGAAAAATGCGTCGAAATGAATGAAAACGTGCTGAAAGTCATCGACGATTCGAAGACTTCGGCGGAACAGCTGAAAAAACGCATACGCCTTGTAAAATTGCGCGATTTTCTGCCTCAGGTGCTGAAAAAGATAGCGGACGCGGCTATCGAAAAAAACATTACCGTATCCGTTTCGAGGATACCCAACGTCAGAATAGCCGTTTACGAATCGGATTTCGAATCGGTTTTGATGAACGTCGCTTCCAACGCCGTGCGCTATACCCCCGAAAACGGGAAAATAAGGATATCCGTCCACACTTCGTTGCGCAACCTGATAATATACGTCACCGATTCGGGTCCGGGAGTCGCGCACGAAGACGTTCCGCTGATATTCGAAAGGTACTACACCGGCGACAAAGCGCGTACAACGGGCAACGGCACCGGCGTCGGACTTGCCGACGCAAAGGAGATAATGCTCCGCCATTCCGGAGGCATCGAATACGTCGAACGCAAGAAGCCCGGCGCAAAATTTTTAATTTACCTGCCGAGGTATATGAAGATACGCGAGTTGTTGACTCCGACGGAGATGAAGCTGGTTCTATCGGTGCTGTTCCTTGTGTTTTTCCCGTTCTTCGTGGTGTTCGCGTTCTTTAACGTTTTCATTACGGCGGCTTTCGCGATACGCGAAAACAAAGCGTTGAAACGACGTTCAACGCCCTGTATTCCCGAAAAAACCGGGAAAGATAAGGACGACTCCGCAAAACAAGATTGATTGGATTTAGGTTTCCGTAAACGCAGTTCAGGTATCCCTGATATCGATTTTAGAATTTTAGAACACGGTCGTTCGTTTCCCCGCGCCGCACGCGGTTTATCGGTGTGCAGGAATGCGTATCCAAAATTACCGCCGATATTCCGCCTGAGTTTCTGACGCTTGAAATTAACGTGAAAATATGATATTATAATTAAAACTTAATTTATGGGCAAACCTCTGCCCGGGAGTGGGGATGAACAAAATTTTCGGCGTTGTCAAAGACTTTTTCATGCATTGGAACGCGCCTGCGGAAGGCAAATACGTTCCCAGCAAGGAAATAGTGGCGTATTCCGTCGGCGGTATGGGCGTTCAATTCATAGCCTCGATCTCCGCCATGATCCTGATGAACGCGAACTGCATTTTGTTGGGATCGATCTACGGAATGAAGCCCACGACTCTTGCTGTCATCGCGACGATCAGTTCGATAGTTTTACTTGTTTTACAGCCTCTGAAATCGTTTTTGATAGATCACCCTCCCGGCAACAAAGGCAAGGCGCGCCCGTGGTTGCTGTGGACAAGTTTCCCCTGCGCGGTGCTGATGTCGTCTTTGGCGTATATGGACACCGGATGGGACGAAACCACGATGGCTGCCGTCGTAGGCACGCTGTTCGTGATAATGAATTTCGTCTATTCGTTCTATTACGGTCAATACACGATGCTGGCGTATCTGATCAGTCCCAACTCGCAGGAACGCACCAACATAATCACGATATCTTCGCTGGTTTATTCTTTCGCCCCGACGATAACCGGCGTCATATTCCCGTTGATCAGCACGGCTTTCCCGAACGGGCAGCTGGACCAGGACTTTTACAGACTGATTTTCCCGCTGTTTACGGGGATCGGCGTTCTGATAACATTGATATGCTACTTCGGCACGAAGGAACGGATAATCATCCCGAAAAGCTATAATGCCGAAGTAAAATTCTGGGACGGGATGAAAAAGATCGTCCGCAACAAGTATCTGTGGATAATCAACATCGCCACTTGGATTCAGTTTGCGCGCGCCGGATTGACAAACGTCCTCAGCTGGGCGTACATCTATATGCTGCAGAACGCGGAAATCCAATCGGTGCTGTCTTTGGTGATGGGCACGGCGTCCGGAATAGGAATGTTCGTCGCGCCGTTTTTGGTAAAAGCCTTCGGAAAACGTAATACCGCAATAGCTTCCAACCTTTTGGTGACGGTCAGCGCGATATTCCTGATAATTTTCCCGGGCAGTATGATATTGTTGTACGTAGTGATCTATCTGAACCTGTTCGGTATCGCCGTACAGATAATCACTCAGCCTGCGATGAACGCGGACGCCCTGGATTATCAGCAATGGAAGACGGGCGACCGTTACGAAGGGATCTCCGGCAACCTGGGCATGATCGGTCAGGCGATAGCCCTCGGAACCAATTTCGTCATTCCCGTCGTCCAGGAGCAAATGGGTATCATCGACGATTACGACCTGTTGTTCGACCCGGCGATCAGGGATCCTCTTTTCAGCGCGCTTGCGGTAGTGGCGGCTATAGGCGGTCTGGGAGTGGCGATCCCCTATTTCTTCTGGGATCTCAGCGAAAAGAAGCATTGCGCCATAATCGAAGACCTGAAGCTACGCGCCGAACGGCAGAACGTTTCGGACGGATTCGAGGACGCGTCGATATTGTCCTCCGGAGAAGTTTCGGAGAGCGTACTTTCGGAGGAGCGAGCGCTGAAAGAAAAAGAATTTAGCGAAAACGCATACGCCGAAGTTACGGAAACGGCAGAGGTAGCGGCGGCAAGCGAATCCGGCGAGGATACAAACGAGGAGGATAAAAATGCGTAAGATAACGGTCATATTCTTGGTTTTGATATTGGTACTTACCTTTTTTACGTTGGCGGGTTGCAACTCCTCCGGCGATAAGGGATCGCGCTACCAAGCCTACTCCGACGCAATATCCGCCGGGCTGGAAACGCAAAGTTTCTATGTAAAGTATTCCACGTCTGCCGAACCCGAAGTCACTTACAAGCTGAATTATTCGGTGGAATCCGGAAAGATTGCCGCCGTTTTCGACAAGGAAACGAACAACGCCGTATCCGTTTCGCACGAATATATCTACTTCGGACACGCATTGCCGCAGAACGTAAAGGAAAAAGACGCTTCCGATTCGGATTACCGCCTGGCGCTGTTCAAAGGCGACGAGGCTCCGCGTTTCGACGTCACCGCGGAAGACTTTTTGAATATGCCGGAAATTTCCCGTTTCGTGCCGAAAAATATCCTCGGCGCGTTGCAGCTTACCCAAGAACAGCTGATCCCCGTGGACGGCGTGGATTTTTCCGTGACCCAGGGCGTCACCGAAACTTTTTCGTTCACCGTCGCCGACCCGGAAAACCCCTATTTCGCCTATTGTTCGGACGGGAATTATCTGATAGTCAGAGCCATTCAAAAGCGCGTGAACAAAATAACCGACCGTAAAGGCACTTTTTCGGCGGTGATAGATTACGTAGGCCCGAACGTAATTATGCCTGCGTTCTGAGCCTCCGCCGCGATATCACTGAAAAAAGTCCGCCGTAACGGCGACCTTTTTAATTCTGATTTCCGGATTCGGAATCTATTCGGTTGTTTCCGCGGCAGGCGCTGCCGTTTTGGCGGTATCCGCCGCATCTGACGGCGCGGAAGCGCGCTTTTTGCGTTTCCTTCTGCGTCGGTTCGCGTTCTTTTTGGTGACCAATTTCCCGTCGCCGGCTTTGCCGCTCTGTTCTTCGGAGTTCGGATCGGTATTCGACGGTTGCTGGTTCGCCGTATTTTTCACGGCGCCTTCGAATATCGGGAACGGAGCCATCTCCAGATCGGTTTCGGTGATCCCCGTCAGCCGCATAAAATCCTGTAATGTGATAAAATCGATTTGTTTTCCGCGTTCCTCGGCGCGCTTTATATACGGCAGACGGTAACACTTCTTTTCGGAAGCTTTGATATACATATCGGCTTCGGAACCCATTCTGACGTATTTGCCGCCGCGATGCGCTATCTCCGCAGCAATCAGACAGGTGCCGCGGTAATTCGCGTATTCGTATCCGGAATCCAGGGTGACGTTCCTGCCTGCAAACAGCTGTTTCAGATCGGGATCTGCGGATAAGGACGACAGATAACGCCTGAATTCCTTCAGATTCGTATCGTTCATGTGCTCGGAACGCCGGTGCGCGTTTTTCCATTTTTCGCGCCTGCGCTGTTCGCGGACGTAGTATATGCAACGCCCCTGGGAATTGACTTCGCCGTGGGAAAGCGGACACTTTTTTATCAGTTCCTCTATGCCGACGCCCTCCCTTTCGGACAGCGCCTTCGCCACCAGCATCGTTACCAGGGAATCCTCGTCGCTGCGGTGCATCACAAGCCCCGTCAGGTCTACGTTCAATTCTTCGGCTATCGTATTCAGAGCCACCTGGTTTTTCTTGTCGAAAAGCTCGCCGTACATATCCTGTACGTCGTAAAAACGGTACGGGATCGGCGGCAGCGAATAGCGTTTGCACGCTTTGGAAAGGAACAACGCGTCGTTATTATGCGAAAATCCGATTATCTTCACGTCCTCGTCGGAAAGTAACGCGCGGATTCTTTGATAATGTTTAGGGAATTTAGGACTTTTTCGGAAAGCTTCTTTCGGGTATCCCAACTCTATGCCGGGATCCTTTTCACGGTTTTTACCCCACGCGCCCGTATGGAATACGGCTTCGGGATTCATCAGAATATCCTCTTTTTCGAGGACGTTGAAGTTTTCGTCGGCAACAACGTATCCGAAACTGCACATATGGAATCCGTCGCTGCACTCTATGTCGTAATAAATATATTTCATTCGCCGATCGAGTCCGCCGAAAGCGCGCCGCTTCCGGTCACTTCCTGTATAATCATATTTCTTTGGGTTTGGTAACGGAGATCCAACGCTCCGCCCCGGAAAGTTCGTACAGCTCCTCCGGAGTCAGCCTTACGCCGCTGTGATCGTTCCCTGCGGCGGGATAGACGGTGTCGAACCGTTTCAACGATTCGTCAAGATACACCTTTACGCCGCCGTTCAAAGCAAACGGACAGACGCCGCCGGGAGCGTGTCCTATGCGTTCCTCGGTGACCTCTGCCGGGATCATACGCGCTTTTTCGTGGAAAAAGGCTTTGAAAGCGGCATTGTCCAATTTCACGTCGCCGGCAGTGACTATTATTATGTCGCCGTCCTTCAACGCGACCGCAAGGCTCTTTGCTATGTTCTGCGGCGCCGTGCCCAAGGCGAGCGCCGCCGATTCCACCGTCGGAGTAGGCTCCTCGGGTTCGATGATCCTGTCTTCGTAGCCGGCGGAACGCAGGTAGTCTTTTACCTTAAGTATGCTCATTCCTTAAAAAACGCGCCGTATATGGCGGCGATAGCCGCGTTGTAATCGTCGTCTTCGACGCCGATGATGATGTTCAGTTCCGAACTTCCCTGATCTATCAGCCTGATATTAACGCCGGCTTTCCATAAAGCGGTGAATATCTTTGCGGCGGTGCCCGGAGTGTTTGCCATTCCGTGACCGACTACCGCGATCAGCGACATAGATTCGGAAACTTCTATCGAATCGGGATTCACCATGCCGCGGATATCGTTCAGCAGCTTTTCGGAATCGACGCGTTTGCTCTTTACGTCGGAAATAACGATACTCATCGTATCGATACCCGTCGGAACGTGCTCTACCGAAAGCCCGTACCTTTCTATTACGCTCAGCACCTTTCTGCAAAAGCCCACTTCGTCGTTCATCATGGCTTTGGAAACGGTGATGTTTGTGTTTCCTTTCCTGCCGGCTATTCCCGTCACCAAAGGTCTTTGGTAACCTGCGACGTCCTTCAAAATCAGCGTGCCCGGCTTTTCGGGAGCGAACGTGTTTCTGATGTTTATCGGAATGCCTCCCGCCTGTACCGGGAACACCGAATCGGGATGAAGAACGCTGGCGCCCATATACGAAAGTTCGCGCAATTCTTCGTAACTCAGCACGCCGATCAGCATCGGATCGGAAACGATCCTGGGATCAGCCACCATAAATCCGTCGACGTCAGTCCAATTTTCGTAAATATCGGCGGAAACTCCGCGCGCGATTATCGCCCCGGTAAAATCGGAGCCGCCGCGCGAAAAAGTCTTTATGCTGCGGTCGGGCATTCTGCCGTAGAAACCGGGAATGACCACGCCGGTTTCGCAATGTTTCAGCCGCTTTTCCACAAGATCGTTTGTCAGCATGGCGTCAAAGCTGCCGTCTTTTCTGAATTTGACTATCTCCGCGGCGTCCACGAATTCGAATCCCAGCACCTTAGACATCAATACCGCGCTGAGGTATTCGCCGCGGCTGGCGGCGAAATCGTCGGTTGCCGAACGCGCTATGCCGTCGGCTATCGATTTGAATTCTTCTTCCCAATCTATATGTACGCCGAGTTCGTCCGAAAGCGCGACGAACCGGGATTTGATCTCCTCCAAAATCGCCGCGGCGTTCCCGTTCTTGTTATGTTCGGCATACGCCGCATATAACAGATCGGTGACCTTTGTGTCCCCCGAAAACCGTTTTCCGGGAGCCGAAACCACGATAAACTTTCTTTCGGGATCGGATAAAACAATGTTTTTTACGTTTGTTACGGAAGCCGCGGTCGCCATCGACGTACCGCCGAATTTACATACTTTCATATTGCTCCTTTACTTGATTTTTCTGCATTCCAGGTAATATCTTTTCTGTTCGGCTTCGCCGATGGAAAACGCTTTCTTCGGCAGATTCCCCACGTTCACCACATAACCGAAAAGGTCGCTTCTGGAAAACGCCGGCATCACTATCCCCATACCGTCCGATCCGTCCACGCATTCTTTCAAGTGCACCAGGTCGTGAACGTAATCTATTTCCGCGCCGGTTTCCGAAAGATAGGCTTCTGCCAGGCGCTGGACCTCGGTGATAGCGGCGCCCGGATTTTCGGGACATTTTATGTATTCTTCGCCGTCTTTATAAATTATCTTCAGTCTGCCTTCGCCGTAAAGCGACGCTTTCAGTTTTGCCACGAAATCGTCGTCGCGCGTCCTGAAGTAGCGGTGGATCGGGCTGAATTCCATACCGCCGCCGTGCAGATTTACCAACTCAGCAAGCATATATCTTGCGGGGCAGTTTGCCCTTTCCTCCTCGGAAAGAGTCTTTTTCAATTCGTCGTAGCAGACCTTTGCGGTGGCAACGGAGTGGTTGCCGTCGCCCACAGCCAACATTATCCCGGCGTCGGAGCCGTATTTTTTTATCTGCACTTCGGGCAGATTCAAAGCCTCTATCTTTTCGATAACGCCTTGCGAAGCTTCTTTCGGCACCAACCAGCCGCGGATATGACCGCCGCCCATATTCAATTCGAAATCGTAAAGTTTTTCAAACCCGTCGCGCGCGGCGTACAGCGGCTCGATTATTTGCTTTTCGCAATCGTCCATAAGTATCATCGCGTGAGGGGATTCTATTTCCGCGCCCTTTCTGATCGCGATCCTGACGGGAAGTCTTTCCATCAGCGTGTCCTCGGTGGCGCGTATCGGGACTCTGACCCTGTGCCAATCGTATGCGTCCAGATCGATCGCAGCCATCAGCCCTACGCGGACGTCGTCGCCGACCTGCCTTTCCACCAACACGAAGCCTTCGTATTCGTCAAAGACGTTTTCGTCAAGGTATTTACGCATTTCCGCCTGCACTTTGACCACCTCTCCGCTGACGTCGCGTCGCAGGTATATCTCCGGGCAGGTCAGTTTCAGCGTGGACGGAGCGTCGCCGACGAAGGCTTTCAGCTCCTCCCAATAAGCAGGCGTCGAAGTGAACTGATCGCAGGCTATCGTCGCCCATTTTTGCATATCTATGCCCTTTTTCGGCAACAGGACGCGCGGTACTGATACTACTGTTTCGGTCTTGTTTTTCATAATCTTAAATCATCCTCGTTTTGGTGTGCGGAGCTATTTTCAAAGTTTCGTGCAGAATATCCCTGAGTCTGTCCGGAGTGACGAAACGGCGCAACTCGCCGTGTTTCGCAACCGAAATAATCCCTGTTTCTTCGCTGACGATGATGGTAAGCATATCCGTTTCTTCGGTAATGCCTATGCCGGCACGGTGACGGGTGCCCAGATTCTTCGCCACCGTCTGCGATTGCGACAGCGGCAGGAAACAGCCCGCAGCCAACACTTTATTGCCTTTTACGATCGCGGCTCCGTCGTGGAACGGCGCGCGCGTATTGAAGATCGCCTCCAACAACGCGGCGGATACGACAGCGCCCAATTCGACGCCGGTATCCAGGATATGTTGCGCCACGGTAGTCGGCGCTATAACGATCAACGCCCCCGTCCTGGCTTTAGACATTGTCTGGCAGGCTCTGGTGATCTCCTCTACGGCGTTTCTGAGTTCCTCGTCGGAAAGATCGGAACTTTCAGGCGCGCTCTTTTCGTGCGACGCCGTCAGGTTGAAAAACGTCACCTTCAGATCGGATTGGTAAACCACCGCAAGCGCGGCTATCATAAACCAGACAGCCACTCCGGATAAGGCTCTGGCGATCGGGACGGGCACGCCGAAGTATTCGTCCAGCAACAGTAAAACGACGTACAGGACGAAAGCGGCGGCGTATATCGCCATCAGCTTTACGCTCTTCTTTTTGTAAAAGAAGAAGAACATCGCGCCCAACACGGCGGCTATCGTCAGAATGTCGATGGTAAGCGTCGCGGCTTTAACGGCAAGCAGCATAATTCCTCCTTACAGACCGTAGCCTTTGAAAATTTCGTCGTCCGGTTTATCGGATCCGCCCTGTCCGAAGCCTCCCTGACCGAAAGGCGGCGGGGGCGGAGTAAAACGTTTACGGTTTTCGGCCTGTTCCTGTTTCAGCTTTTTGAACAGCGTGAAATACAATATCAGAGCGGCGGCCGCCACGATCCCCAACATCACCGAAGTCGCCACGATTTCGGAAACCGGCATCGTCGGATCCAAAACCGTCATCAGGAAATTCAATACCGTCACGATACCGCTGTATATGAACCAGATCGCATACAGCCTGGAATAAATATCGAAAACGAAATTGTCGTTGACGTAAGTTTCCTTCAGCCCCAGGAAACAGAAACTGAACAGCGTAGTCAGCAGGATAAAGTCCAGCCATTCGTAGGAATAAACGTAGACTTCGGGAGCGTATACCGCGGTCAGCGAATACAAACCGACTATCAGTTTCTGCACCGCGAAAGTGTATCTTACGGCGTTAGAGAACATCTTTCTGTTCATTCTGCGCGCGGATCCCTGCAGTATCAACATGGAAACGAAATAGAATATCAATTCGAATATGCCCCACCCGATAAAAGCCGAGATCACGGAGATCATATACTTGTAGTAGCCGGGAAGATTCTGAGGATCGAAACCGGGAACGGCTTCGGAGTACAGTTCCCACATGCTTGCCCATATCGAATCGAATTGCAGCATCGTGGGGATATTCGCGACTATAAATGCCGCCAGAACCGCCAACATACCGCTCCAGGTAGGCAATTTACCCAATTTTTCGTAAAATCTTTTCAATGCGTTGGCCATTTTTCACCTCGCTATATAGTGAGTATATCCGCAAAAGCCGAATTGAATGCCGTTTCGTCGGAATCGACTCCGCTTCTGTAATCGTATTCTGCGCGCTCCAACAGATCCAATACCTTTTTCAGAGTCTGTTTCCCGTACTTTTTCGCCGCCTGGCGGTTTTTCACGACGGCGTATTCTTTTACTCCCATCGTTTCGGCCAGCTCCTTGTCGCCCAAAGGCGAAACCGCGGCATAGAACAAACGCCTGTATTGGGAAATCAACAGCCTGAACAATACCGCGTAAGCCACTCCGCCCGAAACAAAGACGTCCAATAACGCCTTGGCGCGGACTTTGTCCTTGTCGGCAAGCGCGTTGGTCAATTCGAAAACCGATCTTTCCATAGTATCGGCGACCAACGCCGTGACGTCGTCGAAGGAAATAGTATCGCCCTCGCAGAAGCATTTCAGCTTCTTTATCTCGTTTGCGATCCTTTCGGCGTTTCCGTCCGTGCGCTCCGCCAAAGCGTTCGACGCGCGGAAATCGATCCTGTACGGGGAGGCAAGTTTTTCGATGAGTTTTCTCAGCGTCCCGGGATCGGGTCTGGAACAATCCACCGCCGTCATCGATTTTTTTACCGCCGCAGGAATCCTGCCGTCCAATATCAGCACCCTGACGTTTTCGGCATTCGAAGCCACCGCGTTCCAATTTTCGATATCGGCTTTGGAAGACGATTCCTCTTTGCCGCCCTTTTTCGGCGTGCCCTGATCCTTTTTGCGTCCGTCCGACGAAACGCTGCCGCAGATCACCGCGACGGGCTGATCGAAAAACGGAGATATCGCGCTGACGGCTTCAGACAGATCCCACGACGTCCACCCCGAAGGCAATCTTTTCAGATTAAAATCGCGGTATTCGCACGGTACGGTATCGATAAATTTGTCGACGACGAGGCGGCGCCAATATGCGTCGTCGCCTTCGATATAACATAAAGATACGTTTTCGGGGGAAAACTCCGACGCGTGAACGCGAGAGCCGGTTTGTGCCGCCATGTGCTAATTATACTATAGTGCGCGCGCTTTGACAAGTATTTTAAATTTTATTTAATATACAGGTCAGCCGGTAAAAAGCATACCTACGAAAAACGCCGTGGTCAGCGCGGCGGTGCCGTACCTGTACTTTTTGTCCATCAGATTCAGCCCGGAACCGAATACCAATCCGAAACAGTATACCACCGCGGCGGCTACGGGAACGGCGGCCTTCAAAGTGTTCCCCGGCAATCCCGCAAACAATGCGGAAAAATCGATAAACAGCTCTGTCAGGTACCCTAACGGAGTCAAAAGGATACCTGCAGCAGGAATTATCACGGCTATAAAAGAAAGCGGAACGGCAAGAACGTATATCAGCGAAGCCAAAGGCACGGCGATAAAATTCGCGGGAAGGAAATAGACCGCGAAACTGCCGAACACGGAAAGCGAGATCCCCAGAAGCAGCGCGTTCGCCGAAAGGGACAGCGCCGCGACGCCTGCGGCGCGCCTTGCGATACGCCGAACGGTTCCGCCGCCGCGCGGAGCAAGCGACGCGCGTATCGGTCTGTAAAAAAGAATGATCCCCAAGACGGCGGCGTAGCTCATCTGAAAACTCAGATCGAACAGCGACCACGGCATACACAGTAAAATTATTATCGCCGACGCGCTCAGCGCGTTCAAGGCGTCGTAACGCGCTTTCGCTGAAAGCGCGATCAAAAAGACGAAAGTGGTGACGGACGCGCGAATGACTCCCGGCTGAAATCCCGTCAGAACGCAATACAGCGGCAGGATCACCGCAAGAGGTATCAAAGCCCTTTTCGGCGGTCTTTTTATCAATCGCATAAACGCGTAGACCATTCCCGCCATAAAAGAAACGTGCAGACCGGAAACGGAAAGCACGTGAGAAATGCCGGAAGCGGACAATGTGTCGGATACTTCTCCGGAGATACCGCCGCGTTCGCCCAGCATCAGTCCCATGATCATTCCGGCGGATTCCGTCCCCGTATTGACGGTCAGAACTTCGTTCAAAGCCGCCTTTACCTTCTCCGTAAAAGTCAGAGCATCCCTGCCGATAACGGTAACGACGTCGGAAGCGGCGTTATACCTGACGCCCTCGCCCAAAAGCGACGCGCCGTAGGAATCGAAAGGATCGACGTCGGCAAGGAATAACCTCCCCTGAAAGACGATCTTGTCCGCCACGGAGAGCGTTTCGGAGGTGCGGAACTCTATATGCCCCGACACCTTTTCACCGTTGAAAAAGACGTCCGTCAGAAGGTACCTGCCGCCTTCGGAATATACCGACATCACGTCGGACACCCTGCCCGTCACGATACCGTAGCCTTCGACGGGCGGAGCGTATGTGAACGCATAATACAAGTAAAACGCGATGACGCCGGCGGCTGCCCAACCGCAGATCAAAGCGACTGTTTTCTTTTTTACGAACACGCCGAAAATAAAGGACGCGACGGTCAGCACGGCAAGGATGATTTCCGCCCACCATATCGTTCTTAACAGAGCCGACGCCGAAATTCCGCACATCAAACTGACCGCGGCAAAAAAGGGCGGACGATAATTCAAAAATTCTGTCTTTATGCCGTCCTCCGCGGAACGCACCGCCGATCCCTCCCTGTATCGAATTCGGAATATCCGTGTTCCGGCTGCCTGAACCGTTAACTCAGGTTTCCTTTTTTAAGGATCTCCTGCTCCTGAAGATTTTAAAATCGCCTGCCGAAAGCGCCCTTGCCAAAGCCTTTTCGTCGGCAGGCTCATACGGAAAACAGACGCCTGCCTTGACGTCGCCCTGTTGATGAAAATCCGATCCGGCAGTCTTTTTCAGCTTCTGTTTCTCGGCATACAGCGACGCCAATCCGTTCAGATTTATATGTCTGGGATTGCCGTTGAACACTTCGACTCCGTCAAGAAATTCGGGCGCCACCCTTTTGGTGCGTTCCCTGAACGGATGAGCCTGATACAAAAGCCAGCCCTTTTCCGAAGCCAATTCCTTTAACGAAGCGTAAGAATTGGAATAAAGGCTTTCGCCGTAAACGGCAAACTCTTCCGGAGTTATTCCGTACACCAATATTTCGGCTCCGCGGCGGTTCGCCAGCGAATAATAGTCGTCGCCCAAAGCCAATTCCACGCCGAACAGCGTCTTTATGCCGGTCGCTTTCATCGCGCGGTAACCGTTCAGATATCTGTCGATCCTGTCGGCGGAGCCGCCAAAGTAGTTTTCGGCGATATTCTTGTTCCAATGATTGGTGACCACAACGGCGTCGTAACCTGCCGCGGAATATAATCCGGCGGCTTTTTCGGCAGGAACTTTAGCGCAACGGCTGTTCCCGGCAGTATGCAGATGCATTTCTACTTTGAATCCTTCCATAAAAGCCCTATTCGAACAAAGTCAGCAAATCCCGGATCCTGTCGGAAACGTAGTCCGCGCCGGCGGCTTTCAGTTCCTGTCTGCCTCCGAAACCGTACGAAGCTCCGAAAGCCGACAAACCCAACGCCTTTGCGGATTCCACGTCGAACAGTCTGTCCCCCGCCATCAGCGTTTCCGACGAAGGCGGCAGTCCCAGCGCTTTCAGCGCGGAAAGTATCACCGTCTGTTTTTCGGCGTGTTTTATATCGGGCGGACTGCCCGCAACGACGTCGAAATACTCCGAAAGCCCGAAATGTTCCAAAACTTCCCTTGCGGTCTT
This sequence comes from uncultured Clostridia bacterium, assembly GCA_944371785.1. Lineage (GTDB taxonomy): Bacteria > Bacillota > Clostridia > Christensenellales > DTU072 > Stercoripulliclostridium_A. The sequence goes on along the minus strand of CALVXZ010000014.1, from coordinate 4,716 downwards.
TTCGGGTTTTACCGTGGCGACGCCTAATTTTACGCCGGCATTTTTCAGCGTTTCCAAAGTTTCCCTTACGCCGGGATAGATCTCGGCGATATATTTTCCGCCCTGTTCGTTGTAGTTTTCGCGGTACAGCCGCAATCCTTTTTCCGCGTCCGCGTCCGAAAGTCCCAGATAAGTTTTAAAAGACCACACCAACGGCGGTCCCAGGAATTTGGTCAGGATTTTTTCGTCGTAGTCCGTAAAATTCAGTTTTTCCAGAGCGTATTTCACCGAACCGATTATCCCCGGCGCCGAATCGGAAAGCGTGCCGTCCAGGTCGAACAATACGCATTTAAACGGTTTCGGCGGCGGAAGGAACAGCGTGTCTAAGGGCGTATATTTCCTCCGTCCGTCCTCAACGGACGACGCCATCAGCGAAACGGCGGTAAAACGCGCGGCGGAAAAATCTCCTACTGCCGCAAACAGCCGCGCTTCGTCCGCGCGCTTTCGGGTCAGAGTGACGTGCGGCACGAAATTGCCGGCTCCTCCCGCCCTTTCGGCAAGTTCGGCGGCGGCAGGCGAATCGAATATCATCGCCGTCGCCCCGGACAGTTTCCTTACGCCCACCGCGGAAGCGGTTATTTCCTTGTATCCTTTGCAGAAGTTCAAAATACCGCGACAGGCTTCGGGATCGGCTTCGCCAAAAAACCGCAACGTAACGTGCAGGTTTTCGGCAGGCACCGCCCTTTCGGTAAAACGCTCCGCCGCGGTATATAATTTTTGCGCCGTCGTCCCGTCCGGTTCCAACGCTACGAACAATCTCATGCCACAATTCTAACACACCGATCGCGTTTAGGCAACGTTTTTTCCCGGACAGCTTCCGCGCGCTCCTATTGACAGATGTTGAACGCTCTTGCCAGCCCTTCGAAAAGTTTCCTGGGGCGTTTGACGGCTTCCATAATATCGGCTCCGCCGTTTATCCGCAAATCCTTTTTGCGTCCCTTGCGCATCCACTTCTTCGCCGCGAACCTCGCCGCAAAGAATATGCCGCGCAGAATCTCGTCCGCAGCCATCGCGATCCATATCCCGACCAGCCCGTAGCCGAGGTGCACGCCGAACAGATATCCGAATCCTACTTCCACCGCCCATTCCATCATTATTGTGACGGTGACGGGGAAATTAATATCGCCCACCGTGGCAAGACACCTTGTCATTACCAGGTTCACCGAACGCCCTATCTCCAAAGCTATGTCGATCAGCATGATCGTCTTTGCCAGCTCCAGCACGGCGGGATCGTCGGTCAGTATTCCCAGAACGTAATCGGACGTCAGCCACAGGATGAACGACACCGAAACCGAAACTCCGATACATATCGCGGTAGTGATACCGACCCTTTTCGAAACCATCGAATATTCCTTTGCTCCGACAAGGTAACCGATGTTGATCTGCGTCGATTGCGCTATCGCCGTAGAGTACAGATAAGCGATATTCGCAAGCATGCCGCAATACACCTTGGTGTTGATCACCGAAGTCCCGAAGATGTTGATGAAACTTAAAATTACGATCTGCGACAGATTGTACGAAGCCGATTCGGCGCCCGTAGGCAACGCCACCTTTACGATGTCTTTGAAGGTAGCCGCGTCCAGCTTTTTCAAGTCGGCGAATTTTACCGAAACGGGAGTCTTCTTTTTCAAAACGACCAAAGTGATCGCCAAGCCTATCAGTTTGGAAACGTCAGTGGAAACGGCGGCGCCCATGATCCCCATTTCAGGGAAGAACGAGATCCCGTTTATCAATAACCAGTTACCCAAAATATTGATAAGGTTCATTATCACCGCTATCGCCAGAATGGCTTTCAGCTTTGAAAAACTCCTCAATACCGCCGTACCGGACAGCATCAGAGCCTGTAAAATCAGACCCGCGCCGACCACGGTAATGTATCCGGCGGCTTCGGGAATAATGTCTTCCGGCGCGTTCAGCGCGATCAAAAGCGGCTTTGCCGCGGACACCGACACGACGGTAAATATCAGTCCGAAAGCTCCGCCCAGAACGAAAGTCCAGATCACCGCGGCTTTTTGCCGCAGCTCGTCGCCTGCGCCGATATAATGCGTCAGCGCGATCATACCGCCCGACGCCGCCATCGTCAATATTACGATGACCAGATTGATTATGGTGTTGGCGTTTCCTATCGCCGCAACGGACGTTTCGGAATATCCCGACAGCATTATCTGGTCTACGTTACCGACCAACAGCTGTAAAAACAATTCGAAAAATATCGGAAGCGACATCAGAAATATGCGTTTGCCGTTTACTGAATATTTTTTCATTTTTTTGCTCCCCGGATCTCCGCCCCGAGATACGAATTCTTTACCTCTTCTATATCTTTTTTCAGCACCCGTTATACTCTCGGAGTGCAAAATATTCAACTGCCGCAAATCAGATTTTAAAGTAAATTTTTAGTAAAAATAAAGGCGTTCTCGGGACGTCTTTTCCGGGCTGTCTTGCGAAGTAAGAAAACGTGTGAAAGCTTTATGTACATCGCGTGAAACCGGGTCGCGGAGGCATTGAAAAAAGCCCCTTCCGAACCGACTTCGGAGGGGGCTTTTTGCCTTGGAACCGACAGAACGTCAGTCCAGGTTTACCGCGACTTCGTATCCGGCGGAGGTAGCGTCCGCTATCCTGCCCGCCGCGGCGGCGTCGCCTATTATGTAAAGTCTTTCGTACTTGCCCTGCAATTCCTTATACAGTCCGTTCACGCTCCGCGCGCCCAGGGAAAGCACCACGGCGTCGCAACCGATATGCGATTTTTCTCCCGTTTCCTTGTAGCCGTTTTTAGTCTTTTTAACGGAAGCCACCGTTATGCCGTCGGCGGCGATCAGCTTTAAAAATTCGTAACCGATACCGCTGTTACAACCGGTCAGAACAATGTTTTTCCCGACGATTTTTTTCATTTGACACCCTCCGTTAAAAATACGATTTAATGATACCATATCGCAAGGTATTATTCAATAAGCAATATGCGCGCGCCCGTGCGAACCGGTGTTCGAAAGCCCCTGATATTTTGCATATTCAACGAAAAAAGGCTCCCGAAAATCATTTTTCGGAAGCCCGTTTACATTATTTAGAAATTTTAAATGAACAGATCCACTATGCCGTAGACGAACAAAACGGCGATAAGCGCCGGGCACAGAGTGCGGATATTCAACGACCACAGCTTACCGAGTTTCACGGTGCCGTTTTCGGTATGCGCCGCGATTTCGGCAAGCGCGTTTTTGGGCTTCCAAACGTAACCGACGTAAATGCAGGTCAATATTCCGGCAAGCGGCAGCAGGAACGTGTTGGAGAACGTATCGAACAGGCTTAAAACGTCCACTCCGCCGATGAATCCGCCCTGCGACAGCGACACGATTATACCCAAAGCCGTCGCCGCGACCACAATGATAATCGCCGACCATTTCCTGGGGATCCTGAATTTTTCGGTGATCACGGAAACGTTCACTTCTATCAAAGCTATCGCCGAAGTGATCGCCGCGAACAGCACCAACAGGAAGAACACGACGGCGACTATGCTGCCCAAAACATCGGGCATCGCCGCGAACACGGAAGGCAGCGTGACAAAGACCAATCCGGGTCCCACGGTGGGTTCGGCGCCTGCCGCAAAGACCGCCGGCAGTATCGCGAATCCCGCTATCATCGCCACCAGAGTGTCGGAAACGCAGATCAAGGTAGTGTTTGCGGAAAGGCTGATGTCTTTTCTGGCGTAAGCGCCGTAAGTCGTACCGATTCCCAGCCCCAGCGACAGCGAATAAAACGCCTGACCCAGCGCCGCCAGGAATATTCCCATTATACCGCCGGTGCTTTCCACGCGGTCGAAATCGGGAACTATAAAGAATTTAACGCCTTCCGCTGCGCCGTCCATTGTCAGCGACACTATCATAACGAATATCAGCATTACGAACAACAAAGGCATCAGCACTTTGTTGAAACGTTCTATGCCGTTCTGAACACCCAACAGGATAATGACCAGGCATACCGCCATGAACGCGAACAGACAGACTATCGGTTCCCAGGTGCCGCCGGTAAAAGAGGCAAAGACGGAGGCGTAATCGCCGCTTTCCGCAAAGCTGCCGCCGTCGAAGTACCCTGCCGCGTACCTGATTATCCAACCGCCGATGACGCTGTAATAGGAAACTATCAAAAACGAAGCTATACAGCTGACGATACCTACCGCGCCCCAGCCTTTTTTCTTTGCGCCGTAAGCGTCGATGACGTTTTTGGCTGCGTGTCTGCCGATCGCGAATTCGGCGATCATCAGCGAAAAGCCGACTATCGCGATTATCAGCACATAAGCTATCAAAAAGATGGCGCCGCCCTGTTGACCCGCAAGGTAAGGAAACCTCCAGATATTACCTAGCCCTACCGCGGAGCCTACCGCCGCCATTAAAAATCCGAACTTGCCGGACCACTGTCCCGAATTGCTTCTGAATTCTTTTACATCTTTCGTTTTCATAATTATCGCGATAATTATAATACATCTTCCGGAGTTTTTACAAACGATATCGCCGCTAAATTTCGGAAAATATAATTTAATCGCCGCCGTTTATTCGGTCGCTCCCGTCGTATCGCCGAACCACCGCTTCCGAAACCGAAAGATCCTGCAGGGCAAGAAAAGCGCGTCTTTCGACGCGCTCTTGTCATGAGGTTTGTTGTCGATCAGAACGTCGCTCTCGAAAAGGCGAG
>CALVXZ010000013.1 GCA_944371785.1 uncultured Clostridia bacterium | reverse complement strand
CCGCAGCCCATCCTGGCTTCCAACGAAAGCTGTCCGCCTTTGAAAGCCGCCGCCATGCCTTTCAGCATAGGCATCGGACCGCAGGCGTAATAGCGGTCGAATTCCGGAACTTTCTCCTTTATGTAATCGACGGCGTTGCCGTGATAGCCCAAAGATCCGTCGTCGGTCGTGACCGCGGGCGACAGGCGTTCGAAAGTTTCGCCGAAGCGCACCGCGTCGTCCGCCGTCCTGAACCCCGCCACGAAAGCGGGTACGATACCTTTATCCAGAAAACATTCGGCAAGGTATTTCAAGGGCGCGAATCCCAATCCCCCCGAAACTATCAGCGGACGGGATACCGCGGTCATATCGAAGGAATTTCCCAATCCCGTCAACGCTTCCAATTCGGTGCCCGGAGCCATTTCCGTCATTTTACGGGTGCCTTCGCCGATCACGCGGTAATATATTTCCGTCGTGCCGTCGGAATAACCCGCGACGCCGAACGGACGTTTTAAAAAGCAGCCCGGGACTGTCAGTTCCAAAAAGTTCCCCGGCAGAGGCCGCTCCGCCCCGAACAGCGACATTTTATATATATCCTTTGTCAGCCGCCTGTTTTCGGTGACTTTCAATACTTCCGATCTCATATTTCGGAAACTCCCATGGTCGTTTCTTCCAGAACGTCCAAAAGCACCCTGACGGTATCGAGGGAAGTGAACACGGGCACGTTGTTTTCCACGGCGGTACGGCGGATCTCCATACCGTCGGCATGCCCGGAGCCGCCTTCGGTGATGGTGTTGACGACGTAGGTCACATATCCGCGGCGCAGCCCTTGCAGGATCTCGTCCGAACCCTGCGACAGTTTTTTCCTGACCCTGGTGCGGATACCGGCGGATTTCAGATACTTCGCGGTGCCTTCCGTGGCTTCGATGTTGAATCCGAGGTCGTAGAATCGCCTGATCAGCGGAAGCGCGGCAGCCTTGTCCTGATCGCCTATCGTTGCGAACACCGTGCCGTAATTGTCCACGCGGAGCCCGGAAGCTTTCAACGCTTTGTAGACCGCCCTGGTCAGCGCGTCGTCGTAGCCGATCGCCTCGCCTGTGGATTTCATCTCCGGCGAAAGCACGGCGTCCAATCCCGTCAGCTTGGAATAGGAGAAAGTAGGCGCTTTCACATACCAACGTTTTTTCTTCGGATAAACTCCGGTAAAGCCCAGCTCCTTCAGCGCGGAGCCCAACATTACTTTCGTGGCGATGTCGGCTATCGGCGCGCCGGTGGTCTTTGCGAGGAACGGGACGGTTCTGGAAGAACGCGGATTGACTTCGATGATGTAAACTTTTTTATCGGAATCCACGACGAACTGAATGTTGAACGGTCCGATTATCTTCAGCCCCAATCCCACCTTTACGGTGTAATCGATTATGGTATCGCAGACTTCGCTTTCCAAAGAATACGGGGGATATACGCTCATCGAATCGCCGGAGTGCACCCCTGCCCTTTCGATGTGTTCCATAATGCCGGGAATGAATACTTCGTTCCCGTCGGAAACGGCGTCGACTTCGCATTCCCTACCCAGGATGTATTTGTCTATCAGAACCGGATGTTTGCGGTTTAAGGCTACCGCTTCGCGCAGAATGGGTTCCAATTGTTCGCGGTCGTAAACGATGTGCATCATTCTTCCGCCCAACACGAACGAAGGTCTGACCAATACGGGATAGCCGATATCTTCCGCCGCTTTTACGCCGTCTTTTACGGAGAACACGGCTTCGCCCCTGGGCATCGGGATATGCATTTGTTCCAACGCCAAAGCGAACTTGTCGCGGTCTTCGGCAAGCGCGATGCTTTCCGCGGAAGAACCCAGGATCCTGACTCCGGCGTCGGTCAGCGATTCGGCAAGGTTTATCGCGGTCTGTCCGCCCAATGCCACGATGACGCCTTCCGGACGTTCAAAATCGATTATGTTCATAACGTCTTCGAACGTCAGCGGTTCAAAATACAATTTGTCGGAAATCGTGTAATCCGTGGAAACGGTTTCGGGGTTGTTGTTGATTATGATAGCTTCGTAGCCCGAATCCTTTATCGCCCAAATGGCGTGCACGGTGGAATAATCGAATTCTATGCCCTGCCCTATCCTGATAGGTCCGGAGCCCAGAACTATTATTTTTTTCTTGTCGGAGCGCGCCGATTCGTTTTCGGATTCGTATATCGAATACAGGTAAGGAGTATATCCGTCGAATTCGGCGGCGCAGGTATCTATCATCTTATATACGGGGCGTATGCCGGCGTCCGCGCGCATTTTGTACACGTCGTATTCGGAAAGCCCTTTGACGCGGGCGATATAGGAATCGGAGAACCCCATCGTCTTCAACGCCCTCAGCAGCGTCGCGTCAAGCCCGGAGCTTGCCAGACGTTTCTCCGCCGCCACGATATTTTGAAGTTTTTCCAGGAAGAACCTGTCGATCTGCGTCAATTCGTACAAATAATCTATCGGTATCCCGCGGCGGACGGCTTCAGTCACGGCAAATATCCTTTCGTCCGTGTTTTCGATGACAAGATCGATAAGGTCGTGATCGCTAAGTTCCTTCAGCCTCGGGATCTCGACGTGATCCAATCCCGTTTCGAGGCTGCGGACCGCCTTTAACAGAGCTTCTTCGAAAGTTCTGCCGATGCTCATCACTTCGCCGGTGGCTTTCATCTGAGTGTTCAGGACCCTGGAAGCTTTCGTGAATTTATCGAACGGGAAGCGCGGAACCTTGCAGACGATATAATCCAACGCCGGTTCGAACGCCGCATAGCTGTTCGGCAATTTGATTTCGTCCAAAGTCAGACCGCAGGCTATCTTTGCCGAAACGCGCGCTATCGGATATCCGCTGGCTTTCGACGCCAGCGCGCTGCTTCTGGAAACTCTGGGGTTTACTTCGATGACGAAGTATTCGAAGCTGAACGGATCCAAAGCAAACTGCACGTTGCATCCGCCTTCTATGCCTAGGGCGCGGATGATTTTCAGAGCCGAGCTCCTTAGCATCTGGAATTCCTTGTTGGTCAGAGTCTGGCTGGGAGCGACGACTATCGAATCGCCCGTATGCACGCCGACGGGGTCGACGTTTTCCATACAGCATATCGCGACGGCGTTGTCGTTGGCGTCGCGCATGACTTCGAATTCGATCTCCTTATAGCCTTTTATCGATTTTTCTATCAGCACCTGCGTGACGGGAGAAAGTTTCAAAGCGTTTTTGGAAAGCGCCTTCAGTTCCTCGGCGTTGTCCGCAAAGCCGCCGCCGGTACCGCCCAAAGTAAACGCCGGGCGGACTATTACGGGATAGCCTATCTTTTCGGCGATCTCCAGACAGCTTTCGGTTGTGTGCGCGGTATTCGATTCCAGGACCGGTTCCCCTATCTTTTCGCAAAGGTCCTTGAACAGCTGTCTGTCCTCGGCTTTCGATATCGATTCGTATCCGGTGCCCAACAGCTCCACCTGGCATTCTTCCAACACGCCCTTGGTGTGCAGCTGCATTCCCAGGTTCAGCCCGGTCTGTCCGCCTATCGAACATATCAGACCGTCGGGACGTTCCTTTCTGATGATCTTTGCGACGTGTTCCAGGTCCAGCGGCTCCATATACACTTTGTCCGCCATAGCCTTGTCCGTCATTATCGTGGCAGGATTCGAATTCACCAGAATGACTTCGTAGCCTTCTTCCTTCAGCGCGATGCACGCCTGAGTGCCGGCATAATCGAATTCCGCCGCCTGACCTATCACTATAGGTCCGGAGCCTATTACCATTATCTTTTTAATATCTGTTCTCTTTGGCATGTTTTTTGCCTCCGTTTTCACGCATAAAAGCTATAAAATTGTCGAATAGATAATCCGAATCTTCCGGACCCGCCGCCGATTCGGGGTGGTATTGTATGCTGATGACTTTGTCTTTCATATCCGCCATGCCTTCCGGCTCGTCGTCGATAAGATTGACGTGCGTCAGCGTCAGCCCCGTGCCGGACAGACTGTCTTTGTTTATCGCATAGCTGTGGTTCTGGCTGGTGATCTCCACTTTCTGCGTCAGCAGATTCTTTACGGGGTGGTTTGCGCCGCGGTGACCGAATTTCATCTTGTAAGTTTCCGCGCCGTATGCCAGTCCGATTATCTGGTGCCCCAGGCAGATACCCATTACCGGCAGCTCGCCGCGGGCGCGCCGGACAAGCCTTTTGACTTCGGGAACGTCCTCGGGATCCCCGGGACCGTTCGAACAGAATATCCCGTCCGGTTTGAAACGCATGATCTCCTCGAAAGATGTGTCGTAAGGGACCACCACTACGTTCGCGCCGTGCGCGTTAAGTTTTTTTATCATCGTCAGCTTTACGCCGCAATCCACGACGGCGACGTTGAATTCGGGGTTTTTGGTCCTGGAAAACCATATCTTTTTGGAGGATACCTGCTTTACCTGGTCGTGCGGCAGCGCGTAAGCCTTCAATTCGCGCACGCATTCGTCCACGGAACGGTCCGCGTCGGTTATCATAGCCCTCATCGCGCCTTCGTCGCGAATGATCTTTACGATCTCCCTGGTATCGACGTTGGATATCCCGGCGGCTCCGTTATCCGCCATGACCTCGGAAAGCGTCTTCGTAAACCTGAAATTGGAAGGCGAATCGTTGTATTCCCTGACGATGAATCCGGAAAGATATATGCCTTTGGATTCGTAGTCGTCGTCGGTCAGTCCGTAATTTCCTATCAAAGGATAGCTCATCACTACCATCTGCGAACAATACGACGGGTCGGAAAGTATCTCCTGATAACCCACCATCGAAGTGTTGAAAACTATTTCCGCTATGCGCGTGTCTGAAGAGCCGAAACCTTTTCCGATGAAAAACTTTCCGTTTTCCAACACCAGCATGCGCCTTTTTTCGGCGTCGCCGAAATCGCCTATGTAACCGGATGCCATCTATACCTCCTTTATGTCCGAAGCTTTGTATAATACTTTTTCGCCTACCATCGTAAACGCGTTAAAACCCGTCATTTCCATACCGATATAAGGCGAATTGACGGCTTTCCCCAAAATTTCTTCCGCCGTGTACCGCCTGGCGTCGGTAGTGTCCAAAGCAATTATTTCCGCCCTTTCGCCTATGGCGATCCTGCCGTGATCCGTCCCGAAACGCTTTGCCGGGGCGGCGGTGACGGCTTCCGAAAGCCGCGAAAGACTCAATCTGCCGGAAGCGACCAATGCCGTATATATCGCAGGGAACATCGTTTCGAATCCCAGAATACCGTTCGGAGCTTTTTCGTAAGCACGCGCCTTTTCCTCCGCCGAATGCGGAGCGTGATCCGTCGCGACGATCGTCGCCACGCCTTCCGTCAGAGCGTCTACGGTTGCGCGTACGTCCTCGGCGCTCCTGAGCGGCGGATTCATCTTCCAATCTGCGTTTTTTATCATCGATTTGTCCAAAGTCAGGTGGTGCGGAGTGACTTCGCAAGTGACGTCGGCTCCTTCCGCAACCGCACGGCGGATCAGATCGAAGCTGCGTTTCGTGGAAAGATGACAGAAATGATATCTTACGCCCGTGCGCTTTACAAGCTCCAATTCCTCCTCCACCGCTTCGTATTCGGCGGCTTCGGAATCCGCCGCTCCGCGCCTTTCGGCGTGCGAAGCGATTATGCCGCCCACGGCTTTTACCCTGTACATGCCCTCTTCCAACAGCGAAAGATCGTTTACGCAAAAACCGTCGTCGCTGTACGCTTTCAGATAAGCGGAAAGCCCTTCTATATCGGAAAGGCTTTCCCCCTTTTCGCCCTTCGTCAATGCACCGAACGGGTAAATTTTGATTTTCGCGTCCCTTTCAAAAAGGCGCGTTTCGGCAAAAAGGTTTTCGGGGCAATCGGGTACGGGAATTACGTTCGGCATCGCAAAAGCCCTCGTTATGCCTCCCTTTGCCGCGCTTTCGGTAGCCCGAAGTATCGTTTCTTTGTATTCGTACCCGGGTTCTCTGAGATGTGCGTGAACGTCGACTGCGCCGGGCAGGACCGTGTGTCCGTTCAGATCGAAAGCGCGGTCGTACCTGCCGGACAAACCGAACGCGGCGATGAATCCGTCCTCGATCGTTATGCAATCGCCGTCGCGGTCGGGAAATTTTAAATTGACCAGGGCTATCCTCACAGCTTGCCCTCCAACGCCATCGTCAGCACCGCCATTCTGATATACACTCCGTTTTCCATTTGCTTATAGATCCTGGATTTTTCGCATTCGGCGACTTCGGAAGCTATTTCGATGCCGCGGTTAATCGGCGCGGGATGCATGATGATTGCGTTGCGTTTCATCTTTGCCACTCTTTCCGCGGTCAGCCCGTATTTTTGATGATATTCTTCTTTCGTGATGTTCATCGCCTGTTCGTGGCGTTCGAATTGCACCCTCAACAGGTTGATTATGTCCATTTTTTCGACGGCTTCGTCCAACGGAATGTATTCGCCCGTCCTGTCGCAGAACTGTTCGGGTCCGGAAACGTATACCTTCATACCCAGCCGCTTCATTACTTCGGCATTGCCGTGAGCTACCCTGGAATGCGAGATGTCGCCCACCAAAGCTATCTTCAGCCCTTCGAACGCGCCGAATTCTTCGTATATCGTCATCAGATCCAACAGAGTCTGCGTGGGATGATCGGAAGTGCCGTCGCCGCCGTTGAAAATCGGGACCTTTATGGTTTCCAGATCCTTGTAATAGACGTCCTTTGTGTGGCGGATGACAATGCCGTCCACGCCCAAAGCCTCGAACGTGCGCACGGTGTCGTACAGAGTTTCGCCTTTTTGAACGGAGCTGGACGCAAGGTTGAACGACAAAGGCGTGATCCCCAAATTTATCATCGCCATTTGAAAACTGTATTGCGTTCTGGTGGAGTTTTCATAAAAAAGGTTGACCATTTTCTTCCCGGGGAAGTTGATTGACCAACCTTTTTTAAAACGAATAGCAAGCTCTATGATGTCCATTATCTCCGGCGAAGACAACGTCCTCAATGTCAAAAGACCTCTCATAAGCACCTCTTCGATAATCTGTTCTTTTGTCTATGCCCGACGGGCGTTTCTTTTTCCAAGAGATTATATCATAGATTATTATTTAATGTAAAGTAATTCGCAACCGATTTTTCGTTTGGCAGCGTGCGGAAGACGCCGCCGCGGCGGTACGGAAACTTTTTAAAACGGGCTTTGCTCGGTATCGCGTATTTTTGTTTTATTATTACCGAAATCCGAAATAAAATCGGCTATTTTCGCGGCGATTTTTTCGCTGAGGCGTTCCACCAGCGAATAAGGCGCGCTCATCAGCGCGCTGAGGTTGTCTTCGGAGCGCGCCGCCACCACTCCGAGTATGCCTATGTCGCCTATTTTGCCCAGATTTTTGTTCAACGCGCCGCCCGCTCTCAGTCCGGCGCCCGAATATTTTACGGTGCCGACGTCTTCCGGGGAGCCCACGCAGGCGTCTACCGCTATCACGAAATTGCCGGAATGCCTGCAGGAGATGAATTCGACGTATTCCGGATAATTGACTCCGTTCACGGGTCTGGAAAAGCCGCCGTATACGAAAGCCGGCAGATTGTGGACTTCCCTTAAAAGATCGCCGACCATCGGTCCCAACGCGTCCCCGGCGACGGACGACGAACCTATACAAATGACTACCGGTAAACTCATAGCACAATTATATCCCTGCGGAAGCCGTCTTATTCGGGGATACGGCGACTGAATTTAATGTGAATGTTCGGTGAGCTGTTGTCGGAATCGTATAATATATGTTATAATTCGGTTATGAAAAGCAAATACGCGCGCAAACTGCTTCCTTTAGCGGTAACGATATTGATTGCGGTGACCCTGGTCGCCGTTTCCGCTTGTAACGAAAAAGACCCTATCGCGTTCGAACAACGCGAAGTCACCGTCTATCTTTCGGACGGCGAGGATATGGTTTTGACTTATACCCCCGTCGTTAAAACCGCTTCGGATAAGGACGGTTACACTCTCAGCGCCGCAAACCCCGCGCTGGCAAAGGTTTCCGAGGACGGAAAAAGCCTGATACTTTCTTCCGAAGGATCCGTAATGATCACCGCAACGGCGGAGGACGGCAGCAAAGCCACGATGATGCTTTACATAGTCGAATACCGCCCCGGCTCCGCGGATACTCCCGATCATTCGGGATATTGGGAAGTTTCTTTCGACACCGGCGAGTTCGGTTCGCTTGCCGTGCAATACGTCCGCGACGGCGAATACCTGAAAGCCGTTACTCCCGGCGGCGGACCGTCCGGGGAATCTTTTTACGGTTGGTATACCGATCCCCAATTCAAAAACTATTTCGATATCGCGTCCACGCCGGTGCATTCGTCGATGACGCTGTACGGATTCTGGGCACCCGGCGAACCCACCTACGAATACCGCGAAGAAAACGGAAAAACCTATATCGCGAAGCTGTCCCATCCGAATCTGGAATACGACGAAATCACCCTGCCCACTTCGGTTCCGGGCGGCACGGAAATTTACGGGATACGTCAATCGGCTTTCGCGGAAAACGAACACGTTCGCAAGATCACCGTCCCGGAAGGCATCAGGTTTATAGGCAAAGACGCCTTTTCGCAATGTCAATCCCTGACGGAAGTAGTGCTGCCTTCGACTTTGGAACTGATCGAAGAAGGCGCGTTCTCCGATTGCCCGAAGCTGACGACGGCGACTTTCGCCCCGTCCGATACTTTGAAGGAGATCGGAGCGGAGTGTTTTAAAAACTGTCCGGAACTCACCTCGGTAAACCTGCCGGACAGCGTTTCCTCTTTGGGACAGAGCGCCTTCGAAGGCGATTCCGCGCTGACTTCATTCGATATTCCCGACAGCCTTCAGGTACTGCAGAAAAAATTATTTTACGATTCCGGATTGGAATCCATAGATTTGGAAAACAGAATTACCGATATTTACAATATGGTGTTTTGGGGTTCTAATTCTTTGAAAACGGTTACCGGATACGACAATATAAAGGTTATGGGCAGTTATGTGTTCGGTTCCGGGAAGGACGTTTCTTCGATAACGGAATGGTTGGTCGAAGCCTACAACACCGGAGACGGCGCGGCGTATCTCGGGCACGTTCTGGTGTACGCGTTCCCGGCTACCAGACACGATTTCACCGTTAAACCCACCACCAGGCTCATTGCCGGGCAGGCGTTTTCCGACGTGGAATCCGGCATAATCACTTTCGAAATCACCGAAGAGGAATATATTCCCGATTACGGCAGTTACGCGTTCGGCGAAACCGTCCTGAACGGCGAATCCGTTCCCTACCCGTCGGTGGATCTGGTCGTTCCGAAAGACCACGTCGATCTGTATAAGAAAAAGTGGCTGCAGCCGACCATCGATTCCAACGGCGACACCGTCCCCACTCAATATTCGTTCAACGTCGTTCAGAACATTTATGTAGATTCGGCGCTGGGCGGTTATGCCGCGGAGGGCGGCGGCACCGTCGCACTCCTGACCGCGGACGTTTATATGCGCACCCCCTATCTGGCGGTAGACGGTGTATATTTCAATAAAAGCAGCGTGACCGACGGCGATCTCAGCACGGGGCTGACCGCGGACACGTCGAAAGTCTGTTATGTGTTTTCAAAGTACCGTGACGACGTATCGGGTTCGTTGAATCTTGCAGAGTATATAAATAATTCCCCCTATTCCGTCGGCAAGACCGCATACATAGACGATATTCTGCCGTTCGCGTTCGCGAACGATTCCGCCGATTCCAACCCCGGTATCGATAATATGACGGGCATACAGCTTCCGAACAGGATCTCGCGCATACACTATATGGCGTTTACCTACTTGAAAAACCTGAAAACCGTCGATTTCTGCGGCGAAGCCGGATTGGGATTGAATTTCGAACCCGCGGAGATCAACGAACTGTCCTTTAATTTCTCGACTCTGCACGCTGACGCCGCGATATACATCGAACCGAACTATTACCTGTCGGGCGGCGGCACGGGAAAGACCCTGTATGATGCGTACCGTTCGGCGTGGGAGGACATCCTGCCTTCCGGAAAGCTGAAGAGGTTCTAAACTTCGCAATCCTGAAAAAAGCGGTTTGACCGATATGATTGCCTTCCGCAGCCGCGGAAGGTATTTTTTTATTTACAAACTTCCGCGCGTATGCGATAATGAAATTGCATTCTCGGGAGGGCTTATGGAAAGCGCAGCGACAAAAAAGTATCTTTCGTTCAAAGAGATCCTGATATACTCCGTCGGATTGTTCGGTTTACAGATGGTGATCTTTTACCTGAATTCATATCAGCTCGAGTTCTATTCCACCGCGAACAGACTGTCCTCTGCGGAATTGTTGGCGGTGCCGTTTCTGGTCCTCGCGGCAAGGATCGTTTCCGCCGTATTCGATCCGATAGTCGGTAACCTCATCGAAAGGAAACGCGACAAAGGCTTCGGAAAACTCAAACCTTTCGTGTTGTACGCTTCGGCGCCGCTGGTGCTGTTTACGGTAATGCTGTTCATCGACGTCCCTCTGTCGGGAGCCGCGCTTTTGGCGTATATTTTCGTCGTGACCACACTGTGGAGTATGGCGATGACAATGGCTGACGTGCCATCGCAGGCTATGTCCGCGGTACTCACCCCGAACCCCGACGAAAGAACGAACCTGATAGGCTTTTCCGGTACCTTCCGTTCCATCGGTCAAGCCGCCCCTTACGTCGTCGTTCCATTGGTCTGCCTTATGGTGCCCGGCGGAGCCGGAATCGAAGGCACCCTAAGCATTTCGGAATACCTTTGGAACGCCGTTGCCATCGGCATAATCGGTACGGGAATGTTGGTCCTTATATGCTTTTTCAATAAGGAGCGCGTTCCTTATAAAGCCGAAAAAATGAACTTCAAGCAGATGTTTTCCGCGATAAAGAGCAATAAATATCTGTTGTTGGTCATGCTTTCGTACTTTTTGGGGTTCGCCAGACAAGGCGCAATGGCGATCCAGGTACAGGCTGCAAACGCCCTCCTGGGAGGACAGAACCTTATAATCATTCTGGGGCTTTCCACCGCCGCAGGAACAATGATCTCCATGGCATTGACGCCGTTGCTGATAAAAAAATTGGACGAACGAAAGGTGTTCGTCGGAATGAGCGTGTACGGATTTTTAGCGTCTTTGCTTGCATTCTTTGTCGGCACGGCGACTAATTTTCACCTGGGAGCTTTGATACCCACGCTGTTTTTAGTGGGCTTGCAGTTCGGAGCCGTCAACATAATGCCTATGGTAATGGTCGCCGATTCGGTGGACTATTACGAATACAAAACGGGTAAGCGCACCGAAGGCGTAGCCTATGCGGTGCTGTCGTTTTCCATAAAGGTGACTTTGGCATTGGGCTCCGCGGTATGCCTGGCGGTGGTGTTCTCCGACGCGGTGGGTTATACCGCGACTACCGAAAACTTTACCTTCGAAACCAGCCGCGGAGTATACTTCGCGTACACGGTGATTCCGGGGATCACTTCCCTGCTGGCGGCGATCCCGATACTCTTTTACGATCTTACCGGTAAAAAGAAAGCCGAAATTGCAGAGGTCCTTCGCGTCAGACGCGCCGCCGCAAACGGCCCTGCCGAAGGCTCCGCGGAAGAAGCGGCAGCGGATATCCCGAACGACTCGGCGGACAAAACCGAAGAATAAACGGGAGGAGAAATGGCTGACGAACGCTTTTCAAGGCTGATACCCGTTGTCGGAAAAGACAACTTCGAGAAATTGGGATCCAAACGCGTCGCCGTGTTCGGATTGGGCGGCGTAGGCGGCATGACCGCCGAGGCATTGGCGCGTTCAGGCATAGGAAAGCTGACTTTAATAGACGGCGACGTATTCGAAGAATCCAACGTAAACAGGCAAATAGGTGCCCTTACTTCGACTTTCGGTTGTCCGAAAGCCGAAGTAATGAAAAAACGCGTCCTGGAAATAAACCCCGTATGCGAGGTGGAGGCGATGAACCTTTTTTACGACGGCAACGTCGGTTTGGACGCATTCGATTATATCGCCGATTGTATCGATTCCGTTCCTCAGAAGACCAAACTGATCGTCGCCGCCTGCCGCGCGGGCATTCCGGTGATATCTGTAATGGGCGCAGGCAACAAACGCGACGCGTCGCGGTTCCGACTCGCCGATATATACTCCACAAAGGTCTGTCCGCTTGCGCGGGTGATGCGCAGCCGCCTGAAAATGGAAGGCGTCGAAAAACTCAATACCGTTTATTCGGACGAAGAGCCTTCCGAAAGCGGCGTCTTGGGCAGCTTTATGCCGGCTACCGCCGCCGCAGGGTTGTTGGCGGCGCAGAAAATTCTTTCCGATCTGTTGGAAGAAGCCGATTAAACGAAACTGACGTCGACGTCGATTTCCAATACAGCCCTGTCGGAATAGCCTTCGGGTTCGAAATTTTTACCCAAAACCGAATAAAAGCCTTCGTACAGCCCGAAAATGTCCACTCCGGCTTTTTTTGTTTCCTCGTAAGCGTAGCGGATATCGCCGGCTATCGCCTCCGCCAATGCGGCTGCCGCCCTGCCGTCGGGTTGGGTTTCTTCCGGCGCCACTACGGCGTCGCCACCGCGGATCTCCTTCAGCACAAGCACGGCTTTAACTTCGAATTTTGCCGAATAATCTTTTGAAAACTTTTTTTTCGTGCTTATTTTTTCGATAAAATAAGTGTATTCTTTGCCGTCGCACTCCGCCACAACGCTGCCTTCTTCCAACTTGTTTTCGACGTAGTTTATCCCTCTTGTACCGCGTTCGTCCAATTTCGTTATATAATCTTCGCCTTTGAATACCGCGGTATCGCAAAAGGTAAACACATACTGCGATTGCTGTTCCGACCGTCCGCCTACCTGACCTTCGATAGGCTTCATCGACGTCACCGACAGCCAATTTCCGCCGGGATCGGTATTGTAAGCTATCAAAAACTCCTTTATGTTCCTGCCCGTTCTGACCGGATAGTAACCGTATCGGGTAAGCATAGTCTGCAAATACAGGCTGCTCATATCCGAAAAAGCGGGGTTTGCCGACAATATCTCCTCGGCGCTGTTTTCAGCCGCCACCAACAAAGCGTTTTCGGATAAATAAGCGTTCCTGACCATATAATCCAACGCGGCTACCGCGTCGTGCTGTATCAGTCCGAACCCTAAAACCACGGCGTTGCAATGAGACATCGAAAGCTGTTTCCCGGCTTCCAC
This sequence comes from uncultured Clostridia bacterium, assembly GCA_944371785.1. GTDB lineage: Bacteria > Bacillota > Clostridia > Christensenellales > DTU072 > Stercoripulliclostridium_A. The sequence continues at coordinate 11,200 of CALVXZ010000013.1, read as the reverse complement.
GGAAACGTTCATCAACGCTTCGGAAACGCTGACGCCTTCACCCTGAACGATTATATATCCGGCGCTTTTCGATTCCGAATCGGTAGGCATAACTATTTGCGCCGTTACGTTATAACCGTTTCCGGTCTTATCGATACCCACTCCCATCACTACCGCCCTGTCCGTCAAAGGCACGGTTTCCGCGCCCATGACCAAAAACAGCACGAAACAGACGGCGAACGCCAGCCATTTATACGCACGTCGCATTTTCAACTTCGTTCACCTCCGCTTTTGGTTTTATCTTTATCAATATCGCAGCTGCCGCCGCCGATATTGCCGCTACGGCGGCGGAAACGTATTTTACCGCGCTTTCGGCAAAATTTATCGCGAATTCCAGATTTTTAAATATAAATCCGCCCGAAGCCGCGATCGCCGCCACGACCGCCGACGTAATCTGCGGTTTGATAATATAGCTGAAAGCCGCCGAAACCGACCATATCTGAAAAGAGATCTGTATCAGAGCAAAGGACAGCCAGGCGACTATCGCAGGCCAATCCACCGCCCCTATTTCGGTGTTTACCACGTTGAAAGATCCCATTCCGGCAAAGGCGTGCGGCGACAGATAATAAGCTTCGCCGAACACCGCCGTAAACGCGGCGAAAAACAGGATCACCGCCGCGTATATCAGCCCCATGACCGCAAACACGCTAAGCGGAGAACGCTTTTCGTCGTGAACGCCCGTGGAAACGAACATCAGCGGAGAAAGATCGAACGCGAAAAACAACGCGCTGTCCACGCCGCCGCTCAAGCCCCCGATCCCCGTCACGCCGACGGGAGTCAGACGCGAAAAATCGGCGGACGATTCTCCGAATATCCACCCGACCGCGAATATAAGCGGAATCGTCCAGACAGCTATCGTTGCCGCTCTGGAAATGCCTTTTATGCCTGTCACCGCGATGAAAGCCGCGGCTGCCGCAAACACTATTCCGAGGTTTTCCGTGGATATGTTATAAAACAGATATGAACCGCAAAACGAATTGACTTCCGAAATGTAAATTAAAGTTTTGGTAACCGCCAAAGCTGAAACGGGAACCGAAATCAGCAAATATACGGGCAAGCCGTATTTTTCCTTCACCGATTGCAGTCCGCCGTTGAAGCTGACGAACACCACCGGGACCAGAGTTATCAATTCCATCGCGGCGATCACTGCGATAGTAATCCAAGCGTCCCTTCCCGTCCGGACGGAAACCAGGGAAGGCAGTATCGAAAATTTGAATACGGTTGCGAGGACTGCCGCCGTCAAAGCGTAAGACGCCACGGGTAGAGATTTAGTTTCCATAATCCAACCTCTTTTTGTTTGCGCTGATGAACGGAGTTCTGAAATACGAATCCGTCTTCGACCGTTTCAAGACCGCGTCGCCCAACTGCGTCGGGATCAGCGGCGCAAACGGAGTCAGGTAATCGATTCCGTACAGTCTCAACGATCCCACATAAGCCACCATCGCAACCGCCGAAATCACTACTCCCATCAATCCCAAAGTCGCGCCCACGAACACCAACGCTATGCGTATCACGCTGAAAGCTCCGACCTCGTCGGGGATCGCAAACAGACCGATGCTGGACATTGCGGTTATCAGCACGGTGAGGCTGGACAGGACCCCCGCCGAAACGGCTGTTTCGCCGAGGATTATGCCCCCGACCACCGAAATCGCCATACCGAAATATCGCGGCATCCTGACGGAGGCTTCGCCCAGCACTTCGAAAAAGATCAACGCTATCAGCATCTCCGTCATGGGTGTGAACGGAATGCCCTCAGTCGAATTGAGTATGGTTATCATCAGCTCCTGCGGCAGGAATTGGTATTGCAGGGAACACAGCGCTACGAATGCGGCAGGAAGCAGCACCGCAAAGAATATCCCCAACAGCCGCATTATGCGTATCAACGCCGTCCTGACGGGGCGCCTGTAGTAATCTTCGGAATCGTGGAAATCCTCCACCAAAATAAACGGGAGCGTCAAGACCATCGGCGAGCCGTCGACTATCACCGCCACCCTGCCGTCCAGAAGCTTGGAAGCGCAGATATCCGGTTTTTCCGTCGCGCCCACCTGTTTGAATACCGAATAAGGTCTTTCTTCCAAAAAAGCCGAAATTTCCGAAGAATCGACTATTCCGTCGATATCGATCTTTTTTATCCTGGAAACGACCTTTTCGACCAAAGCGGAGTCGGTTATGCCTTTTATATAACAAATCCTTATCTGTGTTTTCGTGACTCTGCCTATGACCAGAGGTTTAAATACCAATTTCCCTGTGCCGAACCTGCGCCGCAACATCACCATATTGGCTTTGAAATCTTCGGTAAACCCCTCTCTGGGACCTTTGACCACGGAAGAAGTTGGCGGTTCGGCTATCGAACGCGTGGGGTAACAATGCAAACTGAGCGTAAAATATTTTTCGGCGCCGTCTATCACCAGCCCCAGCGCGCCGCGCGCGACGGTTTCCACGAATTTTTTCCCCGAATCCAGCTCCTCGAGCTTTTGAACGGTAGAAAAAAGCGCTTTCATACACTCCAGATCGGGTGTGAAAGCGCCGTTCGCGCCGATAAAGGGTTTTACCACCCCCAAATCGGCGTCTTTTACGTCTATCATTCCGTCTGCAAAGACAAAAAGCGCCCTTTTGTCACCGGAAACGACGGGACGGAAAACGATATCGTCCGAGCCGTTAAACGCCCTTTGCAAAGCCTTCTGTTCACGCGGCAGATCCAACATAAACAAAAGGATTCCCGGAAAACGGAAATTTATGCTATTTTACTATGTCGAACAATTCCTCCGAAAAAACCTTTTCGATCTGCCCTGCGTCGGCAAGAGCCGCATCGGACGGATCCAACGGCAGTTCGACGACTTTTTTTATACCTGCCTTGGCGGCATAAGCCGCAATATCGGATTTTCCGAAGATATAATGTCTGCTGCCGCAATCGGGGCAGGTGAAATACGCCATGTTTTCGACTATACCCAAAATAGGAATATTCATCATATCCGCCATTTTTGTAGCCTTAGCAACAATCATTCCGACTAATTCCTGCGGAGAAGTTACTACGACTATGCCGTCCAACGGCAGGGACTGAAACGCCGTCAACACGACGTCGCCGGTTCCCGGAGGCATATCGACGAACAGATAATCTATATCTCCCCACGCCACGTTGGACCAGAATTGTTTCACGGTACCGGCAAGTATGGGTCCGCGCCATATAACGGGTTCGGTTTCGTCTTCCAACAGCAAATTGATGCTCATCAGTTTGATACCCGTCGCCGATTCGACGGGAAGAATGGTTTCTTCGTCCATCGCGTCGGCAATAGCGCGGACTCCGAACATCTTCGGAATCGAAGGTCCGGTAATATCGGCATCCAATATACCTACTTTATATCCGTTCTTTCTGGCGGTCACCGCAAGCATGGAAGTGACGGTCGATTTACCTACGCCGCCTTTGCCGGAAATCACGCCGATAACGCGCTTTACTTTGGACAGCGGATTTGCGGGCGCCAAAAAACTTTCTTTTCTTTCAGAACAGTTTTCGCCGCAATTCGAACAATCATGCGAACATTCCATTTGTAACACACTCCTTTCGTGTTTATTAACGAACGATATAATTATATCCCCACTATGCGGATAAGTCAACAAATTACCCTATCCGAAAATTAACGGCGCACTTTTAAAGCGCGCCGCATTTTGCATCAGTTTCGGTAGCTGAAGATACCTTTTACAGTTTTGTCGCGACATCCCAAGCTCCCCATATCACGGAACGCAGGTTTCCGACTTTTGCGGCGTCGCCTATGATATGGACGTTTTTGGATTTTCCGGCGACGGGAGCCGAATAGTAACCTACCGAATAAATCACCGAATCGGCGGGGACGGTATGTTTTGTGCCGTCCTTCGATTGAACGATCACGGAATCGTCGGTGATTTCGACAACCTTGCTTTCCAACATCAGCGGTACCTTCTTCCATTTGAAATAATCCCTGAGGAAGGAAGAATTCGCCAAAGATACTGCTTTCGTGGTGATTATATCGTTCAACGCCTCCACGATGACGGGGTGTTTGCCGTGCAGTTCCAATTCGTACGCGATCTCCGATCCCGTCAGTCCGCCGCCTATAACGACTACGTTGTCGCCGACTTCCCTTCCGTTAAGGAATTCCACCGCTTCTATGGCTTTTTCTATGCCGGGAATGTTCGGTTTCTTGGGTTTGGATCCGGTAGCGACTATGATCTCGTCGGCGTCGAGTTTCGATATATCTTTAATTTCGGTATTGAATTTTATTTCTATTCCGCGTTTTTCGACTTCGTGACGGTACCATTCTATCAAAGCTCTGTCTTTTTCTTTGAATGACGGCGCCGCCGCAGGTATGAACACGCCGCCTATCTTGTCGCTCTTTTCGTATACGGTAACTTCGTGTCCGCGCTCTTTCAAAACCATAGCGGCTTCTATACCGCCTATACCTGCGCCTATGATCGCCACTTTCTTTCTTACCGCCGCAGGTTTTATATCGTACTTATGACCCTGCATCGTCTGAGGATTCAGCGCGCAACGCGCCATATGCGCCGTATCTCCCAAAGGAGCCGTGTTAGCCGTCCCCTTCGATTTCGACATCGTAAAGCAGCCGTTATGGCAGGAAATACACGGTTTTATATCGGCTTCGCGCCCTTCCATCAGCTTTGTCACCCACTCTCCGTCGGTAAGGAACTGTCTTGCGACGCCCATTCCGTCGATATCCCCGGCGGCGATCGCCGACGCAGCCGCGGCAGGCGACATACGCCCCGCGCAGACAACGGGCTTCGAGGTGAATTTTTTGATGTGGCTGACCTCGTTCAGGTTGCAGTTTTCGGGCATATATGCCGGCGGATGCGCCCAATACCACGCGTCGTAGGTGCCGTTATCGGCATTGAACATATCGTATCCGGCTTCCTCCAGGTATTTTATAGCTTTTTCGGATTCCTCCATATCCCTGCCGACCTCGACGTATTCCTCGCCGGGCACTGCGCCGTCGCAGAAGCCTTTGGTCTTGCTGACGACGGAATACCTTAACGAAACGGGGAAGTCTTTGCCGCACTTTTCTTTTATGGCTTTTACGACTTCGACGGCGAACCTGTAACGGTTTTCAAAACTGCCGCCGTATTCGTCGGTACGCTTGTTGACGTATTTGAAAGTGAACTGATCCAACAGATAGCCTTCGTGGACCGCGTGCACTTCGACGCCGTCCACCCCGGCGTCCATCAGCTTTTTAGCCGTTTCCGCATACGCGAATATTATCTTTTTGATTTCCTTTACCGTGATCTCGCGGCAGGTGACGTTTTCCGCCCAACGGCTGGGAGATTCGCTGGGCGCGGCGCAAAGGTACGAAGGATCGATGACGGGTTTCGCCAGCGCGCCCAAAAACTTGTTGTTTATCAGCATCGCCATCATGTCGTCCAAGGCGAAAGAACGCCCGAAACCGGCAGTCAGCTGTACGAACAGTTTGGCTCCGGTCTTATGGATCTTTTCCATAAAGGGCTTCAGTTTTTTGAATGCGCCGTTTGCTTTGTACAGCCACCTGTTGCCTAACATATTCCTTAGCGGAGCTATCCCGGGAATTATCAGACCCACGTTGTTTTCGGCGCGTTTAAGGAAAAAGTTCGCCGCGTCTTCGTCAAAGTGGTGGGGTTCCACCCAACCGAATAACGAAGTGCCGCCCATCGGGCACAATACTATACGGTTTTTGATTTCGACGTTGCCTATTTTCCAAGGGGTAAACAATGCTTCGTATTTACTGTTCATAAGCCCTCCAAAGCGTCTTAGATTAAATATATTATACTACGTTGTCGAAATTTATTCAAGACGTAGATTTTTCGGCGATTTACCGCGCAAAATCAGGTCCGCAAAAAAGCCCGCGGTTCTCGCGGGCTTTCCGGTTATCGTTTCGTCGTTCGGCCGCCGCCGGTATCAGGCGGATTCGGTTTCGGTTTCGGTGTCGGCTTCCAGCAAAGCTATGACGTCGGTGTCGGAGAATACGCCCAATCTGGTCGCGGCCTGCGTCCTGACGTCACGCGAATCGACTTTGTTCAGATCGAGGTAGTAAATGTTGTTCAGAACGTCGGAATTGAAATAATACAACACTCCGCCGATCATATCCAGCCCCAGCCAATCGGAATTATACTCGCCTTTGAACAACGACGTGTTCGATTGCAGAGTCAGCGGATTTGCAACAGCGGAATCGAAATCGAAGACGAGTTTCTTTACGACGTCGGATTGCAGATACATCAATGAATAAGTGTTGCCCGCTTTGACCACGTCCATTACGGTTGCGGCGGCTTCTACCACGGTAACGCGTTTCCAGGCGCCGTTAACGGAATAGATCATATCTATCGAATCGGAATCGGTGGCAAGGATGTGGCTGTCGTCCACGAACTTCAAAGCCGTGTAAGTGACGCCCTTTGTGTATCTGACCTCTGCGGCGGCGTTGAAAGCGAAGCTCGCGTCGAACGTATACGAATATACGCCCGTGGAAAGTTTGTTCGTGCCCGAATCGGTCTTTGTATATTGCAGGCGGACCTTATCCGTTCCCACAAAGTCGGCGTTCAGCAGCGAAATGCTGTATCCGCCGGGATGCGGCAAAACCGTGCCTTCGTAACTTGCCAATCCGTCCAGAGCTTTTACTGCGGTGCCGCCTGCGCGGTAAGCCCAAACTTCGTTATGGTTCGCGTAAGCGTCCGCGGCGGACTTCGTATAGAACACCACGTCGTCCAAAGAGCTCGCGGAATCGGAATAGTCGGGGAAAATAACCGTTCCCGTTTCGGATTCTATCAAAGTATCTTCGAATTTGTCGTTCAGATCGATCAGCCTCAATTCGGTGCCTTTTTGATAAACGATATAGTTTTCGGAAACTCTGTAAGTTATCTCGTAATTGTCGAAAACGGCTATCGTTTCGGTATAGGATCCGTCCAAAGTGGAACGCATCAGTATCATCTCGTCGGTCTTCGGATTGCCGTCGGAATTGTTTTCGTCGTTCGGTGTGGTGAAATAAATATAACCTTTTTTAATGACCAGACCCGATTCCGCATTCGAGTTATAGACGTTTTTCGGGACCACGGTCTGTACTTCATCTCTGTTCGGAACGCCGTTTTCCAAGGGAGCGCGCATTATCGCGCCTTTGACGGTTTCACCGAATTCGTTATCGCTGTCCTGTCCGGCATAGCCGTTTATAAAATAAAGATAATTCCCCGCTATTACCGCCATTCCTCCGTTGGATACGACCGCGGCGTCGGCGCCGGGCGAATCGGGCAGAGCGTCCTGTTTGTAACTTTTGTTGCACGCCGCAAGCACCGTCACCAACAGCGCGGCAAGCAGCATAATCGCAACAGTTATCAGTATTTTTCTTTTCATTACTTTCTCCGTATACGGTAGATTTAGTATGCAGGCGCACGCCCGCGAGGATTATTATATAATACTAAGGGAGTTTTTGCAACCTTTTTCGGATTATTCTAATCTTCTATTATATCCCGTATGGAATCGAACACGAACGTAGGCTTTATTCCGGAAGCGTCCAACATTTCCTTTGTCGTTTCCCCGGAAAGCACCAACAGCGATTGATAGCCGTTGTTGATACCGAAAAGTATGTCGGTATACAGCCTGTCGCCCACCATTACTATGCGTTCTTTCTGAATGTCGAACAGATGAGAAATTATTTCCGCCATGGGCGAATGCGGCTTGCCGCATATCACCGACGGAGCTCTGCCGGAAGAACATTCCAAAAGCGCCATCAGCGATCCGACGTCGGGCATCTCGCCTTTGTCGGAGGGGCATACCGTGTCCGGATGCGTGGCGATGAATTCCCTGCCCTTTTCCAACAGCACGTTGGCGCGCCACAGCTTGTCGTACGTCAGAGTGGTGTCGAACGCCAACAGCACTATGTCCGCGTCGTCGGATATCGGAATCGATTCTTCTTCCAGAGTCTTTACGAAAGTCGGCGTTCCTATCGGGTATACGCTTTTACCCGGGCGGCGCGTATGCAGAAACTGCACCGCCGCCATAGTCGAGGTGATTATCTGCCAAAGGTCTACCGGATATCCCATATTGGTCAGTTTTTTTACGTATTCACGCTTGTCTTTCGACGAATTGTTCGTCAAAAAACAAACTTTTTTACCCATAGCGCTTAACTTATTCAGCGTTTCCATGGCGCCTTCGATCGGAGTATCGCCCAAATAAACGGTACCGTCCAGGTCGAACAAGAACAAATCGGCGTCGATTCTAGATTTCATATTTCCTCTTATGAATGTTACGGGTATCCCCCGAAACGGTGATATCGGACAAAGAAAAACCGCAAAAACCCGATTTAAGCGTTCCGCATATACGGGCAAACGGTTTTTTTACCGGGACTCTGCCTTGATCCGGTTGTGTTCGGCGCCTCTCAGCATTCCGTCCACGAACCCTACGTCCCATAACGACGCGAAAAAGCCGTTTCCGCGGCTGAGCGCGGCAGCGGCGGCATAGACGGAAAGTTCTGTTTCCGCGTCGGCGTCGGCGGAAACGAACGCGCCCGAACACCATTCCGAAATTTCGGATGCGGACGGCAGATATTTCCGCGCCAGAAACAAATTAGGCGTACGCTTTTTCGCCGCAGGCGATCCGAACGTCCCTTCTCCCGTAAGCGACCTTGCCGCGGCTTCGTCCCTACCTAATAATATACTACTAAAATCGAAGTTTGTAAATCGAATAGCCGTGAAAAGCGCGACGGCAACAAAGGGTAAACCCGATTTCCCGGAAAGCGAGGCTGCCAGCGCCTCGAATTCGGATCTGACGTAACCTTCCGAAAGCGTCTTTGCGAAAAAATCGATCCTTTCTTTTGCGCCGCCTTCTTTCACAAGTTCCCAAGCGGTTTGAACGCGGCGGCGTTCCTCCTCGCCCACAAAGCCGTTTCTTAACCCGTAATCCAGGATCGACAGATAGCTCCGCGCCGAAAACAAAGCCGATTCTTCCAGAAGAAGGTTTTCATCGCCCGATTCTATAAATATAGCTTTCGGGTATCTTGTTTTGATTTTTCGGTAACCTATTATCGAAAAATTTGAAACCATTTCGGAAAAGTCCGCTCCGCCGGTCAATATGTAATCCCAAGCGTTCGACAGCCTGGCGGAGCGGTAATTTTCCGCCGAGCCGACGCCTGCGGCAACGGCTTTGTCCTCCGCGTCCGATCCCGGAGGCAGTATCTTTAACCCCTGCCTGAGAAATTCGTTTTCCGATCCCTCCGGCGCGAACAGCAAAACCGGTCTTCCCGGGAAATTGTCCGCGATAAATTTTGCCGCCTCCGCGGCGGCGCGTTCGGAAATATAGATATCCATATATGCATTATCGCATTTCCGCAGCGCGATTGCGGACGAATCCTAACGTAATTTGTCCTATGAGGTTGCAAATTCCCCGTTATTTTAACGGGCAACGCCGAATAGAATATACCATGGACGAAAATTATATGGAAAACCTGGCGCGGGCGTACAACGAAAAACTTGCCGGGACGGCGCGTCCCGAATATTCCGACGCTCTGCATATCGCCGAAGAACAATCGGGAATTTTAGAACGTATGTCGCAAGCGCCCGGACCGCTGTTAAGGTATCTGAAGAGCCTGAAAAATGCCGTGACGAACGATCTGAAAAATCTGGAAGGCAAACGCTCCGTCCCGACCAACAGATCTCCCGGCGGCAGAGGCGGCGTCGAAAGACTGACCAATCTTGAAATCGACCTTTTCATTGCGTTGGACACTTTGCGCGCGGACGGCAAGGACGTCGATTCTCTGATAAATACCGAGACCCGTTTTACTGCTTTTTTGGGATTGTTGGGATCGGGAAGATGACGAACGGCTTTGCAAACGAAAGGCCCGCCTGAGGCGGGCTTTTTTTCGTCCGTAACGGTCAACGTCAGCCTACGGTGATATTTACATATCTTCCGTATCCGCCGTACATATAACCCTTCCACCAAGTCGTCCAGTTGACGTCAACGGTCGTGACGTCTCTCAATACCCACTCGGGAACCTCGGAGTAATTTCCCTTTTCTTTCATTTCAAACCAACCTTCCAGCCTTGATCCGGAAGGATCATTGGGCATCTGACAATTTTCGGTAACTTCTCCGGCGGTGCTTATTATGCGTGCCGCGCCGATCTTCGTACCCTCCATGAAAGCGTTACCTATAGCCCAGCTGCTTTGGTCCAGATCGTCCATGGATACCGCTTCGCCGCCGCCTATGTAAGAAGCGAAAATATCCGAACCGTAAATGCCTTCTATGGTTACGCCGGAAACATTATAGCCTACTAAACCGCCCACATACAGCATCTGATCAATGGTTTCGATGACGTGGTCGACTATCAGATTGCCGTTTTCGTCGGTTATGTATTTACCGTTTACGTCCGTCTTATATACGACTTCCTCCGAATCGACGTAAAGATATTGGAAGAAGCATATGTTGACTTGAGTGGTTAAGCCGGTGGAGGCTACGGTAGAGTTATTGTATCCTATCGCGCCGCCGACATAGCTTGCGCCTTCCGAAAGATCGTTGTTTCTGCGATTCACGCGGATCTTTCCGGTATAGCTTCCGCCCGATACATAAGACGCTTCTCCGTTATAACCTACCGCCAAACCGAGATAGATATTAGTCGAATCCCTATCGGAGATCGTGGCGAACAATCCGCCCATACCGCCGTTGTCAAGCACATTGTAAATTTCTACGGTGGTCACCATTTCCAAAGTGGCGTTGCCTTCAAACGTTTCGGGTTCTCCGAACTCGCCGTTGACGGAACAGCCTATTATTCTTGCGCCGGACCAGTTGATACCTGCGATTCCGCCCAAAGCTGCGGTAGTGCCGCGTATGCCGCCTTCCGTGCCGCGGTTGGTTTTCAACCTCGCGGACATTGTGCATTCGGAAATAACGCCGAAGTTTACGCCGGCTATGCCGCCGACAGCCGCGCCTATCACGGTGATTCTTCCGGATCCGGAAACGTTGCAATGACTTATCGTTCCGACGTTCTTTCCGACCAACGCGCCGAAGCCCCATGAATGCACCAGGTTAAAATCGGGCACATACCTGTCGGCGGGCGCAAGATCCATCGTGATCTCGGCTTCGCATTCGATCTCCACGTTTATCAAAGATATGGCGGCATTTGCTCCGACAAAGCCTATCGCGCCGCCTATTGCGGCAGTACCGGTCATTATG
>CALVXZ010000012.1 GCA_944371785.1 uncultured Clostridia bacterium | reverse complement strand
TTTTTTATTAAAGTTTCGGACGGTTTAAAATAAAAATTTGGGAAATTGAACGGTAAACACTTTTATTGCGATCGGTCGTTCGTTGAATAAAAAGTTTTAATTTGGCCTCCAAAGCGTTAAAATGACAACAATCCCCTATTAATATCAAAGCAATCCGCCATTGCTTTTAGACGTTTCATTATTCTATTTCTCTTTCCGTTCAATTTTGGATTTGCGTTTCGGCAGGCCGGTACTGATATAGGAAAAAGGCAGATTTGCTCCGCAGTAAGCACATACCACGGAGCAAGACCCGACTGAAAAGCGGAAAGGCTATTCGTTCATAAACCCCGTGCCCAGGCGGAATCTTTTCGATCTGCGCGCTATGATCGCGGTAAAGAACGTAAATAAGGACCAGCTGAAAAATACCGTCCCTGCCCCTGCCAACGCTATATATACTATTTCGACGGCAAACAGCGTGCGCGGAACGTACTTGCTGACAATAAGCCCAAGCGCCGGAACGCTTTGATTTATGCCCAGGCAGAAAAGAAATCCCGCGATAAAGCCTATCAGCGAAATTACGGCGGCTTCCGTTACCGCAAGTCGTAAAGCTCCGCCGGCGGTCATACCGGAAAGACGGTAAACGGCGTATTCGCGTTTCCTTTCGGCTGCGGTTACCGCCACAAGATCTATTATCCCCAAAGCCGCCACGGCAAAGATCACCCCGACGAAAACGTCCAACAGCTCCATCAATACTTCGTTGACGGTATTGCCCGTGAAATAATAATCTCTATCGAACAGTAAGTTGTTGCCGGAATCTATCTGTTCGCGGATCTCGGGAAAAGCTTCTCTGTCGCCGTTCAGGTAATAGCACAGATTTCCGTATATTCTTTCGCCCGATTCCTTGACGCAATCGGCGATGCGTATGAACGCGACGTTGTCGTAACAGGTAAACGTATAATCTGCGCCCACCACCTCGAATTCGCCCTCAAGAAAACAGCTTCCGGTGTTGCTCCATACTTGAAGCCGTATTTTATCGCCCGTTTCGAATCCTCCTTCCGCTATGGCGGAATAGTGCAAAATTATCGGGCGGGTCGCGGAATCGAATCTTTCCGCGGCTTCCGGATCCACTTCGGGGCAAATATAAGGAAAAGCTTCGGAAGACGACACCATATAAAGGTGCATACCCGAATCGAACGTATAAGTGCTGCCGTCTTCGCGGTATATGTCGTATAAAGCTATCTCTTCGGCAAAAGAACCGTCTGTGATACCGTCTACGGAAAGATACGTTGCCAGCTTTTCGTTCTCTTGCTCCTCGCCGACGGCATAGCCCGGTACCAAGAAATCGGAAGTGATTCGGGAATCGGAGGTAACGGCAGTCATTCTGACAATGTCCAATATACAAAATCCCGTCCACACGAAAGCTATCAGCAATACCAGCATTACCGTCACGGTGCTAACTCCAGCATTAACGGGCATTTCCATTGCGGCGATGTCGGATTCGCGCCTCGGGAAGAGCTTTTCGCACAATCTTCCGGCAGCGGTCAAAAGATGAGGTACCGTGGTGACCGCCCATATCAAAGTCTCTGTCAGAAATACTATCATCACCGGCATCAGCGCGTCGCCTTCGGAAAAGAACAGCGCCGAAAACACGGCTATAAACGCCAACGTCGAAGCCAACGAAAGCCATAGCGGCGCTTTTACGGTAAAGCGCACGGAATCCGATCTTAGAGCCGCTATCGATTTGGTCCCTATACGCACTGCGGGCGGCGCAGAAGCCAACGCCGCCGAAAGCGCGGCGACCGCAAAAGCCGCGACGTACTTCCAAGCTTCTACGCGGATGGTCATTCCGGCGATCTGCAACCGCAGTATGCCTTCCAAAAGTTTCAAGGCTCCCGCGCCGACGATCAGCCCCAAAATGCCGCCGACTACCACGTATACCGCAACTTCGGCGTACATAATCGCAACGCTTTGCGCCGGAGTGGCGCCGGCGGCTTTGAATTTGGAAAGTTCTTCGGTGCGGTTCCTGGCGACTACCGAATACGAAAAATAGATCATCACCGCCATAAGCATAGTGACTACCGCCACGGCGATCCCCAGCGTCTGCATACTGCCCGAAACCGATCTTTCCACGGCTTTTTCGGCATAACCGTCCGCAATTCTGACGGAAAGTTTGTTGCCTGTCGCTTCGACCGCGGCTTTTTTTACGGCTTCGACCTGAGTCACGCCGTCTGCGGTGAGCCCGTTCGGGTCGTCCAGATATATCAGAAAATTACTGTATTTTCGGATTTTCAACGACGTTTTTGCGTCCAGATCGGAATAATCTATGACTATCCTTTCCGACGTGCCGTTCGTATAATAGAACCCCGTGGAATTCAGCACCGCGGTGATCCTTACCGTGACGTATCCGGTCGCGTCAATATCCAAAGCCGTGCCGCTGACCGCCAAATCGACGGTGTCCCCGACGTCGGCGCCGATAGTTTCAACGAATTTATGCGACACCGCGCCCGACAATTCGCCTTCGATCGGCGAAACGGTACGCAGAACTTCCGATCCGCTGAGGCGGTTCAGAGCCTCCTTGTCTTCGGCGAAAATGCATTCGACGGCAAGAGTTTTATCCTCCGTTTTGATCGCGCTGCCTCCGATATAGCCGTAGGCGGCGTATTCCTTTACGAAATCCATACCGTCCAAGGCTTCGAAGAGTTCTTTGCCATCGCTTTGCGCCGACATTTCCAATCGCATATCCGCGCCGTAGAACCTGCTTTCCGCCCACAGCGCGGAAATATCGTAAAATATCCCCTTGACGTTGAACGCGAAAAGCATACAAGCCGTGACCAGCAATATCGAAAAGGTGATCACGAAAGATTGCAGAGGGTTTTTGCGTATGCTGTTAAGAGTGTGTTTGGCTATCACGTTCATACGCATACCCCCCGTCCGCGGAGTACAATTTCCCGTCGCGCATCATCACGACGCGGGTCCCGTAACCGGCGTTGGCTTCGTTATGGGTAACCTGCACCACGGTGACGCCGTATTCCGAATTTATCTTCCTCAGCAATTCCATAATATCGCGCGAATTTTTGCTGTCCAGGTTCCCGGTCGGCTCATCCAGGAATACCATTTCCGGCTTTACGATAAGTCCGCGCGCGATCGCGGCGCGCTGTTGTTCGCCGCCTGATATCCTTGCGGGCAACGCCTTTCTGCGTCCCGTCAGCCCGGTATATTCAAGTAGTCTGTCCAGGTCGGAAGCGACTTCCGCCCGGCTCTTTCCCTGCAGCAGCGCCGGCACGAGAATATTCTGTTCGACCGTAAGATAGGACGCCAGATTGAAAAACTGAAAAACGAAGCTGAGTTTGGTGCGCCTCAATACTGCGAGTTTGCTTTCCGAATAAGCAGTTATATCCTCGCCGTCTATGTAAACCTTACCTTGTTTGGGCTTTTCGATGCCGCCCATTATCGAAAGAAGGGTCGTTTTGCCGCTTCCCGAAGCGCCGAGTATCGAAACGAACTCTCCGCGCTCTATGCCGAGGCAAACGCCGTCAAGCACATTGACGCCGTCGACATAGCTGTGCGATATTCCCTTCAATTCGATCAAAGCCATTTCCTCTCCGCAACATAAGTATAACATTTGACGAGGGCGCGCGCAAGCGGCAAAACGAAACCGGCGGTACCGTTCAGGCGATTCCCCGGTTTAAAGCCTTCGGGCACGGGCGGAAGACACGGCGACGCCCCGATGATGTTTTCATGCGGTTCATCATATAAAAAAGCCGCCCCTGCCGATATCGCGCGGGGCGGCTCCGTAGCGTTATTTTGCCCCGTTAAAGCATCACACTTTCACGGGAGTACCGTAGTAAACGTGCATAAACAGAGCCTTCATCTTTGCGGGAGTTATGGGACGCGGATTCGATCCGGTGCAGGCGTCGCCTACGGCGAGTTTCGCGATACCGTCGATCTTTTCCAGGAATTCGGCTTCGTCGATGCCGTATTCTTTAAGCGAAGACGGGATGTTGAAGTATTTGTTCATATCCCTGATGAAATCGCAAAGCGCGTTTACCGACGCGGTGCCTGACTTGCCTTTCAGACCCAATGCTTTGGCAATCTCGGCGTAGCGTTCTTTCGCCCTCTTGTTCACGGCGTTGTATTGGATGACGTAAGGAAGATAGATGGCGTTTGCGCATCCGTGAGGAATATGCCCCGTGCTGAAAGCCGCTCCCGTCTTGTGCGCCATGGAATGGGTTATTCCCAACAGCGCGTTCGAAAACGCCATTCCTGCCATACATTGCGCGTAGTGCATACTTTCTCTGGCTTTCATATCGCCGTCGTAGCTGGCTTTCAAAGTCTTGCCGATGATCTTTATCGCTTCCATCGCGAGAGGATCGGTAAAGGGCTGCGCCGCGGTCGAAACGTAAGCTTCGACGGCGTGCGTCAGCGCGTCCATACCCGTATGCGCGGTAAGTTTCTGCGGCATTGTTTCCGCGAGATCGGGGTCGACTATCGCGACGTCGGGAGTGATGTTGAAATCCGCCAGAGGATACTTTATCCCTTTCTGATAATCGGTTATCACCGAAAACGCCGTAACCTCGGTGGCAGTGCCCGAAGTCGAAGGTATGGCGCAGAATCTGGCTTTCGTACGCAGAGTCGGGAAGGAAAAAGGCGTGATCAGCTTTTTGAAAGTAGTCTTCGGATACTCGTAGAAAACCCACATGGCTTTCGCGGCGTCTATCGGCGAGCCGCCGCCGATAGAAATTATCCAATCCGGCTGAAACTCTCTCATCATTTCGGCGCCTTTCATAACCGTTTCCACCGAAGGATCGGGTTCCACGCCTTCGAACAGTTTGGTTTCGATACCGGCTTCTTTCAGATAAGCTATCGCTCTGTCGACGAAGCCGAATCTTTTCATAGAGCCTCCGCCCAACACCAGAACGGCTCTTTTCCCGGTCAGGTTTTTAAGTTCTTCAAGGCTCCCCTTGCCAAAGTACAGATCTCTCGGTAAAGTAAATCTTGACATATGATTCTCCTTTATGATTATCGCCCGGAGGCGTATTGTCGCGGTTTTCAGTCGATACAAACTGTATTTTAATTATAACCGATTTCCGCAAAAAAGCAAAGTCAAAGTTTTGCCGCGTTTTCCGCCCGTTCTCGCGCCCTGTCTGCGGATATTTTCGGCGCGCCTGTTACGGCTAGAAAAATCAAGGCTGGACAAGGGGCGGAGCGCGTGATAAAATATCTGTAGCGGCTGGACGCAGACTCTTTATCCGTCGAGGGCGAATATGGCTTATTTCATCGATAAGAATAAATGCGTGGATTGCGGATTTTGCGGATATATATGTCCGTTCGGCGCTATTTCCGAACAAAATGAAAACGACAGGTTCTATTTCGCCATAGACGGCGAAAAATGTATGGGCTGCGGATTGTGCTCCGAAACCTGCCCCGCCGTATGTATAGCTCCCGCCCCGGGACACAGAGCCATTACGCGCGTGCATATCGACGAATCCAAATGTATCGGATGCTCGCTTTGCAAAAGGTCCTGCCCCGCCTCCGCCGTGGAAGGCGTCGTCAAATCGCCCTTCCGTATCGTCGAAGACCGGTGCATCCGCTGCGGCGCCTGCGCAGTTAAATGTAAACCCAAAGCCGTCGTCATAGAATACGCCGAAGCCGTCCAATAGACCGACGCGCGGCTGAATTTACCGCGTCTTAATTACGGATATAAGGAAACGGAGCGCAACCGCGCTCCGTTTTTTTTGGTTTTTTGACGATATGAAAAGTTTCTTCCGTCGGAAATATCAGCTGTTGTAGTATTTTTCGAACTCCGCCGGGTGCGGAACGGAATTTATTTCCAGACATTCCGCCCTCTTTTGCCTTATGAAATCGGTTATCAGCGTTTCGGGGAACACGCCGCCGGCGGTCAGATAATCGTGGTCCGCCTCCAGCGCGTTCAGCGCGGCGTCCAAAGACGTCGGCAGACTCTTCAGCTTCTTTTTCTCCCTGTCGGACAGATGGTACAGGTTCACGTCGTAAGGACCCCAGCCGTTCTTGTGCGGATCGATTTTGTTCTTTACGCCGTCCAAACCCGCCATAAGTATCGCCGCATAGCAAAAATACGGGTTGCAGGTAGCGTCGGGATTCCTTAATTCGAAACGCCTCTCCTCGGGCTGTTTGGCGTATGCCGGTATGCGGATAACCGCGCTGCGGTTGGACATGGCGTATCCTACCGTGACGGGAGCTTCGTATCCGGGTATCAAGCGTTTGAACGAATTCGTGCTGGGGTTGGTTATCGCCGCCAACGACGCGATATGTTTCAACAGTCCGCCCATAAACCAATGCGCGGTTTCGGAAAGATGCGCGTATCCGCCGTCGTCGGCAAATACGGGCTTCCCGTCCTTTAAAAGCAGCATATGAACGTGCATTCCGCTGCCGGCTTCGCCGTACACGGGCTTCGGCATCAGCGTCGCGCTGAATCCGTGCTTCAGCGCGGTGTTCTTTATGATGTATTTGATCGCCATCGTGGCGTCCGCCATCTTTGTCATCTCTCCCAACATCGGCTCTATTTCAAACTGCCCGGAAGCTCCGACTTCGGGATGATGATACTTTATCTTTATACCTGCTTCTTCCGCCAAAAGACACATTTCGCTGCGGCATTCGTACGATACGTCGTAAGGCTTTGCGATATGATAGGCTTTCTGCTTCGGAACGACTACTCCCTTTCCTTCGTCATAGGAGTTCCAATACGACTGCCCCGCGTCCACTCTGGCGGCGACCGCGTTCGCGCCCACGCTCCAGCCTACGTCGTTGAACAGATAAAATTCAAACTCCGGCAATATCAGCATCTCGTCGGCGATCCCCGTGCCGCGCATATAAGCCGCGGCGGCTTTGACTATGTTCCTGGGATACTGCGGCAGAGGTCTGTTCGCCGGCGTGTCGATTATCATTACGTCGCCGCTCATCGAAAGCGTCTTTACCGAACAGAACGGATCTATCCACGCCGTGTCAAGATCGGGAATGAATACCATATCGCTCTTTTCCACCACGGCATACCCGTAATTCGACGCGTCGAAGCCTACGCCTCTTTGCATTATCTCCTCGCCGAAATCCTTGGCGGGAATAGTGACGTGACGGAACTGTCCGTTGATATCGATCATTTTAAAATCGATCATCCGTATATCTTCCGTACGAATGAGTTTTACGATGTCTTCTACTTTTTTGTTCATAAAAACACTTCCTTTTTTACGGAACTATGATAAATCTATCCTAACGTGAAAAACGGGTTTTGTCAATGCCCGAAATTTTCAGCCGCCGTAAAAGAACTTTCCGACGCGTAATCCGCGGCCGCCGCGATCCGCCGCAGAAAACCGTTTATTTTCATAAATTCGGGTTTAGGGATTCTTTGTTTCGGAATAAGGTATCCCGTTGTTCGGATATTAAAACAAAGACGCGCCGTCGGAACGGGAGTCCGTACGGGGAAAAGCCGAAGCGCGGCGGATATCGCTTTGCTGTCGGGTACGGCGTCGGGCGCGCCTTACGACCCTCTGTCCGCTTTGGAAGCGTCCGACAGCTCCGCCGTCGTCAGCGATCAACGCTGAAAGAGGTATTCGGATCAACGCGCTCCGAAACTTCTGAGAAGGGTCAGGATCGTTTCCGCGATCTCTTCGTAGGATTCGGGATCGTCTGCGTTCAGCCACACCCTCATAAGATTGTAGCCGCCGTATACGAAAAACAGATAAATGTATTTCAGATTTTTGGGGTCTATGGCGTTTCCGAAGCTTTTTGTCAGAAATATCTTTGCGCTGTCTTGCAACACCGGCAGAGAGAACAGCTTTTCGGGGAAATTCGGATTGACGTTATTATTGATGACTATGCGCGCTATGCGCTTGTTCTGAGATATGTATTTGCACATCGCGTGCATTCCCGCCGCAATATCCGAATGGATATCCGGATTCATAAATTTGCTGAGTTCGCAGATGAATTTTTCCTCCATTTCCTGGAACAGCTCCTCCGGACCCGAATAGTATTTATAAAACGTCGAACGGTTGACTTCCGCAAGCGCGCAAAGTTCGCTGACGCTGATTTTCGCGACCGGTTCCCCTCTTTCGCAAAGTTCCGTCATAGCTTCGGTGATCATACTTTTCGTCATTCTTATTCTGCGGTTCTCTTTTACCATACTGCCCCTCCCCGTTCCGGTAATATAAACAATTTTTCCAAAATTGTTTGATTTGCGACACATTCGTTTTTATTTCTACTACATAAAGTTGCAAAAGCAACAATGTGTATATTATAATTTATATATATCATTTTGTCAATGAGGCGGATTATGCGGAAGATTGCTCGTTTTATAGTATCGAAACGTATTCCGATACTCGTAATCGGTTTGATATTGGCGGTTGCCTGCGGCGTCATGACTTTTTTCGTAAACATAAATTACGATATGACGACCTATTTGCCCAAAGAATTCAAAACGTCGAAAGCCATCGCCATAATGAACGAAGAATTCGGGGACGTGACCGATATTTCGGTGGTTTTTAAAGGTATCGATTCGGAAACCGCCGATAAAATTTACGCCGAACTGATGCAGACGGACGGCGTTTCCGCGGTGCAATACGACGCTTCTTCCGATTCCTATGTAAAAGACGGTTATACCAAATACGCCGTCGTGGTGGGTTATAACACTTATTCGGAAGAGGCTCTGGACGTAATAAACGCCATACGCGACAAATATGCCGATTACGATCTGTACGTCAGCGGCGCCGCGGTCGAAAACGAAACTTCCGACAAAACTCTGACGATAGCGATAGCCGTAGCCTTTGCCATACTGATGGCCATACTGTTCATCGCGTCTTCGTCGTGGTTCGATCCCGTAATCTATCTGATAACCATAGGAATCGCCGTGATCATCAATATGGGGACGAACATATTTTTCGAAAGCATATCCTCTTTGACGAATTCGGTTGCGGCGATTTTGCAGTTGGTGCTTTCGATGGACTATTCGATAATGCTGTTGAACCGTTTCCGCCGCGAACACTGCAACGGCGCAGACAAAGAAACGGCTTTGATAAACGCGCTCACGGGCGGTGCAAGCTCTATCCTCAGCAGCGCCGTGACGACGATAGTCGGATTGCTGTGTCTGGTATTTATGAACTTTACGATCGGCGTGGATATGGGCGTCGTTTTGGCAAAAGGCGTCATTATCAGCCTGATTTGCGTTTTCACCGTATTGCCCGGGCTGATAATACTGTTCGACAAGCTGCTGTTGAAGGGTCTGAAAAAACGCAGTAAATATTCAAAGGCCCTGAAACACGAAATTGCCGCGGAGGTGTAGCATGTATACGAAAAATATCGCCCGCCTTGCGGACAAACTCAGATTCGTGTCGGTATTCGTTCTGATAGCGTTGCTGGTCGTGGGATTTTTGCTGAAGGACAAGGCAGGCATTGAATATTTCCTGTATCCCGTCTACGACGACAAGGAAGTCATCGACAGCGTTTTCGAGGAAGAAAACCCCTTCGTCGTGATGTATCCCAACGCCGACGAGGAAAAAGCCGTCGCCGTTGCCGCCGCCATAGCCGAAGACAAAGACGCGGAAGCGGTCACCACTTACGCGAACACTTTGGGGATCAGCCTTAGTGCGTCCGACGCTATGGCTATGATAAAGACGCAGTTTTCCGATCTGACCGCCGGTTTTCCCGATGAGCTGATCGAAGGAATGATCGAATCATTGTTCAAAGAATATCTGCAAAAAGACGCTTTGGACGGCACGGAGCGCGTCGAAATGTATCCGTTCGTCAGTTGGGTGCTGGAATACGTTCAGACGGACGAAAGTTTCGGCAGTTTGCTTAGCGACGAGATCAAAGAACAATGCGTTTCCGCAAAAGCCATGCTGGATTCCGCAAAGAATCAGTTGGTCGGCGAAAATTATTCGCGGATAATGATCACTACTTCGTTGCAAAAAGAATCCGACGAGGCGTTTGCTTTCGTGGAAAGACTCGACTCGCTTTTGAAAGAAAACCTCGACGAATACTACATAATGGGCAATACTTATCTGGCTTACGAAATGCGCGCGTCGTATACCGACGAAGTAAACCTGATAACCCTGATTTCGGTAATATTCATATTCATCGTCGTGGCGGTCACGTTCAAATCTCTGATAATCCCTACCGTGTTGGTCGCCCTGATACAGTGCGCGGTGTATCTTACGCTGAGTTTTTCGTACCTGGCGAATCTGGAATTCTATTACCTCGCCGTAATAATAGTTCAGGCGATCCTTATGGGCGCGACGATAGACTACGCCATTCTGTTTACCAACAACTACCGTGACAGCCGTAAAATCTCGGACCGCGCCGATTCCATCGCCGCCGCCTATTCGCATTCGATGCATACGATCCTGACGTCGTCGTCGATTCTGTTCTTCGTAACGCTGATATTGGGGCTGACGGCAAAGGATCCGTCGATGGTCCAAGTATGCCTCGCGATAGCCATCGGCAGTTTCTTTGCCGTGGCGCTGTGCATTATCGTACTGCCCGGAATATTGGCTGCGTTGGATAAACCTATCTGCTACAGCGCGAAAAAATGGGAGGAACTCAGCCTGAAGATCAAAGAGTCCTACCGTAAACGCCGTGCGGAAAAGCACACGGAAAAAGAATAATTTCCGCCTATTCCCCGCATTTTAAAGCTACTTTCATTACCCCGTCGCGGCGCGCGGCGAACAGTTCGTACGCCTCCGGCGCCGCGGACAGCGGAAAAGTATGAGTTATCAACGCCGAAGCGTCCAACCGTCCCGACGACACCAATGAAAGTATTTCGGCGGCGTCCGCGCCGTCCACGCCCCCCGTTTTAAAAGTCAGGTTCTTGCCGTACATTTCCGTTAAAGGCAGTACCTGAGGAGTTTCGTACATCGCGATCAGCGAAACGACTGCGTTTGCCCTGGCGGCTTCCCACGCCGTACGGAAGGATTTTTCGTTTCCCGCCGCATCTATTACTCTGTCCGCGCCTTTACGCGGGCATTCCGATCTGAGCCGCGGAATTACTTCCTCGGGCGTCAGCGTTATGGCTTTCGGATAATGTTTTGCCGTAAATTCCAATCTGGATTCGTCCGTATCGCAAATATACACGCGGCGCGGCTCCTTTAAAAAAGCCGCAAGCATACAACATATCCCCGTCGGTCCGGCGCCTATCACCAAAACGTCGTCCCCTTTTTCGATCTCCGAGATCTTTGCCGCCCAATAGCCCGTAGCCAATATGTCCCCTACAAGCAGCGCCTGCCTGTCGTCCACGTTTTCGGGAATACGCGTCAGCCCGGTGTCCGCAAACGGTACCCTGACGTATTCCGCCTGCATCCCGTCTATACGGCACCCCATCGCCCAACCGCCCGAAGGCGAAGTGCAGTTGTTGACGTAGCCGCGGCGGCAAAACCAACACTCTCCGCAAAAGGTTTCGACGTTTATCGATACCCTGTCGCCAGGCTTTACCTTTTTCACCTTGCCGCCCGTAGCAGTCACCACGCCGACGGCTTCGTGACCCACCGTGATCCCCGGCACGGCACGGGGCACGGCTCCGTGCATTATGTGCAGGTCGCTGGTGCAGATACTGCCGAGCGTGATCTTTACCACCGCGTCCGTATCGCTGAGGATGACCGGCACCGGCTTGTCCGTCAATCTGAAATCGTCCTTTCCGAAATAAGTGTAACTCAGCATGACTGCCTCCCGTACGATTATAACTCCCTTGCCGCGTTTATGCAAAAGAAGCTAAAGAAAAATTCCGAAAACCCGTATCACGATTGCTTTGCCGTTACGGCAAAAACATTCGAAACATTTTTCCAACAATTCTTCTTTCGTGTGCATACTCGTTTCCGTATTATAGAGCGGTTGCTCTAAATTTATAATGCATTATTTTTCGGGCTCCGTCAACGACGTCGACATTTTTTGCAAAGGAAATAAACGACAAAAAAACGCCGCAAAAACCAAAACCGACCGGTCCTTTACGGCGTTAAAATAAAAATCTCTTTTGTAAAATATCGATGTTTAGGTATCCGTTTCGTGGATAACGATATCCTGATCTTCGGTGTTTTTCTTTTTCTTGTGCATCCTGCGCCGCCTGCGGCGTTGGTAGATGGTGGATAGATGCAAAACATTTTTCGGTTGCGAACTCAGCGGCAACACGCGCGCCATCATCCCCAGAAGATCGATTATCAGCAGTCTGCCGCGGAGCCCCGGACGCCCCAACAGCACCTTTACCGCCTCCGCCGCCTGGTTGCATCCTATCACGCCTGCCGCAAAACATACCACGCTGGGTTTATGTTCTTCCTTTGACCTTCCGAAGATCTTTCTGAGGGAATCGTCGCCGGGATAGATCGTCGAAACGTGACCGTGCCAATGACTGACTCCGCCCGTGATCATGGGTATCCCCATTTTTTTGCAGGCGTATTGCAGATCGTATCTGGCGCGCATATTGTCAAGTGCGTCTATTACCACGTCGCACCCTTCTATCAGCGACGGCGCGTTGAAAGCGTTTATCCTTTCCGCGTGCGCCACGACTTCGCAACGTTTGTCTTCTCTGAACAGTTCGGCGATGCCTTCGGCTTTGTTTTTGCCCATTGTCCGCCCTATACAAAATACCTGACGGTTATAGTTGCTGTCCGTGAAAACGTCGTAATCGCACAGCACCAATTTGCCGATGCCTATCCTGCTGAGCATCTCCGCGACGAATCCTCCCAAGCCGCCGCAGCCTGCGACAAATGCCGTTTTCGTGTGCAGCTTTGCCTGTTCCTCCGCCGTTATGGCGCCGATATTTCTCATTAACCGTTCGTCAGTCATAATTTCTCCGTGCGGCGAATAATACCGATTTTTTGCGCTTAATTATATTCTATGCCCGAAAAACGGATTTGTCAATACGCCCTGTTCCCGTCAAAACGCGCGTTGCCGCCGGCGGTTTGCATTGAGTATTGAACTGGTTAAATTAATGTGGTAAAATGATATCGGGGAATTTCCGCGGTTTTACCGCGATCGGAGGTGTTTGTGTCTACTTCGTACGGAGCATATACGGGAAAAGTCCTGAAAATAGACCTTTCTTCGCGCACGGTTTCCGAGTATCCCGTAAACGACAATGACCGAAGGCTCTTTTTGGGCGGAAAGATCCTTGCCGCCAGAATATTGAACGATTTCATCAAAGGTCCGATGGACCCTTTGGGCGAAGAAAACGTCATCGTGGTGTCTTCCTGTCCATTGAACGCTACGGGATGCCCTTCGTCGTCGCGTTTCAACGTCAGCGCGGTTTCGCCGCTGACGGGGCTGCTGACCAGCAGTAACTGCGGCGGCACCTTCGGCACCGCTTTGAAACGCGCCGGATACGACGCTTTGGTAATAACGGGAAAAAGCGCCTCGTTCGTTTACCTGGACATCACCGCGGACGGAGTCGAATTCAAGGACGCCGAACCTTTGCGCGGTATGCTGACTTCGGATACGCAGGAGGCCATAGGCGGCAAAAGCTCGAAACTCGTAATCGGTCCCGCCGGCGAACATCTGGTAAGATACGCCTGCGCCGTCAGCGACGAACGCGCCGCCGGACGCGGCGGTATCGGCGCCGTTATGGGTTCGAAAAACTTAAAAGCCGTCGCGGTGTACGGCGTAAAAGCTCCGCCGGTTTTCGACAAAAAAAAGCTGGATAAAGTCAAAATCAAATGGACTAAACGATTGAAAACCCATCCGCTGACCGGCGAACAGTTGCCGCGGCTGGGCACTGCCGCGCTGATAGCCAGCATGCAACAGAAGCGATTGCTGGCGACAAAGAACTTTAACGACGGCAGGTACGAAAAGTATTCCTCGATAACCGGCGAGGAGTTGGCGGAAAGGTTCCTTATCCGCAACAAGGGCTGCGTGTCCTGCCCTATCCGCTGCGCCCGCGTCGTCGAAGTGGACGGCAAGATCGTAAAAGGTCCCGAAGTCGAAATCATGGGGCTGATGGGCGCGAATATCCTTAACGACGACCTAGGAAAGATAATCCGTTGGAATTACGAAATGGACGAATTGGGTCTGGATACGATCTCCACTTCCGGCACGATAGCTTTCGCAATGGAACTGAACGAAAAAGGACTGTGGAAATCGGGTCTGGAGTTCGGAAAAACCGATAATATCTCCGAAATTTTAAAAGAGATCTCCTTCCGTTCCGGGGAAACGGGGAACAAGCTCGCCGAAGGCTCGCGGAAACTTTCGGAAGAATTCGGCGGCGAGGATTTTTGTATTCAGGTGAAAGGAATGGAACTGTCGGCTTACGAACCGCGCGGCGCGGTGGGACAGGGATTGGGATATTCCGTCGCAAACCGCGGCGGCTGCCATCTGAACGCCGGTTACGAAGTTGTCGTAGAAGGTCTGGGGCTGACGATAAACCCGTATACCGTTCACGGCAAAGCCGAAATCGCGGTAATGTTCCAAAACCTGATGGAAGCGGTCAGCGCGGGCGGCAACTGCCTGTTCACGACTTATGCGTTTTTCCCGTTCTTCCTGTTCAAACGCCCCAACAGCCTGCTTTCAAAGACGGTAAACAAGCTGCTGCCGTATTTGGGAGGGCCGTTGCACGTCATCAACAAATATCCGCACCTGGCGCACATACATCTGACGTCCATGCTGCCGCATACGAAAGCTCTGCAGGCGGCTACGGGAATGAAGATAACCATGGGCGACCTGATGCGCATAGGCGCCAGAGGATTCAACCTGGAACGTATGATAAATTCGCGGATCGGCATTTCCGAAAAGGACGACAAACTGCCTAAACGGCTGACGGACGTGGAACAGGTGCCCGGCGATCCCAGGACGAAGGTGCCCCAGGCAAAATTAAAGAAGCTGTTCTACTTCGCGCGCGGATGGGATAAGGACGGGCACGTCACAAAGAAAACGGCGAAATATTATTCGATCGACGATCTGGACGATATCGGCGCGCGCGCCGCCGCGGACAACGGAGGGGGGTACCGATAATGGTATTGGTGGAATTTTTCGGAATGTACAGATTGAATTATCATATCAAAACTATCGAATTGGAGGCGGATTCGGTAAAGGATCTGTTTCAGAAGATTCACGACATAAACCCATACTACAGCGTAAAGGAATTAAGGCATTCCATAGTCATCGTGAACGACGTCAACATCAACGAACTGAAACGCTACAGGACTCCCTTGAAAGACGGCGACCACGTTCTGATAATGAGCCCGGCGTCGGGCGGCTGAATATGACCCGGAATAAAGAGATCGGATCTATGAATTATACTGCGGCAATCGTAACAATGAGCGACGCCTGCTACCTGGGAAAGCGCGCCGACGGCGCGACCCCGGCGGTGGCGGAACTGCTTTCGGCGTCGGGTTTTACCGTAAAGGAAAGCGTACTTCTTCCCGACGAAGCCGGATCCATCACCGCGACGTTAAAAAAACTTTCCGATAAAGGTTACGACCTTATCGTGACTACGGGCGGCACGGGATTTTCTCCGCGCGACGTCACGCCGGAAGCCACCCTCGCCCTGGGCTCTTTGCGAAACGTCCCCGGCGTCGCCGAAGCCATGCGCTTCAATTCGATGAAATATACGCCGCGCGCAATGCTGAGCCGCGGAGTTTGCGTGATCTTTAAAAAAAGCGTCATCGTAAACCTGCCCGGATCCCCAAAAGCGTGTACGGAAAATCTTTCGTTCGTCCTGGAATCGCTGAAACACGGTATCGACGCTCTGAACGGAAACGTAACGGAGTGCGCAAGGAAATGAACGTCATCCCCTATCCTTCGGCAGTTAAAATACTTTCCGAAGCCTTCGGCAAGATAGTTTCAGCCGAAGCCGTTCCCGTGTGCGACGCCGCCGGAAGGATATCGGCAGCCGACGTGTTTTCGCCGGAGCCCTTTCCGCCTTTCGACCGTTCCTCCGTGGACGGTTACGCGCTGTCGCACCGCGATTCGGCGGCGGCTTCCGCCGCGGTCCCCGCAATCCTGTCCCTGAAAGGCGAAGTCAGAATGGGCAACCCCGCCGGGTTGGTTTTGTCCCCCGGGGAGTGCGCCTATGTGCCTACAGGCGGAATGTTGCCGGAAGGCGCGGACGCCGTTTTGATGATCGAGGACGCCGAAAAATCGGCGGACGAAATTTACGTTTCGAAATCGCTGCACGTCGGAGAAAACGTGTTGCGAACGGGCGCGGATATCGCCGCGGGCGAACGCATTCTGACCGCAGGCGAACGCATGACCGCCGCCCGCGCCGGAGTGCTGTCTTCGGTAGGCATCACCTCGGTCCGGGCTTTCAAACGGTTGGATTATTACGTTATTTCCACCGGCGACGAATTGGTGCCGCCCGGTGCAAAATGCGAAAAAGGAAAGATTCGGGATACCAATACCGTGATGTTGGTTTCCGAATTATCGAAAATCGGTAACGTGAAAGGCGCCCTGCAGGTGTCGGACGATTACCCGGAATTGCGCCGCGCGGTGTCCGAAGGACTGTCGGTATCGGACGTAGTCATACTCAGCGGCGGAAGCTCCGTCGGCAAAGCCGATTATACCGCGAAACTGTTTTCGGAATTCGGACGCGTCCTGTTCGGAGGCGTTGCGGTAAAGCCCGGAAAGCCCACGCTTGCCGCCGAAACCGACGGCAGGATATTGATCGGTCTGCCGGGTCACCCCATGGCGGCGCTGACTTCGTACCGGCTGATAGTGTTGCGCGCGCTGTTGAACGCTTGCGGCAGCGATCTTGCCGCCCCCGTCGTATGCCGCGCCGAAAGGAATTTCCCCGGCGGCAAAGGCAGAAGCGCGTTTATCCCCGTAAAGCTGATCAACCGCGGCGATCACACCGCGGCGGAACCGCTGTTTTATCAATCGGGAATGTTGTCCGCCGTCGGCTCGGCGGACGGTTTCGCGCTGTTGGACGACAGCGTCGAAGGGGTCCCGAAAGGCGCGCCTTTGGAAGTTTACGGCATAGGAGACAGTATATGAGAAACGCTTATATCCCCAACAACCCCGTCGATAAAGTCGGGGGGTATTTGGCACTTTTCGCCGACCGCGACGCCGGGACGGAAAAGGTGCCTACCGAAGCATCCTTGGGACGCGTGTCGGCAAGCGCGGTCTATGCCGAAATTTGCGATCCCGTTTACAACGCGGCGGCAATGGACGGTATCGCCGTCTGCGCCGAAAAGACCGCCTCCGCCTCCGAAAAAACTCCGCTGCGGCTGAATGAAAACGTCGATTTCGTCTACGTCAACACCGGAAACCCCGTTTCCGATCCTTTCAACGCGGTCATTATGATAGAAGACGTCATCGTATCCGACGACGGCACGGTAGAAATAACGACTCCGGCTTACTCCTGGCAGCACGTCCGCGTAAAGGGCGAAAGCATCGTCCGCGGCGAAATGATACTTCCTTCGCGGCGCAGGATCCGCGCGGAGGATCTGGCGGCGATATATGCCGGCGGAAACGTCGAAGTCGAAGTCTACCGCGCGCCGCTTGTCGGCGTGATCACGACCGGCGACGAGTTGGTCAGCCGCCCGGAAGAGCTGGGCGAAGGCAAGTTGTTGGAAAGCAATTCAAAGCTGTTTTCGGCGCTTATAACGGAATGCGGCGGCACGGCGAAAGTCTACCCTACCGTAAGCGACCTGCCGAAAGCCATCACCGCCGCGCTGGATAAGGCGGCGGACGAATGCGACATCGTCATTTTGAACGCCGGAAGCTCCGCCGGGACGAAAGATTACGCGCGCGACGCCATAGCTTCTTTGGGCAGCGTTTATCTGCACGGGCTGGCGGCAAAGCCCGGAAAACCGACGATCCTGGGCGAAGTGCGGCAAAAGCCCGTGATCGGCATTCCCGGATACCCCGTGTCGGCGTATATTTCTTTCAATATGACCGTCGCTCCGCTGATAAGGTCCATGACCGGAAACGCCGTCCCCGAGGACGAAAGGACGGTTTCGGCGCGGCTTACGCGAAACGTCGTCAGCGCCCTGAAAAATACCGAATTCGTGCGCGTGTCGTTGGGAAAAGTCAACGGTACTCTGGTGGCGACGCCCCTGGAACGCGGCGCCGCGCAAATAATGAGCCTGGTAAAAGCCGACGGCATTCTGACCGTAGACAGATATTCCGAAGGCTTTGCCGCCGGCAGTCAGGTCACCGTTTCGTTAAGGAAACCGCTGAGCCTCATCGAAAAAAACCTCGTCGTAATAGGCAGTAACGACCTGGTGATAGACGTTATCGGCGAACACGTTCCGCTGACTTCGGCGCACGTCGGCAGCATGGGCGGCATCGTTTCGATGCAAAAAGGCGAATGCCACATCGCACCCATACACCTTCTGGACCCCGAAACGGGAACTTACAACGAAGCAGCCGTAAAAAAATATTTCCCCGGCGAAAAAATGGTTTTGATAAAAGGCGTCGGACGCACCCAGGGGCTTATGCTCCCGAAGGGCAATCCTTTGAAAATAACTTCCTTTGCCGACGCCGTTTCCCGTAAACTGCGCTTTGCGAACCGCCAACGCGGCGCAGGCACCAGGATACTTACCGACTTCCTTTTGCAGGGCTTGGGCGAAAGCGGCTCCTCCCTGCCCGGTTACGACAAGGAATTTTCCACCCACCTCGCAGTGGGTATGGCGGTGGAAAGCGGCGCGGCAGATTTCGGAATGGGCGTGGGCAGCGCGGCGAACACTCTGGGCTTGGATTTCATCCCCGTCTACGACGAAGAATACGATTTCCTGGTACGCGAAACCGACCTTGCGGACGAACGCGTAAAAGCTTTCTCGGAATACATCTCCTCCGACGGTTTCCGCAGGAAACTTTCGGAGTTCGGCGACTATACTTCGCCGCGTACGGGAGAGTTGGTAAAGTGTTAGACGGTTGCGGCAGAAATATCAGATATGCGCGCATTTCGGTAACCGATTTATGTAATTTGGGTTGCCTGTATTGCAAACCGCGTCCCGTGCCCAAACTTCGGCACGAGGACTTGCTGAGCGTGGACGAGATCGTCGCTCTGGCGTACGACCTTGTGTCGGCGGGCTTTGAAAAGATACGCCTTACCGGCGGCGAACCTTTGGTGCGCAAAGGGATAATCCCGATAGTGAAGGGCGTAAGCGGAGCTTTGAAAAACGTCGGAATGACTACCAACGGCACCCTGTTGGCAGGCTATGCGGAGGAGCTGAAAAAAGCCGGATTGAAGGGCGTGAACGTCAGCCTGGATACGGTGGATCCGCGCGTTTACCGCGAGGTTTCCGGGGGCGATCTGAACGACGTTCTGAAAGGTATCTCGGCGGCGTCGGAAGTCGGTATGAAAATAAAGATCAACGCCGTACTCCAACGCGGAGTCAACGACGATCCCCTGCCGTTGGCGGATCTTGCCGCTTCCGCAGGTGCCGAACTCCGTATGATAGAACTCATGCCGTTCGCGTCCACCCTGAAATACGTCGGCGAACGCTCTCTGCGCGCGGACGAATGGCTGACGGCGTTGGACGCGGAATACAAAGGAAGCGACGGAAAAACAGATTTTTATTCTTATCGGGGCAGAGATTTCGGCGTCATCGCGCCGCTGAGCCGCGGTTTTTGCGCCGAATGCGACAGGATACGGATCACCTGCACGGGGACGTTGCTGCCCTGTCTGCACCGCGGCGACGGATATCCGCTGCGCGAAAAGATAGGAAAGGCGGATTTCAAGGAATATCTGTCGGAAATTTTGCAAAAAAAACCCGTTTCTCACGGTATGAACGAAGGAATTTACCAAAAAATCGATATGGGTAGCATAGGAGGTTAAATGGATCTGAATCATCTGGACGCAAACGGAAACGCGCGTATGGCAGACGTGGGCGACAAGGAGATCACCCGCCGCGAAGCCGTGGCGGAAGGAGTTATCCTGATAAAGCCGGAGGCTTTGGCTCTGATACGCGGAGGCAATAAAAAAGGCAACGTGCTGACCACCGCGACGGTCGCCGGAGTGTTGCAGGCAAAACGCACGTTCGAAAGCATACCCATGTGCCACACGGTGACGTTGGACAACGTCGCGATAGATTACGAAACGGGCGAAGACCGTATAAAGATCACCGCAAGAACGGTGTGTCACGGACGGACGGGCGCGGAAATGGAGGCGCTGAACGCCGTATGCACCGCCGCGCTGACTATATACGATATGTTGAAAGCCGCCGACAAAAGTATGAAGATCACCGATATCCGTCTGCTGCGGAAAACGGGCGGAAAATCGGGCGACGTGTTCTACGGATAGGAGCGAGAGCGAATATGGAAAAAGCCGCAGTCGTTGCAGTAAATATCAGCACTGAAAAGGGAACCTCGAAATACCCCGTCGAGTACGCCGAATGCCGCGTAAACCACGGTATAGTCGGCGACGCGCACGCCGGTCCCGGTATCCGTCAGGTAAGTTTTCTGGCGGAAGAAAGCATAGAAAACTTCAAACGCGGCAAAAAGGACGCCGTGGGGCTGTGCGAAGGCAAGTTCGCCGAAAACGTCACCACGCGCGGAATCTGCCTGTACGAACTGCCCGTGGGTACCGTTTTGAAAATCGGGACGGCGGAATTCAAAGTCAGTCAGATAGGCAAAAAATGCCACGCCGATCAAGGCTGTGAAATAGCCATGAAGTACGGCGTCTGCGCGATGCCGCGCGAAGGGATATTCTGTACCGTGGAAAAAGACGGCGTCATACGCGCCGGAGATTCGATAACCGTCGTAAAACCTTGATATTTTTCAGAAATTGACGGAAAGGAACCTTTTCAGTTCCTCCGATCCGGGCTCCGCCATCAGCTTTCCGACGGGACCCGTTTCAGCCACCCTGCCTTCGTTTAAAAAGATCAGCTCGTCCGCCATACGCTTCGCCTGCGCCGGAGAGTGAGTTACTATCAGCACCGTCGGTTTTACCCTGTCGAAGTATTCTTTCAGTATGCGTTCGGCGTTTTCCACGGCGTTAACGTCCATTGCGGCGGTCGGCTCGTCCAGGATCAACAGCCCGTAATCGTCCATCATCAGCCGCGCCAAAGCAAGTTTTTCGGTTTCGCCGCCCGAAAGTTTTTTGGCGTTCTTTTTTATCAGCGCGCGCAGCCCGAACTCTTCGAGTATGGCTATCGCCTTTTTTTTGTATTCTTTGCGCGATCTGAACGCGTGACCCAACAGCATATTCGAAGTCAGCGACATATCGAAAGCAAAACTCTTTTGGGGCATATATCCCGTACGCGGTTTTTTCGCGTCGTAAATTATGTCGCCTTCGCCTTTTAAAACGCCGGCGAGGATCTTTGCCAGCGTCGATTTCCCGGAACCGTTACTGCCCATCACGGCATAGACCCTGCCGTTTTCCAGCCTGAGCTTTTCGACGTCCAGCACGACGCGTTCCCCGTATTGTTTTTTTACGCCGATCTCGATCATTGTCTTTTTTTCAAACCCGCCTGCAAAACCGCCGCCACTACGTTCAGCCCCAACACTATCAGCATAAGAATTATGCCCAGCGCCAACGCCAAAGAAAATTGACCCATATTATAATTCAACGCTATCGCCGTGGTCATCACTCGGGTCTTGTGCAAAATGTTGCCGCCGACGATCTGTACGGCGCCGACTTCGGCGACGCTCCTGGCAAAAGCGAACAGATAGGTCGCCACAAGCTGGTATTTGCTTTCGTTCGCGGCAAGTAGCGCCACGCGGGCTTTGCCAAGCCCTATCCCCGCCGCGCTTTCGCGCATGGCGTCGTAAGCCGGCGATACCGCCGTTTCGGTGAATCCCGCCACGACGGGCGTGATGAGTATCACCTGCGCTATCACCATAAGTTCCACCGAATACATCAGCCCCAATCCCCCGAAAGGACCGGTGCCCGAAAATAAAAGATATACGAATATCCCCACCGCCACGGCAGGGAGCCCCATCATTGTGCGCAGTATCAAAACTATCGCTTTGCGCCCGGGAAAACGCATAACGCCCACAAGCGCGCCTATCGGCACGCCTATCAGCATTGCGTACAGCGAACTTTGCAACGACATTTCCAAAGTCGTCGCCACGATTTCGTTCAGCAACGTGTTGCCTTCGCCCATAAGGGCGAAGGCTTTTTCGAATGCGGCGGTAACGTTGCTCCACATACTTTATTCGGCTTTGGTTGCGGTTTCGTTTGCCATGGTAAGGCAGGCGCCCATTCCCTGTCCGGCGGAAATGTACCAGCTGCCTTCGGGAGCTTCCGAAGTCTTGCCTCCGGTGATATCTATGGTGACCATCTTTACGTCGGTGGCTTTCCAAAGATTTACTTCGGCAGTATGCGTGCCCGAAGCGTCGCCCCTGGATACGAAGTTGTATCCGCCGGCGGCTATGGCTTCCATGGCTTCGATTATGCCTGCGGCGTTCTTTACTCCGGCAGGATCTTCATCGGGTCCGATCAGCACGAAATAGTTATACATAAAGCTGATGCGCTCGGGATAATCGGGGTCGGTGTTTTCGCCCGTGAGTCCTGCGACTTCCCTTGCGTATCCGCCGTCGATAAACGCCTTTTCCTGGGACGCGGAGTGCACCAAAAGCATATCGGCGTTACCGGCTTCCGCCGCCGATATAGCGGCGCCCGTGCCTGCGGAGGAAACCTGAATATCCCAACCGGTGGCTTCCTCAAAAACGTCTTCCAGGTACCCTAACAAGCCCGTATCGTTTACCGAAGTCGTGGTTGATATGCTGATGACGTTATCGCCGGTGCCGGAATACGCCAGGTCGGCTGCGGCGCCGTTGAACGTTTTAGCACCGTCCAACAGATAGAACAGCGCTTCATCGTAATCGGCTTTGCCGAAATCGGCTATCAGCTGACGCGTGGCGGGCAGGCTCATCCATTTTATGAACGCGTCGGCGCCGGCTTCGTTTATCGCCGCTTCGGTATCGGCAAATTTCGCCCCGTCGACGGCTATCATCGAATAGGTGTTCTTTAACGCGTCGTCCTGTTCGTACAGCAACGTCAGGTTGGGGATCTTGTCCCCTTCCGTGTTCTTTTTGAACGACAGGTATGTACCCTTGTCGCTGATGATGTAGGCGCCTGATGCGACGTCAGGATCGTCGTTGCAAGCCGTCAGACAGACGACTGCCGTCGTCAGGACCGCCAGGCACAGCAAAACTGTCAGAATTTTTTTGGTCATATCGTTCTCCTTTCCACAACGGGAGGCTATGCGGTTTCCCGCACAACCCCGGTCGGAACGCCATAGCCGCCGCCTTAGGCAAACCGACTCGGATAACACCGGAATCGAAAAATTTTTCCGGATACTAAAATAATACCACAATCCGAAACCGTTGGCAATACCCACCCTTTTGCGATATAGGTCGGGCGCGCGGAAGGTCGCTTTCCGCGAAGGCGCGGATAAAACCTTTTACCGATTTAAAAAACCTTGCTTTTTTTGAAAACCTTTTGAATTTTGTCGGAAACCGTCAGCCGAATCGTTCGCCGCAGACGCCGTTTCCGTCCTTTCCGGAGCACAGCTCTTCCGCCTCTTTCAAAAGCGACGAGTATTCGGGCGTGCCGACGGAGCAAACTATTCTGATGAACTCGGGGCGCGGAGAATAAAATCTGTCCGGGATTCCGTACAGCAAATATTCGATCGTATGCGCTTTCGAATTCATGGCGCGGTAGTTTCTGTAATTTTTGCCGATGTTTTCGCCGCGGTTTAACGCCATACGCCTCAGCTTTTTTGAAAGCTTTTTCAAAGTCGTTCCCCTTGCGGCGCCGGAATTGATTCTTTTTACGGCTTCGATCAACAAAACGATCTCGTGATCATTCCACTTCCACATAATAGATCTCTCCGAATTTTTTAAAAAATTATGCCGAAACGCAATCCGTCCCTTTTCTGTTTTTTTAAATTTTTTATTGTATTTTGGGGTTTATAAATCGTTTATCCGCCTTTTATTCCGGCGGTGCTGTTGCGGTTTTTTGACTCCGTCTTTAATATATCATATATTTTTACAAAAATCAACGTTTTTTGAAAATTTTAAAAATTTGTCTTCGGTCTGTTTCTCCGCGGAAAAAGCGGGTACGGCTTCGGGCGTTTCGCGTCCGCGTTTATTCTTTCTCCGGTCCGTCGGCAACGGAATTTTCTTCGGCGGGAACGGCGGACTCCGCCATCCTGCGTTTTAACTTTCTCAGTTTCATTGCACCGCCTGCCACCATTATTATTCCCGTCACCGCCGCCGCAATGCAGTTGACTACGACGTAGCCTGTATTCAGCACGAAAGAAACGAACGAGTATACCGCGGTACGCACGCCGCTTATAAAAAAGCAGACGGCCGCAGCCGTCTGCCCGATTTTTCGGCAATTGAATGACCGATTTATCGGTTTTCGGAATTTTGTTCTTCCTTTTTCTCCGCCGCGTCCTGTTCGGCCGCGGGTTTCGCCGCCTCGACTTTGACCTTTTCGTCGGATCCGCCGACAACGGCGCCGCCTTTGAAAAACGAGACCGCCGCGAATGCCACGAATACGACTATCTTGGCTATCGTCATCAGATCGTGCATCACTTCGTAAGCTTCGTAGGCTTTGGACAGATAATAGTTGTCCGTCATCCCGCCTATCGTGTTGTACAGCGACAGGAATACCGATATCGCCGTAAATATCAAAGTCACGATCAGCGCCTGTTTCGCAGTCTTTTTCAATTCCTCGTCGTCGGATTTGACGATCGCATATCCTCCGGCTATCGCAAAAGCCACTATGCTAAGATATCCTGAAAGCCAAATCAGCAACGCTTTCCATCTTGTAGTCCAACCTTCTTTCATAAGACCTCCTTCCGTTCTTTTATTTTTTTATCAAAGACCGTTTTTACGGTCACTTCCCGCGTCGCGGAGCCGCACCGCTTCCGCGAAAATTTTTGCTGTCATATTTTATAATGTCGAAAAATGTACCTTCCTATGATTTTATTATACTTATGCGAAACCTAAGTGTCAATATTCATTTAAAATCGAAAACTCCGCCTAAGTTAAAGCCGAAATCAAAAAATCACCTTTCGCGCGAAGCTTTTATATGATGTATTAGACAGTTTCAGTTACGGAGGTGACAAATGTTTTGTTGCAATAACAATAACTTCCCGTGCCGCCCGAAAGCCGATCCGTGCTGCGTGCAAGGGCCTCCCGGACCGACGGGTCCTCAGGGAGTGCAGGGCATTCAGGGCGTACCGGGCTGCCGAGGCGCGACCGGAGCCACAGGTCCCACGGGACCGCAGGGCATTCAGGGCGTGCAAGGCGTACAGGGCGAACAGGGTTTAAGGGGCGTTACCGGGCCTACCGGGCCGACCGGAGCCCAGGGAGTCCAGGGTATTCAGGGAGCAAGAGGTATACAGGGAATCCCGGGGCCTACCGGTCCCGCGGGTCCGACCGGAGCTCAGGGCGTACAAGGTATCCAGGGCGTACGCGGCGTTACCGGCGCAACGGGAGCCACGGGCGCTACCGGAGCCACCGGCGCTACCGGAGCCACCGGCGCTACCGGAGCCGCCGGCGCAACCGGTCCGCAAGGCGTACAGGGTCTGCAAGGCGACGAGGGTCCTGCCGGTCCGACGGGTCCTACCGGTCCCACGGGTCCGACGGGTCCCACAGGTCCTGCCGGTCCGACGGGCGACCAGGGTATCCAGGGTCTGCAGGGAGCGCAAGGCGACGCAGGTCCTACCGGTCCCACGGGTCCCACAGGTCCTGCCGGTCCGACGGGCGATCAGGGTATTCAGGGTCTGCAGGGAGCGCAAGGCGACGCAGGTCCTACCGGTCCC
This sequence comes from uncultured Clostridia bacterium, assembly GCA_944371785.1. Classification (GTDB taxonomy): domain Bacteria; phylum Bacillota; class Clostridia; order Christensenellales; family DTU072; genus Stercoripulliclostridium_A. Next base: position 278 of record CALVXZ010000012.1, on the reverse strand, counting down.
ACGGGTCCCACAGGTCCTACCGGTCCGACGGGCGATCAGGGCGCTCAGGGCGTTCAGGGTCTGCAAGGCGACGAAGGTCCGACGGGTCCGACGGGCCCCACCGGTCCCACCGGTCCGACGGGCGTTCAGGGCGCTCAGGGCGTTCAGGGTCTGCAAGGCGACGAAGGTCCGACAGGCCCTACGGGTCCCACAGGTCCGACAGGTCCCACAGGTCCTACCGGACCCACGGGACCGGTTACTCCCGGTACGGCGGTAAGCGACGTTTCGACGAGCGCTTC
>CALVXZ010000011.1 GCA_944371785.1 uncultured Clostridia bacterium | reverse complement strand
GCAGGAGTTTAGTAAAGCCTAAATGACTGCGATCGGGAGCTTGCAGTAAACGAAGCAAGAAAAATTTTAATATTTTTCGGTCGCGCCGCTTTTCGGCAGTCTGAAGAAAAAAAGACGCCCTCTTAAAGAGAGAGCGTCCTTTTCGTTTAGTTTAATCTGTGACTACATTTCGTAACCAATATTTCGTTGCGAATATTTCGTCCCGATTATGCCGTAACGTCCATTCCGAGCGCATAAACGGCAAGTTCAAGCAATGCTTGTTTAAGCTGGCTGTCCTTGAAATTAACTACGAGCACGCCGGCATCGGTATAATCACCCAATACTTCAGAGGGATTCGTTAAGTCAATATCCGCCGGTGCTACATATTTATCCAGGTCAGCGCTGATCTTCACATACGCTCCGAGGAGTTCCAACTTAGCGCTTATACCGTTCGTTCCGTCCTTTCCGCCGTACTTGATCGAAGCAACGATGTCGCCGATCTCGGAAACTTTCAAGGCACCGTCTTTCAGTGCAGTGATATTCCACTTCTCGGCAACGGTTTTTATTATACCATCGACAATTTCAGTAGGCGTTATTTTCCCTTCCATATACTGAGCAAACGTGCCGGTATAAGGATTGGTCTTATCGTTTTGTGCGCCTTCATACATAGCGGTGTAAACGAGGTCGATTAAGACGTCAACCAAATCGCCTTCAAATATATCGGAGAGGGTTTTAGGTGGTTGTATGCCGCTAGCAGGATTGGAAGCATCGTAAAGCTCAATCTTGATCATGCTTTCGATACCGCCCAACAGGTTGTCGTCCATTGCAAAATCAACGAGTTTGTCAGCGTCCACGGTGACGGAAATATCGCCGTTGGGGTCTTTGCCGAGAGCGGGAACGAGGCCTATCGCGCCGTTGGTGCCCAGCAGATCCAACAGCATTCCTACGAGGTTGTTCGAATCGGTAAGGATCGGTCCGATAACATCGCCGATATTGGTCAATTTAACGCCGGCTTTTATGGCGGTGATCAATTTGCCCAAGGTACCGGTCAATTTGACTTCGTCGGCGTATGCGGCGTTGGACAGTTCGGAAGCGGCAGATGCGGTACTGGGATTCATAGCGCTAGCAACTATCTTCGCCAGGTCGCAGTTAATGAAATAGACGTTATCTCTTTGATCGTCGGTTCCGGAAGGTGCGATGAAATCGTATACGGGGCCGAGGTCGATCGCAAAGCCTTTTTCACCTTTAAATTCGGCAACTGCGCCGTTATATCCGGTATATTGTGCGATGGTAGCGCCGTTGAACGTTGCGTGGCCTTCGATACCGGACAGATCGAATTTGATTTTGCCGTTTGCGTCCCATCCGATGACGGCGTTGGGATTGACGGATACGGCTACGGTAGCAGCCTTTTCCCATTTGGGCAGTTTAGCCTCTACAGCCAGGTTCAGGCCGAGATTGTCATAGCCGGATACTTTAACGTCGGATTCTTTGGATTCTCCGCCGAGTTCGATATTGCTGATCGCAAATTTCAATTCGATGCCTAAGCCTTCGATATCGGGGTTATTGAAGTTGATGGAAAGATTTTCCAAAGCCGCGTCGTCGTTGAGGCTGAAATCGATCGTCAGTTTGGGATTTGCCTTGTCGTCGATAATAAAGGTGTCTTCGTTTTCGTCAACAGACATTCCGAGCACCATGCTGAGGATGGGGTTCAGCCCGCGCAACGTACCGTACAGGTCCAAATCCGGAGCAAAAGTCTTTATCGTCGGACCGAGCTTCGTCAACAGATCGCCGATACCGGCACGGTTCAATTCGGCTGTGTATCCGGAGCCGTCGTCATAGGCTTCGGCATGCAACACGCCGTCCAAGGTTTTTCCGAGGTCCAAAGTATCAACGAGTCCGAGAATGGTATTTAAAGAAAGTCCTTTCATTAATTCGATACTGCTGATAGGAGTGGCAGAGTCGAAATTGATCAAAGGCTTTTCGGCTCCGACAAAGGACGATATAAATCCGAACAGTTTGTTGATCAGACCGTTATTTTTGCCGGTGAACAGACCTTCCAATCCGGTTTCGGCAGTATCCAGAACGCTGATAAGTTTCCAATTGGAAGCGCCGGTCAATGCCTCTTTGACATAAATATGTTCTTTGCCGCCTTCGACCGCCAAATAGATCTGAGCAATTTCATCTCCGCCGGAAGTCAATCCGATCAGAGCCCAGCTGTTGGCAGAATCATCTTGGTCAACGCTGACTTTCAAAGAAAGCCCCAGATTCAGATCGATGGCTTTAACTTTTTCGGCAGTGACACCGAGGGCCAAATTGATATCGGCGCCGAGGTAAGCGGCCTTGCCTTCGTTAACGTCGGCCACCTTTGCCGCGACTTTATCGATGCCGGTTACGAGTTTCGGAAGAGCTTTGACGATCTCGTATGTAATCTCTTCTTCATCCTCATTACCATTATTATCGTCATCGTCATCATCATTATTATTGTTGTTGTTATTGTTGTTTTGGCCGCCGTTTTGGTTGTTATTGCAAGCAAAAACGGTAAACGCCAAAATACCTACCAACAAAAGCACCAACAAAACAATTAGTGGTTTGCGTTTCATATTTACCTCCATTTTAATGGTTTTTTTTGATTTAAGGTATTCCTTGTACTAACATTATAATTTAAATTATAATTGCTGTCAATAAGCATTTTTTCGTTTTACTTTTTGATTATACGCGCGCAAAGCGAATTTAGAGTTCGTAAATATGCCGTGATCGGGCTTGTCGGACACTTACGGCGTCGATATTTACTTTTTTATTTCCCGGATCCTCCGCCGCCTTGCTTTTTGCGGCGGCGTGTGGTAGAATCCGTATATCGGAAAGGAGTCTGAAAATGCCCGTGATCATCGGTTTGGGGAATCCCGGAAAAGAATACGAAAACACTTACCACAACGCCGGATGGCGCGCGGCGGATAAACTCGCCGAAAAAATGGGTAAAAAGATCAAAAAAGCCGAATGTTCTTCGCTGTTATGGACGGGGACGGTAAACGGCGAACGGTTGGTCATCGCAAAACCGCTGACTTATATGAACCTGTCCGGCGACGCCGTAAAAAGTCTGTGCGCGAAATTTAAATCGGAACCGATAATCATCTATGACGACGTCGACATCCCTTCCGGCACCCTGCGCGCCAGAGCGTCGGGTTCGGCGGGCACCCACAACGGAATGCGCGACGTGGTAAATAAAATGGCTACCGATAAAATAAAACGCGTCCGGATCGGGATCGGCAGAGGCAACGGGGAATTGAAAGATTACGTCCTGTCCGCGCCTTCCGCAGCGGAAGCCGAATCGATAAACGCGGCGATCGACAGATTGGCGGACGCTTTGATCGTATACCTGAAAGACCGCGATTTCGAAAAATTGATGAGGACGGTAAATTAGGAACGTTCCTTTTTTTCCGCCCTCTTTTTTTTGAAATATTCCGAGATCAGATCGGCGCATTCCTTTTCCATGATTTTGCCGTAAACGGGGAAAACGTGATTGAACCTTCCGTCCGACGGCAGATCGTACAAAGAACCGCAACACCCTGTTTTGGGCTCCCTTGCGCCGTAATACAGTGACCTTATCCTGGCATTTATCATCGCACCCGTACACATCGCGCAAGGTTCCAGAGTGACGTAGATATCCACGTTTTCCAACCACCAATTTCCCGTTTTCGCGGAAGCTTTTTCTATCAGTTCTATTTCCGCGTGCCGCGTGGCAGACGATTTCTTTTCCTTTAAATTGTGCGCTCTGGCAATGATTTTTCCGTCCTTTACGGCGACGGCGCCTACCGGCACTTCGTCCATTGCCGCCGCTTTTTGCGCCTCCTTCAACGCCGCCTTCATAAATTTCAACGCCTGTTCTTCCATACCTTTTTCGCTATCTCCGCATACAGACCGAATATGTCCTTGTGCCTTTTTATCAATTCCGGAAGCCTGTCTTCCGGGTAAGGATGCGGATACTTGTCCTCTCCCACTTCCACGGTCAGCCCCGGCAACCGGTATTTTTCTATCCAATAATCCTTCAGCCCGCCCGCAGACCGCGGCGTGCGCTTTAACGTATACCCCAAACGTTCGGCGACCGCCGCCGATTCCGCGTAATAATCGGCGTATCCGCCGAACCCCCAATACACTTCCTCGCCCTTGGAATGATACGCCACCACCAGGGCGTACCGCCCTTCCGCCATCAGCCGTACCGCCGCCTGCGTTTCCGGTTCCGATCCCGGATAAGGTCCGACGTAATTTTCGGGCGACGGTTTGAATACGTTCGATTCGCCCTTTCCCCACCCGGCGTCGAAATTGGTGTTCAGATCCACCCCTCTCAGGTTGGCTTTCCACTTTGAAAAATCCCACGAACCGTCGTTTATCCTGAGCAGCGACAGCCTGTCCGCGGCTTTCAGCGTGAACGCCTCCGCGCCCTCGGTGGCAAGTATCGCCCCGTCGGGGTTCAGACACGGCACGACGTCTATGGGATAATCGCCGTCGTATTCCGCCGCCAATTCGGACAGAAGTTTCGCCGTTATGTGCTCCCTGGCGTGTACGGTGCCTACCACCAGAACTCCGCCCGGAGCCCGTTTCCCCTTCGACGCCGCCGCCAAAGGATATCCGTACAGGCTCTTTCCGAAAAACCTTACTTTGCCGGCGCGCTCCGCCAGCCTCGATATATCGTCCGCGCGCATATAACCAATATATGCCGACTGCGGCGAACAGTTTACCGTTTATACCGCGCCTTGCGACGGAAGGACGCCTTTTTATCGGCTATTTATGATACGGCAGACCGCCGGTTATCGTAAACGCACGGTATATCTGTTCCAACAGCATTACCCTCATCAGCCTGTGAGGAAAGGTCATTTTTCCGAACGACAGCCGCTCGTCCGCGGCGGCTTTTACACGCTCGGATACGCCTCGGGAGCCGCCGATAACAAACGTTATTTCGCTCCTCCCCGACGACACAAGCGATTCCAGCTTTGCCGCAAACTCCTCGGAAGAAGGGTTCTTTCCGCCTATGTCCGTCAAAATCACGTATCCGCTAAGCTTCTTTAAAATGTGTTCCGCCTCTTCGTTTTTCAAAGCCTCTTCGCCGCGGTCCGCGCCTTCCGGGCACTCCTCTTCCTTTACCGCCGCAAAACGCGACAGCCGCTTTATGTATTCGTCCGCCGCTTTCCTGTAAAAATCGTCCTTTAACCTGCCGACTGCGACAATCTTTATCCTTATCACCGCATAAGCCCCCAGATCAAAGTGAACGCCGTGCCTCCGACGCATACCAAAAAACCTATGATCAGCATAGCCACCGAAGCCGTATCGGCTTTTACGGAAGTCTTTTCCTCCGTACCGCCGAAGCCGATCCCGTCGCCGTATCGGGATTCCCCGTTTTCGGCTTTTGCCCTGCGCGCGGAGTATTTTTCTATGCGGCACATTTCGAATACCAATACCGCCATCAACGCCAATCCGCCCACCAAAGACAGCGACAAAGTGACGTTGCTGATAAACATTATATTCGTGACCGCCGCGTAAACATAGGCGAACGGCAGTCCCCACTGTATCGAAAAGTTGACAAGGGTTATCAGGAAATTGTTCAGAAAATGTATTATCATTCCGGGTATCAGCGACCGCGTTTTTACCGCCAGCACCGAAATTATTATACCTACCACGAACGTAGGTATCAGTTGGGTGATGTTCTGATGCGCCATTCCGAAAAACAGCCCCATTATCATAACTTTCCCGAAATCGGAAACTCCGTTTTCTTCCAGAGCCGCCGAAAGTATGCCGCGGTGAGTGATCTCTTCGAACACCGCCGGCATCATCGCCCCCGTCACCGCCTCCAGGATAAACACCTCTATCCCCGAATAGATCGTGCCGGAAGCGTTCACCGAAGTGTATCCCAGCGTTTCCCATAACGCGTTGGACAGCGAGGACACCACTATGTTCACCAAAAACATAACTATTCCGGCGACTACCGCCAACAGTATCACCGTCAGATCGGGTATCCTAAGCCCCACCGCCTTTGAAAAGGAAGTTCTCTGCCGCGGCGGCAGTCTGTACATCAAAAAGGGCATCAGCCCCATAAAGCCGCATTGCATCACAGTGGAAAACAGCCAACCGGAAACGTTTTCGGACAGATTGACAAAGCCGAATATCAGCCGCGCGACCACCAACGCGGTAAGACACGACAAATATATTGCGCTGTATTTAAACGATCTGGTCATCTTTCACCTGCGATTTTACCTGCTTGCCCGAACATAAAGGGCGCGCGGCATATCTTATAATCTATAATGAGTTTTCCAACAACGTGCCGAGCACCGACGCCACAACCAATATTGCCAACAAAGCCACGGAATAAACTTTGTCGCGGCGATCCTCCGCCTGCGTTTCCGCCGTACCCGTCATCGACGGGTCCTCCGAATACCATTCGGCGCCGCCGCGACGGAACAAAACCCGTAAAAAACCGTTTTCACGGGAAAATCCGCCCTTATGCACTCCCGTCAGGAGATATACCGACGGATACAGGACGGCGGCTCCGACCACGCACATCAGCGGCAGTACCCACGCGCCCGCACCGTTGAAATTCAATATCTCGCCATAGCCCGGGATCAGCGGCAGGAACAGCGCCAAAACATTGTTTGCGAAATGGATCCCGACGGAATACCATAACGTACCCGTGGCATACACGATGTACATCAGTATCATTCCCAAAATGAATTGGTGCGCCGCCTGGACGGGGCTAAGATGCCCCACGGCGAATACCGCGGAGGAATATATCAGCATAAAATATGCGCTTTTGTAACAGGAGTTGCTGAAAATACCGCGGAACAGAAATTCTTCCGCTACCGCCGGCAGAGCCGCTATCACCGCTATCGCGGCGATCGCCCAACCGGGTTCGGTCAGATCGGGTATGCTTACGGAGGAGTATACCCCCGCCATCGCCCAAAGTTCGCCTATCCCGGTCTGGATCAGCAGGTTTTGCATATACGCCCCGACGGCTATCGGAACGATCAGCGGCAGCGCCTTTAACTTCGGGGGCATTAACGGCAGCAATTCGTTCAGCCGCGCGCCTCCCCTGAACCGGTATATCGCGACCGGCACCGAAAATCCTATCTGCGTGGCGGCATAATTCAAAAATACCGCCCCCTCCGCGGATACGGGTATGACCCCGGCGATTATCGACAGCGCGGCTGCCGACAACAGCCCGGTAAGATACAACAGCGCGACCGATCTGAATCTGAGTTTACCCGTCATACTTCGACTCCGCGTCCGGGCTTTCTGGCGTCAGCGACCGCCAGCAGATAATCCCTGCCGGGCACCGCGCCGCGTTTCCCCGTCGCTTCCAATGTGGTTTCGTAAGCAAGTGCAACCGTATTATTATGTTCGCTTAGGTGCCCCAAAATAATGTTTCGGGTACCTGAATCCAATATTTTCAAAACCGCCTCCGAACAGCTGCCGTTCGACAGATGACCTTGGCGCGACAATATGCGCTCCTTTAAATACGGGGGGTATTTCCCGTTCAACAGCATATCTATGTCGTGATTGGATTCTATCAAAACTATGTCCGCCCCGCGCATCGCGGATTCAACCTCCGGGGAAAACCAACCTATGTCGGTGGCTTGGACGTAGCGTTTGTCGCCCGCGCTAATCGAATAGCCGACCGGACAGACCGCGTCGTGCGGAGTCGGAAAAGGACGGATCTCCATTCCGGCAAGCATAAACGGTTTCATGCCCGAAAAATAAAAACCGCCCTTCAGGTTCGTTCTGGCTTTCACCGCCGCAAGAGTGCGGCGTTCGCCGTATACCGGTATCCCGTAATTTTCGGATACCACCGCGGCGGTTCGTATATGATCGTCGTGTTCGTGAGTTAAAAGTATGCCTTCCACGTCGTTCAGCTTTATCCCGGCGGTTTCCAGCCCGTCTTTCAGCCTCTTTACGGGAATTCCGCAATCTATTAAGATGCTTCTGCCGTTCCCCGTCACCAACACCGCGTTGCCGGAGCTGGATGAGGACAGCGTCATCACTGACAAACTCATTTTTTAACCGCCGTATACCTTTCCGCCATAGCCGCGGGATTGTAACTGAGTTTCGATCTCCTCAGCCCTTCTATGCCCATATCTTCCTGCTTGTTTATATACTTCACGCCGCCGAAATGAGCTTTGCAGAACAAATTGTCCAACAGCGGATATATGCCGCGATAGTCGATATCGGCTTTTTCGAAGTACAGCGCGCCTATGCCCGTAGGCAGGATCTCCCCGGCCGCAAAACCGGCGATCGATCCGTCTATCACCAACACGTCGGCAAAACAGTTGAAACCTTTCAGATCCTTTACCACTCTGTCCAGGACCAGGATCTCCTCGTCGACTTCGACTTTTTCGAGGTCCTTGTATTTTATCCAGCCTTCCTGTTCGCAGAAACGCACTCCGTTGTCGATGTGCCTGTACGACCACATACAAAGCAGTTTCATCAGCCCGTCGTAATCGGACGGAGTATACGGACGGAATTGATATTCCTTTTCGAATCTGTTGATAAAATTGCGCTTCGAATGGAATTTCTGACCCTTTAATTCTATCAGGTCTTCCGGCAGATACAGATATTCCGACGCGTCCCTGTCCAAAGTCACTTCGTATCCCATATCCTTTAATATCGCCGCTTGTTTTGTGTTTGCGCCCCTGACCGAATCCAGACCCATGGATTGCAGTTCGTATATCGCTTCCGCATAAGCTTTGTCGGAAACCGCAAGCGGAGAAAGGTTATATCCTTTGTCGCCGTATTCCACGCGCATCAGGGCGTATTCGTCCCTTACTTCCACCATCGGTTCGTGCGCGCGGAACCAGCCGTCTATCGTGACGCGCGACCAGCCCGTGTCTTCTATGCCGGAAAGCGGCATTATTTCATAGATCTTCCTGAGATCGTTTTCGTTGGGTTTGTGCATATATTCAGTCTTTCAGTATGGGGATCCTTGCAAGATATCTGACGTCGTCCCTGTCGCCGGACGCGCCTTCCGCCAATACGAACGCCTTTACGAACACTTCGCCGCCGGCTTCCGCAACAAGTTTTTCAAGCCCCGCAAGACTGCCGCCGGTGGATATGACGTCGTCGACTATCGCGACCTTCCTTCCGCGTATCAGATCCGCGTCGTGACGGGAAAGGTATAACGTCTGCGTTTCCGCCGTTGTGATCGATTTGACCGCGACCGCGATGCCGTCCTGCATATACAGCTTTTTGGATTTCCTTGCCACCGCGTAAAAATCCTGACCCAGCTCCCGCGCGACGACGTGCGCCAGCTGCAGCCCCTTCGATTCCGCCGTGATGACGACTTCGGCGCCGGCAACGAGTTTAGCGACTTCTTTGCCGCAATGTTCGGTCAGAGCCTGCGCCCCGTGCAGATTGAAAAAACAGATCTTTATCCCGCCGCCTATCGGAAGAATCGGCAGATCGTGTTCGAAACCTTTTATGTCAAGTTTATAATAATCCATACTTCACCCGATAAAGAGGTTCCCGAAAATCGGGTTTCGGGAACCTATATTTCGTAATCTATGGCAACGGATCCGGAACGCACCGCGTGCATGTGCGGCTTTACCGCGCCGACGTGATACGGGTCGCATTGGTATGCGTCCAACGCCGCGCGGTCGGCTACGGTCACCTGCAAAGCCACGTCGTAGGAACGTTCCGAATGCAGAAAATCCACTCCGACTTCGATGTCGACGATCTCGGGAACTTTGCCGCGCATACTCAGCAGAACTTCCTTTGCGCGGTTGCATTCCGCAGGAGTCGGATTTTTCAGCTTAAACAATACGATATGCCTTATCACTTTATTTTTCCTCCGCGGTTGCTTCGTCGGCAGTCGCTATGGCGGCGCCTTCATCATTTTCTTCGCCCATTCCGACAGCTATCCACGTCGCGACGTCCTGAGGATTGACCTTGCCGTACAGTTCAGCCACCATTGCGTTGCGTTCGTCGGTTTCAGCCACCGTCAGCGATTGCAAACCGCCGGCTTTGACTTTTTCTATGAAATAGCGCATACGGTGTAGCTTCTTGTCGGTAACTTTGAATTGCAGGGAGCACAACAGCGCAAAGCCTATCAGGATCACTATCGAAATACCCATCATCAGACGTATCGCCAACAGCGCGCTTGCCGGCTGATCTACGACTTCCGCCGCCGTTTCGGAGCTTCTGTAGTTCGCGGCGGACATTATCCAACCCACCATACCTACGCCCAGAGCGCCGGCGACCTTTCTGATAAACGTCATCATTCCCGAATAAGTGCCCGTGTTGCGGACGCCGGTGGCGAATTCGGCAACGTCTACGGTGTCGGGGAAAATTATCCACGGCATCATCTGCGCGCCGCCGAAGCCGAAGCCCATTATAAAGGACACTATCGGAACTACGATCGGGGGCGTCCAAGCGGGATCCATTACCGCCATCATTATGCCGCCCACGATATAGAACGGAAGACCGACGCGGAAAGCGAACTGTTTGGATTTTTTGGACATCAGCCATCTTACCAACGGGAAAGCCAGCACCGCCGCGACCATCAGCGGAGCGACAATGAACATCGACGAGAAGGTCATGCCTGCAATATCCTTGCCTCTCCAGACGTCGGTAGCGTAATATACCGCCAGCGCGCTGATTATATCCATACACATAAACGCCGCGGCGTACATACCGATATGCCAGCGGAAGGACTTGTTCTTGTACGGAACCGCGTAGCCCGCCACAAATTTTTTGAAGTCGAACTTTTCGCGGACCTTCGGAGGCGCGATGCGTTCTTTTACGAATATCGCCGCCAGGATAAGTCCGCCGCCGAACAGGACTCCGAATATTATCGAAGTCAACAGCCAGAAGCCTACTCCGTCGATAGCCGGCAGCATCGATGCGTCGGGTTCGGTATACGCTTCCAACAGCAGCAGCGGCAGTACGTAAGATATTCCTGCCGCCGCCGCGGAGAACACCAATTTTATCGTGTTTGCGTTGTTCCTTTCACGGAAGTTCGGCGATATATCCGAAGCCAGCGAACAGTACGGCACCTGCGTGATCGTAGAGAACGTGTTCCATAACAGGTACATCACGATCATATACGCGGTAAAGCCTCCTACGTTCACGCCCCAATCGCGTATGGGCATAAACAGCAGCAGCAATCCGAACAGCAGCAGGATCCCGCCGAAAAACATATACGGTTTCCTTCTGCCCCAGCGCGAACGCGTATTGTCGGAGATGAATCCCATTAAAGGATCGGATACTGCGTCCCAAAATTTAGCCAATAAGATTATCGTCGACGCGGTTGCCGCCGCTATGCCCAAAGACGTCATGTAATTCAACATAACGCAACTCATCAGGGCAACGCCGCCTCCGTCCATCAAAGCGCCTATGCCGTACATCCACTTTTCCTTTGTCGGAATGTAGTCGGGATGCCCGGGCCCTACTTTGACGTTTTCGACGGAAGCCGCTTCATCGGATGCTTCGACGATCTGTTCTTCTGCGGTTACTGCCGCACGGTTTTCGTCCATTCTGTCCTCCTTTGGAATTCGGTTCACCGAAAAATGATATCCATTATATAATAATAAATATCCTGCGCGTTGTCAAGATTTGCTCCGTCCATATTCGTACTTGTATAACCTATTTTTTTTTGGTATAATTCGGGTATGAAAATAGCAGTCATAGGCGGAGGCGGCGTCAGAAGTCTGTTCCTTGCGAAAAGTCTGTCGCAGGCTTCCCGGAAATTAGGTATAACCGAAGTGGCTTTTTCCGATACCGATCCCGAAAAACTTGCCGTTTACGGGAAATTGGCAAAGAAAACCGCCGAACTGAACGCTCCCGAAATGAGGTTCGTAACTACGACCGACAACGACGAAGCTCTGTGCGACGCCGATTACGTCATCACGACCGTCCGCCCCGGCGGCGACGAAAAACGCGCCGAAGAAGAACGGCTGACAATCGCCGAAAACGTCATCGCCCAGGAAACAGTCGGCGGAGCGGGGCTGTCGTTTGCGATGCGCACGTTCCCCGCGCTCCGCGAAATAGCCGCCAATGCCAAACGGCTTTCCCGAAAAGGCGTAAAAATATTCAATTTCACAAACCCCGTCGGAATAGTCACTCAGGCGCTGAACGACGACGGCGTCGATTTCGCGTACGGGATCTGCGACGCGCCCACCGGAATGTTGGATTCGTTCGAAAAACTCCTCCGCCTTCCGGAGGGCTCCCTAAAGGGCGAGGTTTACGGGCTGAACCACCTGTCGTTTTTTTCTTCTGTCACTTACAACGGCGCCGACGTCACCGGAAGGATACTGTCCGACCCGGACGCTTATGTAAAGACCGAACTCAGCTATTTTAAACGCGAAGACGCGCAAAAACGCGGATATATCCCCAACGAATACCTCTATTATTACTACTACCCCGACGAAGCCCTCCGCCATATGCTCGCCGCAAAGGAACTGCGCGGCGCACAGATAGCGCGTATCAACAAAAAAATGCTTTCCGAATTGCAGAAAGTCGATATCGAAAACGACTACGCCGGCGCTTTGGAGATCTTTTCGCGCGGCTACGGCGAAAGGGAAGGTTCGTATATGGCGACCGAAACGGGGATCGTCCGTCAAAAGCCGTGGAGGTTCGATCCGCTCTCCGCGGAAAAAGGCGGCTACGCCGGAGTGGCTTTGAAATATATCGAGATCGTAGGCTCCGGAAAAGCCGGAGATATGATTTTGTCCTGCCCCTCCCGCGGAAAGATCGAGGGATTGAAGGAAACGGACGTCGCCGAAGTTTCCGTCACCGTCACCCCCGACGGAGTCGCTCCGCACTGCTTCGGAAATATCCCGAAGGAATGTAAAGATATTATCGTCACGATGAAAGCGTACGAAAACGCCGCCTCCGAAGCGTTGCGCTCCCGCAAAAGATCCGACCTCGAAAAAGCGCTGCGGTTAAATCCCCTGGCGTCGGAAAAAGCCGGAGTCCTCGCCGAAAAATACGTCGGACTGAACAAAGATTTCATCTCCTTTTCCGATTGACGACGATACCGAACGAATATGAATAAAACGCCTCTGATAAAAGGTATAGGGAAAATCAACGTCGACCTGGTGTTCGGCGGCTTGGACAGACTGCCCCTCCCCGGCGAAGAATTGTATTCCGATTCTTTCGATCCGCTGTTGGGCGGCGGAGTTCCGTCGATGCTTTATCACGCCGCCTCTTTCGGCGCGCGTACGGAGCTGATAACTTATATCGGAAAGGGATTTTTTTCGGGGTTCGTAACCGAAAAACTGTCCGAAAAAGGTATCGCGTACCGTAACGTGTCGCCTGCGTCGGCAAAAGATTCGGGCATCAACGTCACCGCGGTCATGCTAACGCCGGGAGAACGCACCTTCGTCACGCGCTCCGAAGATCACACCGCTTCGGAACAGCTGGTTTTCGAATCGGTCAAAGACGCCGATCTGGTGATCGCCGAATACGGAAAATACGCCGGCGTCTACGAAAAAATCCGCGCCGCCGGAAAACCCGTCGTCGGCGATTTCGGGTATTCCCCCGATATGGATCTTACGGAAATGTCGCGGTTTCTGAGGCTGACGGATTACTACCTTCCGAACAGGCAGGAAGCCGAAAAACTGACGGGGACCGATGACGTTTTTTCGGCGTTGAAAACGCTTTCGGAATTCGTTCCGCACCCCGTGATCACCCTGGGGGCGGAAGGCGCGGCTTTTTTGGATAACGGGATTATGGTAACCGTTCCCGTAAATTCGGTATCCCTAAATCCGATTATTAAAAACAGACCTGCCGCCCGCGCATACGACGAGATAGTAGACGCCACGGGGGCGGGCGACGCTTTTACGGGCGGATTTTCATACGGCATCGCGTCGGGTGCGGATATACCCTCGGCGATACTTTTCGGGCACGCCGCGGCAGCGGAAGTCGTTATGAAAAAAGGATGCTACTAGGCATCCTTCCGATCCGGAAATTTTCACGGGATCTATTTTTTCTTTTTGTTCCTCAGCAGGAAGTAGCCGGCTACCCACGCGGCGATAATACTGACCCCCAAAACGACATAGAATCCCCAGGTCGTATCCTGGAACGGGACGTGCGTGTTCATTCCCCAAAACGACGCCACCAAAGTCGGGATCGAAATGATTATCGTCGCCACCGTCAATAATTTCATAATGACGTTCTGGTTGTTGGAAATTATCGAAGCGTAGGCGTCCATCATGCCGGAAAGAATGTCGCGGTATATGTTACACATATCCAACGCCTGTCTGTTTTCTATGCCGACGTCTTCCAAAAGCGCTTCGTCTTCTTCGTTCTTCGGGGGGCGCATACGCCCTACTTTTTCGATTATCAGCGCGTTCGCGCGGAGCGACGTCGAAAAGTATACCAACGAATTTTCAAGGTCCAGCAGCTGTATAAGCTCCTTGTTTTTGGTGGAACGGTGCAATTCGGTCTGTATACGTTGCGAAGAACGGTCTATCTGCCTGAGATATTGCAGGAATTTGACGTGGGTGTGATACAACAGCTGGTACAGGAAATTCGTGCGCCACGCCGTATCCAGCTTCTTTACTCGGTTGTTTATGAAGTTGGAAATTATCGAATTTTCCTTCAGGCATACGGTGATGATCGTCGAAGCATTCAGAATGACTCCCAAAGGCATCGTCGAATAAGAATAGTAGTTTTCCTCTTCCTCTATCGTCGGGATATCGAACAGCACCAGGGTGTCGCCTTCGTCGGTTTCGATACGGGCGCGTTCCTCTTCGTCCAGAGCCGCTTTCAGCATATCCGAATCGACGCCCGTCAGGCGTTCTATCAATTCTATTTCGCGGTCCGTGGGATTTTCCAGATGCAGCCACTTGTTGCGGAAAGTGAATCCGCCGGTGAAATCGACGAATTCTTCTTCTATCTGTTTGTCTACCGTGTTGAAGATCTGAATCACTTTGTACCTCCTTCGGAACAAAAACGAGGGACGCATAAAGCCGCGTCCCTCGGGAAGTACATAAGGGTCAGCCGCCCTCTCGGGCGGCATGCGGCTAGCTTTGCCTCGGCGTTATATTCCTACAACTGTAAGGGTCGTCCATTTTTATTCCTCATCGAATTTAGTCTATCGGTTTGATAAGGTCTTCCCTGCCTATCATTTCGAAATACCTTGCCTGCAGTATGAAGTAACAGCGCATCAGATATTCTTCCTCGATGGGTTGGAAGTCGTATTGCGGATTTTCCTTTGTATTCACCAGATAAACGGCGATTTCTTCCAATTGCTCCTCCGTGATGTCGGGGTCGCGCGAAGCGGCGTCGCATATGCGCACCAATTGCAACAGAGCGGACAGCCTTTCCCTTTCCTCTGCGGTCATGGTCTGCGGCTTTTCCTCTTCGGCGGGAGCTTCGTCCGCCGCGGCTTCTTCTACGGGCAGCGGTTCGGGAGCCGGAGCTTCTTCCACGACGTTTTCTTCGGGCACAACGGGAGGAGTGACGATTTCCAGGATCTCGGAATCTCCGAGTTTTCCGGCTATGATATCGTCGATCGCGGCGTTGATCTCTTCTATATTCTCGGCGATGAATTCGTTTTCGGGTTCGCGGAATATAACGACGTTGGCGTCCAGGGTTTCCGTGAACTTACGGAAAGCGGCGATCGTCTTTTTCCTGAGCGAGGAGTTCAGCCCTTTGATGACGGCGGCGACTACCAAAGTCACGCCCAGCGGCACGACGAGGCAGAACAAAGCGGGAAGTATCAGTTTGCATACGCCCAAAATGAAATCGTTACCGAGTTCTTCGAGGTTCGTATCGGCTATTCTGTCCCAATACCCGACGCATCCGACGGCGGCGGCGATCAAGGAGATCAGCACGCCCATTCCCGTCACGAATCCGTTTCCGCCTTTGAAATCGGAGTTCGATTTCTTATCGCCGAAGGTTTCGGTTTCGGAAATGTAATCGGAGGGGTATCCCGTTTGCTGTTCCAAAAAGTTGCCCCAGCCGCGTTTTACGGTGTTGGGCATATTCTTGTCCTGGATCTTTTCGTTCAGCCCTTCGACGTTGTCGACGTCTATTTCACCGGTCGCTTCCAAATAAGCGGTGGTGTCTTCGAGGTGCTTTTTGAATTTATTCCCTTTCGAAGACGCCCTGAACGCAAGCGCTATCAATCCGCATACGATTATGAGAGCCGCAGATACGATTATGACGAAAAGTGCCGGGCTGGCATGCGGTCCGACGTTTGCAAAATCCGCGGTTTCGATTAGGAATTGTTGAATCTTATCGATAAATTCCATGACCCTTCTCCTAAGCTAGAGTATAAATTTATTATATATGCTTTCGCCGTATTTTGCAACCCCTTTTTTAATTTTTTATATTATATAAGCCGGCGTACACCGCGCGAAGGCGGCGCGCGCGTTTAAAACGGCGGATTTTATCGGACGTTTGCCGATTTCCGCAGATTATGACGATAAATTTTTTATCCGGAAAACCTTAAATTTCCAAGGCTTCGCACCTGTTCAGCAACACTATGTAACGCTTGTCCGGGTACTTACCGGTCGCTTCGTGCAACGCTTTCGAATACAGATCCAGCTGCCGTTTATAACGCTTTTTCAAAGTTTCGTGCGAGGCTCCGGACACCTTGTAATCGACAAGCACCGTCTTTTCGCCCGTCATCGCAAGGTCTATCACGCCCTGCACGAGTATCCTGTCTTCGCATTCGGTGTCCAGGATCTCGGACGCGGGCACATAGTAAATAAATTCTTTTTCGCGCATTATTTCGGAGGTTTCGACGCAATCGAATACGGGCAAAGAAAGTATTTTCGCCAAAGCCTCGCCCGTCATTCCCGATACGTCTATACCCAGGTTTTTCAGTCTTTCCAATTCCTTTTCCGCGGCTTCCGGGGTTGACGCGGTCAGATCGACGTTTTCCATTATTTTGTGGAACAGGATACCTTTTTCGGTATCTTGGGCTCCTAAACTAGGAGTATGCTGTCCTTCTTCCGCATTGCGTTCGCTTTCTTCGGCGGCGTTCAGCGCGGTGACGGTATATTTGTTGGCCACCTTCGAAGCGGCGGCGTAAGGATATTCGAAAAAACTTATCTCTAACTCTTTAGCGGCAGCGGAGGCGGCTTTCCGCGGCTCCGTTTCCTCTGCCGGGACGTATTCTCCCCTATCGGTAAGCCCTTCCAGAACGGCGTCGTCGCGCGCCGCCATCGCCAGCCAATCGTACATACTGTCGGCGTCCTCCGGATGCGCGGCGGTCGTGTTCTTTGCGTATCCCGTCACGCGCAGACGGTATCTGGCGCGCGTCAGAGCGACGTACATCAGCCGCGATTCCTCCTGCTTTTCTTCGAACTCCGTCTTCCTTTCTATCGCGACTCCCGTCAGGGTTCGGAACGCCTTGCCCGTTTCGTCGTCGAATAAGTTGAGCCCCAATCCGAATTCGGCGTCGGGCACGGCCTTTTTCTTCGGCGCGCTCTTTTTGAACGGACGGTCTATAGCCGTCAGGTATACGGACGGGAATTCCAACCCTTTGGATTTATGCACGGTCAGAATGCTGACTCCCTGCCCCGATCCCGTAGCCTTCGGCGCGATTTCCTCCGTTTCCGACATTTTCAGGAACCGTCCCAGATCCGACGCCGATTCGCGCTCCGACAGATGCTTTAAAAAAGCGTTGTAATATTCCAGCCTCTTCGGCGAAGCCGCCATGGCTTTTATGAACCCGCGTTCAGTCGCTATCGCGTTTATCAGCGTCGGAACGTCCGCCGCCGCCGCAAGTTTCCTGTACCGCGCGATATCCGCCATAAAAGCCGTATACTTTTCCTTTGCGGGGGAATCCGCCGCGGTACGCGCGCGCTCGTAGAAGAATTCGCCCTCTCCCGATCTTGCCAGCTCGTAAAGTTCCGATTCGGTAAAACCGCCCCCGGAAGACAGCATCGCCGCCGCCAAAGGATAATCGCGGCAGGGGTTGTCTATCACTTTCAAAAACGCCGTCAGCACCTCTACGTCGCCGGAAACCTTTTGCGACGCGCATTCGGAATCGTACGGAATCCCGCGTTTGTCGAATTCCTCCGCAAAGCGCGCCGCCGTGTGTTTGTCCCTTACCAACACGGCGATATCCGAAAACCGCAGTTTTCTGATGCCGTTTTTAGTCGGGATCTCGTCGCGCCCCGCCGAACGCAGTATGTCGTCCGCAACGAAAGCCGCCTCCGGATCAGGACTTTTTTCGACGCTCCTGCCTTCGGCGACGGTATAAAACGGAGGCAGGACGGGTTCGGGCTTTGCCGGTTTGTCGAACAGACGCACCGCGACCGGTTTGAACGCAAGCGGCGGAACGGACGTTCCCGCCTCGTTGAAGCGCGCTTCCGTATCGTAGTTTATGCCCCCGAATTCAGGAGTCATTATCTTTGAAAAAATCCTGTCCGAAAAATCCAATATCGGCTGCGACGAACGGAAATTCATATTCAGCGGCACGTTCCTGCCCGATTTGCCGTCCGCATATTCGCCGTAGCGTTTTAAAAACAGTTTCGGCTCCGCATGACGGAATCGGTATATCGATTGCTTTACGTCGCCCACCATAAATACGTTGTCGTCGGAAACCGCGGAAATTATGGCTTCCTGCAGCGGATTGACGTCCTGATACTCGTCAAAGAAAACGTAATCGATCTCGTTTCGGAATTCGCGCGCACGCTCCTCCGACGACAGGATCTTCAGCGCCAGCCTTTCCACGTCGGAAAAATCGAACGCCCCGTCTTTCACCTTCAGATCGTAATATTTTTCGGAAACGGCTTTTACCGATCCCAGCACGGTCAGGTTGTCCGCCATCACGGCGGCTTCCTGCTTTTTCGCCGTTTCGTAGTCCGTAAACAGCGATTTAGCGTCCTTAATCAAGCCGTTCAGCCTGTCTATGTACGAAACCACCGCCTCCAGACATTCGTTTTCGGAAGGCGAATATATCTTTTTCAAAGGCGGTTTCCTTTGCGTTTCGAAAGCGTTTACCGCCTCGTACAGCTCTTTTACGTTCGCCGACGCAATCGGTTTCAGCCCCCTTTCGTAACGCGACAGCATCTCCTTCAGCCCCTCTTTCCTGGAAGGAGCCGTCCCGTCCGCCAATTCGAAATAGTAGCCGATATCGTCCAAATACGCGCGGAGCCTGTTTCTGAATCCGTCGGTAAGATATCTGACCGCCGGGTTTTCGTCGAAAGGCGCCGCCGCGTTTTTCAGCGCGGTTTCGAAAAATTCTTCGGAATCGCGCCGCGTGTCCAGGTACGAAAAGACGTCGGACACCGTCGAATAAAAGCCCTCCGACGGGTCGGTACCGGCATAGTAATGCAGAAACCTCATAAACTCCGCGTCGCCGGAAGAGAGCTTTTCTTCCAACACCGTATCGGACGCTTCCCTTAACAGTTCGCGCGATTCTTCCTCCTCCAGGACTCTGAAAGAGGGAGGCCCGCCGACGTCTTCGAAATATTTTTTATAGATCGCGGCGCAGAGAGAATCCACCGTTCCGATATAAGCTATCGGCAATATCCTCAATTCCTTTCCGTATCTTTCGTCGCCCGTCTTGCGCAGAAGTTCCTTCAGCTCGATTTCTATCTTTTCCTTCATATCCTCGGCGGAAGCGCGCGTGAAAGTGACGACGATCAGCCTTTTCAAAGAGCCGCCGCCGGCGATATATCTTCTGATCTTTTCCACCATAACGGTGGTTTTCCCGGAGCCTGCCGAAGCCGACACCAGCATATTCCCGTCGGTAAATTCCAACGCTTTGTCCTGTCCGCTGCGTTTCCAATCGAGGTTCACGGTTCGGCCTCCTTTTCTCCGCGCGGAGAATACGGCAACGCCGAAGAACAGACTTCGCGTTCGCGGTCCACCGCCCCGGCGCATATTTCCTTATAGGCGCAGCGTTCGCACTCGCCCTGCAGCGGTTCCCTGCCGTTATATCCGATAGCGATATCTTTCACCGCCTCCGCCGCCATTCTTGCGGCGTAATCCAAAGTTTCCGACATTTCCTCGCCCGACAAAGTGTTCTTTTGTTCTATCGGCAGTAACTCGCCGTCTTTTACCGTCACTCCGCCCGGCACGATATCGGAATGTTTCCTGCCGCGCGTCAGCTTGCCGAGATCGGAATCGAAACCGGTCAGCACGCCGATATCGTCGGAAACGAACCCGTCGTACCTGTACTTTTTCCCGCTTTTCGTATAGGAGCTTTTCAAAGGCACATAGAACGCACCCGCGGCTTTCAGCCCCGTTCTTTCGGCAACCGCCTTCAGATATATCGACGATTGCAGCTTCCTGCCGTAATACACGCCGGACATATCCCACTTTTCGGAGCCGGTCTTGTAATCCAAAACGGCGGCGGAATCCCCGTCGGAATCTATTCTGTCTATTTTTCCGCGCAAACGTATCCCTCCGTCCTCGGATACTTTCAACGGCGTTCCGTCCTCGAACCCGAATTTGTATTCCACGGCGACGGGCTCGTACCTGCCGCGCAGTACGTTTTCGGTCAGTTTTTCCATAGAATACACCAACGATCTTTCAAGGCTCGCCAGCGTGGCTTTGGATATGTTCCCGGAATTTTTGCCGGCTCCTTCGACGACCTGCCGCGCTATCTCCGCGCGCGCCGCTTTCAAAGTTTCGGGATCGGAGGCATGCACCCTGTTTTTGAACCTTCCGAAATACAGCTCCATAGCCTTATGCGACAATATACCGATGTCCGGAGGCCTCAGCTTTCCTTCTTCGCGTTCTTTCAGTCCCAGCCCGTACCTTAGATAGTACCGGTAAGGACAGCAGTAAAAACATTCTATCTGCGACACCGACGAAACCGGTTCGCGTCCTTTCCCCAACGATTCCCTCATCGGCACCCGTTCGGGGGGGGAAGGATCGGCGATATCGGGTTTCAAACCCTCCTTTTCCAACGCCTTTTCAATGGCGTTCAAAGCCGCGCCCGGCATCTTGTTTTTATACATCAGGTATCCGAAAACGGCGTTTTGGGGGCTGGAAACGAAATCTTCTATGCTCTCGGCGTCGTTAAGGTCTTCGGGAGAAAACCTTGAAGACAATTTTATTACGGGCGTATTCGTCCTTTCGGACGCTTCGACTATGACCGAAGACGGACGCGCCGTCCCGTTGCCGGAACTCATAGGATATCCTATGTACAGACGCTCCGTTTTGCCGAAAAGTTCGGTAACGGCAAACTGTTCTTCGCGCATACTGTCGTAAGGCGTAGGGTACAATTTGATGCCGGCGTCTTCCAGGCGCATGGCGTCCGCCGCGGAGATGACGGAACGGAAATCGTGTTTTTGCGGCAGCGACGATTGCGTCGCCCCTATTATAAATAACGCGCGCGTACCATATATATATCCGGAACGCAGCTCGCCCACGAACACGGAATCCGCAAAACGCGGTATCAAAGCCAATTCCTCGGCGGCTACGGCGGCGTCGAAGGCGGATCGGAAAGCCTCCAGCCCTTCTTCCTGTTCGCCGCACAACCTGACGTATTCCGCCATCAGCGCGGCGATCTTTTCCCCGGCGCGGAGGTTGGCGGCGGCGGTATTTTCGTCTATGCCGTCCGCGGCGGCGTTCAGCAGCCGCACGAAATTTTCGTCGGTCACTATCGCGGCGACGGTTTCGGCGTAGCGCGCGGCGGTCTTTTTGGCGCGGAACGGCTCCGCCGCCGCCATCAAAGCTTTCCTGAGATCTTCGAACCGTTCGCCTTCGCCCGTCAACTCCTCCGTAAAGGCGTCGAAGTCCTTGTTCGTCTTCAGGATATAGTTTTCAAAGCGGAATTTTTGATCTTCGTCCCAATCGAACAAAGGTGATTTCAGCAATCTGAACACTTTATCGCGCCTGAAATTGAATCGGACCGCGTCCGTCAGAGCCACGATATATTTCGCCGCCAGAGTGTTTTTCAGCGGATAACGTAAATCGATATAATGCGGAATGCCGTATCTGACGAAGACTTCGTCCAGCTCCTTGTTGTGTTCGGGCTGAGCGTTGACGATCGCGACGTCTTTGAAGCGCAACCCCTCACGCCTTACCAAACGGATTATCTCCCTGGCGATGGCGTTGAACTGTTCAAAGATATTGGCTTCGGCGAACAAAACGACTTCGCCGTTGTTTTCGGCTACGGCTCCGGAGCCCGAAAACATATTTTCGTGCAGCGTTTTAAAGGGTTCTTTCAACGTTTCGCGCGCCCAGACGGGTTTGGTCACGTTTACGCCGCGTTCGACGGCGTAAGATGTCAGGCGGCGTATCGATTCGGAAGGATACAGCTCCGCATTCGGCAGACCGTACCCGTTTAAAAGCGCGGCGGTCACGTCGCCCGTCAGCGCGAGTTCGGTCAGGATCCTGATTTGTATCGCGGACAGCGAATCGAAGCCCAGGGCAAACACGCGGACGCCCTTCAAACGCGGATTGGAGGGTATCTCCTCGGCGAAGCGTTCCGCCCTGGACGTGCCGTCCAAGCCCTCTTTTTTCAATTCTTCCGAATATTTTTCGTACAGCAGGATAATATCGCGGTTTTTCCGAAGCGTGGCGCAATCGTCCAATTCGTTTTCCGCCTCCTTCAGCCTTTCGGGAGTTATTCCGTTAAGGCGCATCGAGGTGACCACCGCGAACATTTCGTTGGCGAAGCCCTGCACTCCGACTACGCGCGCGTAATGTTTCAGATCCTTTGCGCAGGCGTTTATGGCGCGTTTCATTAATAAAACGCCGCCCTCTTTACTCAGCACGCCTACGCCCGTTTCCTTGGACGCCAGCCGCGAAAAGCCGGTAACTTCAATATCGAAAGTGGCTGTTATTCCCGTTTCTTCCATTACGGCTTTTTCGACGCCCAGGGTATAAGAATCCGGGACGAGCACGATCTTCCGTCCCGGAGTCCTTTTCAGCCTTTCGAACAAGGCTTTGGCGGCGCCCTTTGCCGTATGGGAGAAAATAATATTCAGCATTCGGAACCCTTACAAAACTTTTTTCAAGGTGATCACCGGCCGCACTCCCTGTTCGGAATACGCCGTGACCGAAGTCACCGTGCCGTAGACGTCCACGACTCCGAAATCGCCGTCCTTGCATTCGGCGTCCAGCCACCACGAAGCGGTATTTCCCAATTCCTTACTGCAATTCACGTCGGCTTCCGACGCGACCAGGTAATCGCTTGCGGCGGCTACGTAAAATTGCAGAGGGTCTTCGGAATATACGTCCAAATACCCGCGCGCTTCGTCCGCGGAAAGCACTTTGACGGAAGCCACGTACGCAAGCTCCTCCGCGGAAAACGCTGCGTTCAGATATTCGCCTTCCAGATAATCTTTCATCGCGGAAGACGCGTAATCCGAAGGGGATTGAACGGTTCCCGTTTCGTTAAAGCGGCGGTATTCGTATATTACCGCGGGCACCAGAACAATTTCGGATTCGGATTCGCCGACGACTCTGAATTTCATCGGAGTCTGTTTGAAAAAGCAGCTGTCGCCTTCTTCCAGGACGGTATTATCCAACTTTCTGCCGGCGACGTCGTCCGTGACCGTCACTCTTAGATATCCCGTTCCGGCGTAATCGTAGACTTCGTTTTCCCCCGTCAGCATACCTCTTTCGTACAGGTTCGAAAGCACCCTGTTCGGGTCGTCGCCGACGAATTCGGAGTATACGGAGCCCGAATACACATACTTTTTGCCGTTTTCGGAAACAATTTCAAACGGAAAACGGGCAGGATCCTCCTGTCCCTGGTTGCTTCCGTTTCCGTTATCGTCGGCAGGCGGCTGTTCTTCGACGCACCCGGCAACCAAAAATAAAATTGCAATCAGCGTGATAAACGCCGTCAACAGTTTTTTCACGCAACCATTATACAACGGTTTTATATTATATACAACCTCTAATTTCCGTACCCGTTCACGATACCCCCGGGAAGATCTTCGCTAAACCCGCGAAAAAGGCTGTCCGACGGACAGCCTTGACCGATTCGCACGTTTTGACGCGGCTCGTTCATTCTTCTTCGACGAGCGGCGTATACTTATTCATAATCTGTTGCTTGTCGACTTCTTCGTAAAGATCGTCGGCGGTGGTCAGGGTCGAGCCTCCTTGTGTGATCATAAAGGCTTTGCCGATATAGTTTTTCAAAACCTCGGTCGGCATAGCGTTGGCGTAAGCTATCTTTTCGCCGTCTGTCAGATCCGAATCGTCTTCCGGATAATCGCGCACGATAGAACATTGGGAGAACTGCCTTTCGGCGGTATGTCCGTCACCGATTTTGGTATAAGTTTTGCCGACGGCTTCGAAATACTGCGCGTAGTCGGGATCCATAAGGATATAACAGGTGTTATCCAAAAGTATTTCGCGTATGTCCGGAGATATCGCAAAGTGCAAAGACGAACCGTCGTAAGTATAATATTCTATCGCGACTCCGTCTGCCGCCAGAGCTTTTACCGCTTCCGCATAAGCCATACCGCAACGGTCGCCGGGCATCGGTTCACCGCTCCAACGCACGGTCAGACCCTTGTTATACATATCCAACTGCTTATCGCCCAGAGTCATTTTGACTCCGAAGAAGGTATCGTCCATGGTGATACGGTCGGGGAGTTTGTCGGGAGAGATCTGAGGGTCGTCGCCTTTGGACACTTCGGAAAGCAGGAATGCGCCTGCGGCAACAAGCTGTCCGCCCATCGAATGCGCGGTAAAGCGGATCTCCGATTTGCCGAAGTCTTCGGGCAGTCTGTTGACGGCGCGGATGTAGTCGGCGGCGAACAGTTCGCCCATGGTATATTGCATCGGGAAGTCGTGCTGTGTTCCGTCGGAATCCGCCCAACGCACGTTGGTCGGGCCGTCGGTCGCCCAGACTTTGGATTCGATGTCCCAGAACATAATGCTTTCGGCGGTAAAGCGCGCCCAATTATAAATTCCGACGTTCCAGCCTTGGTCTATCCAAAGTTTCAACGTCTTTACTTTTGCATAGTCGGTACCTGCCGGCAGTCCCAATTCCTCGGCAGAGCCTATCGCGCTGTTCACGAAGTACTTTTCCACTGCGGTAGCTCCGTCGATCATCATTCCGTGGATATTTACCACGGTGGGTTTATCGGGGTCTATCAAAGCCGCGCCCTCGTCGGAATCGGCAGGCACCCAAACGACGTCGCCGTTGTCGTCGACGTCGATCCAATACAAGCCGGTTTCATACAATTCGGATTCCAACTTGTCGTTTTCCTCGTCGGTCAGTTCGGGATCGTTTTTATATTCCAAATATACGTCGTCAGCGTAATCGGGATAGGATTCGGCATACAAAGCCGGGTCAGCCGGCGGCGGAGCGGGAGTTTGTTCTTTCGCGATATCGGGTTTCAAAAAAAGGACGTATGCCACCGTCAGCAAGCATACCAAAATCAAAATACCGATCGGCAAAGCAAGTTTTTTCGCCATAATTCCGCCTCCGAACAAAAAATTCTCTGCAAAAGTAATTATATCATACCGTATATTAAAAATCTACCCCCAAAAATCGGCGATCAAAAGGGGTAAAGGAAAATCTTTTATAATTTAGGTTATTTAAGGTTTTTAGTCGGAGCTTTTAGATAAATTTCAATATTTCCGACGGCTGATAAACGATATTATTTGCTCCGGCGTTACGCAATGCCAAAGCGCCCTGGAACCCCCAATCGCAGAACGCGCCTTCCGTGCCGGCGTTTTTGGCGGCGGCGACGTCCACGTCGGAATCGCCGACGTATAAGGTTTCTTCCGGTTTACAATCCAACGCCGCCAACGCGCGGAATATCATGTCCGGAGCCGGTTTCAAAGGATAATCGGGGCTGCCGCCTACCACGGCTCCGAATTTTTCGGGGAAGAAAGCGGAAACTATTTTTTCCAACGGAAATTGCGCTTTGTTTGAAACCACGCCGATTTTCAAGCCTTTTTCGCACAAAGCGTCTATCAATTCGGTCATACCGGGATAAGGACGGGTATGCACGGTAAGGTGAGCGCGGTAATACTGTTGGAAGTAGTGTTCGGCGTCTTTCAAAAGGTTTTCCCTGCCTTCGGGCAAGGCGAGTTCTATCAGTTTAAAGGAGCCGTTCCCCACAAAATGTCTGACGTCCTCGTCGGTGGGCGGAGTACATCCGAAATTCATCATCGAAGCCTGAACCGCGCGCGCGAGATCCAACAAAGTATTGCACAGAGTGCCGTCCATATCGAACAATACGCATTTAATCTTTTTATCGGTCATGGTTCGATTATAACTCCGAACGCGCGATAAATCAATCGATCGCGGGGCGCAGTCGCGCAAAACCGACAAAAAACGCGCCGCGATCGTTTAAGCGCGGCGGTTTTAAATAAAATACAGCATTATTTCACAAAACATTCAAATATCGGATACCGTTATTTTCAAAATCCGCTGTTATTATATAAGCGTCGTAGGAAATACGACACACTGAATCGCTACACAGCCCTTTTTAAAATCGCTTGCAGGGCATCGGATAAAGTGTAAAAATCAAATTTCTCAATCCCTCCTCCACAAATGATATAAGGCCGGCAAGCGGGCCTTTTTTTTATATTTTCCTGCCCGAAAAAGTGGTTTAAGGGACGTTGTTAAACGAAAGAAGTTAGTAGTTAAACAAACGTTAACACACGCAATAACGCTTTTATAAGGATAAGATTGTCGGGCAGGAAAATATATACCGCACCTTGCCGCATTATTTGCGCGCTTACCGGCGAAAACCTAATACTTAAATACGCTCGGTCGAGTACCTTCGTACACTTCCCTCGCGTTTCGCCCGTGATCACATCAAATTCTACGGCAATCTGCTGCGAATCTCATAGTCCCCGTCTGTTATCAACATTTAAAATATTTTCCTGCCCGAGGGAAAGGGTAAGTAACGTTTGTTTGACGAAATAGTAAGTAGTTAAACAAACGTTAGCACACGCAATAACGTTTTTTATAAGGATAAAAGATTGTCGGGCAGGAAAATATGAACCGCGTCTAGGCGAAGATTTCAGGCACTTTTGAAAAAATCCGCCTCGGAGCGTATGTCGATACTGCCCGTCGGCGGCTTTTCCCAAAACCGCGAAAGTAAAACTGCCCGCAGTTTCACTTTCGCTTTGCACTGATCTTTTCACCAATCCGCTACGTATCCCATATAACGGCGACCGGCTTGGTTTTACGGTTTCATATAATAACGACCTCTAATGATGCTATTGCCTCATAAAAACATTCTAAGCTGTTATTCTTTTAATTCCCCTTAAAAATCATAACGAGCATGACATGTATATATATTTATTAATATTTTACTTTTACAGTTCGCACACGAATACAGACTTTCGCATGGAGATAGCAGCGAGAAATTGCGGTTTTCGTTCGATTGCAAGTGTAGGAGCGCAGATCTACGGTTCCGTGTCAAGCGACGCTCACGCCGCAAGCGGGCGAAAACCGCTTTTCGCAGCGTGTTTAAGGCGCGACCGTCCGGCAGGCGGCCGCAACCGAAAAGTGTAAAACCAAGCCGGTCGTCGTTATATGGAATACGTAGCAGATTTATACAAAAAAATTAGTGTAAACTATGAGATACGTAGCGATTTGCCCCGGATTTTTGTGGGATTTCGACAAAAATTGCGTAGGAGTTTACAAGCGGTAAATGACGGAGCGATTTTTTATGAAAGCACCGAAAAGACGGGGCAAAGCGCGGTTTGTATACAGAAAATTTTACCCTGAAATTCATTTTCTCCTTGTAAAATATGCCATTATAGCTGAATTCGGGTTTGTAAGGATTTGTTTTTTCGAAGGACTACGACTTTTCTTTAATCTTTTTTGCAGGGGAAAATTTTCTGTATACTTTAAAATACATGGTAACATAGCACGCCGTCGAAGCTATAAAGCTGGATATCGGTTCCGCCAGGA
>CALVXZ010000010.1 GCA_944371785.1 uncultured Clostridia bacterium | reverse complement strand
TTTCGTAAATCAGGGCGTTCGCGAAGTTCTGGACGATTTTTCTCCTATCGTCGATTACGGCAACAAGATCGAATTGGAGTTTTTGGAACATTCGCTTTCCGGCGAGTGCAAATATTCCGCGAAGGAATGTAAAAATCACGACGCGACTTATACCGTACCGCTAAGGGTAAAAGTCAGGCTGACCGTAAAAGAAACGGGAATCGTGAAGGAAGCCGAAGTCTTTATGGGAGATTTCCCGAGGATGACCGAAAACGGGACCTTTATCATCAACGGCGCGGAACGCGTCGTCGTCAGCCAGCTGGTCAGGAGCCCCGGCGTCTATACCGCAAAGGGAGTCGCCGATAAAAACGGCACGTTGCGTTACGAAACCACGGTCATTCCGTCCAGGGGCGCGTGGTTGGAATTCATACAGGATTCAACGGACACTCTTTCCGTCAGAGTAGACCGTCAAAGGAAGATCCCCGCGATGCTTTTGCTGCGCGCATTGGGGATCGGCGACGGCAAATCCGAAAACATAGCCGAAATTTTCGGGAACGATCAGATGATCGAAAACTCGCTGAAAAAGGACGGCATCAACGTGGAGGAAGGCTCCCCCGAAGTCGAAACCGCAAAGATAGAAGTGTACCGCAGGCTGCGTCCGGGCGAAGTACCCACTCCTTCGGCGGTAGACGGCTTCTTAAAGAATATGTTCTTTGACGCCAGGCGTTACGATCTGGCGAAAGTCGGCAGATATAAATTCAACAAACATCTTTCCCTGGCAAACCGCATAGCCGAATTCGTGGCGGCGGAGGATATAGCTACTCCCGACGGCGAGATCCTGGTGGAAAAGGGCGAAACCATTTCTTCCGAAAAAGCCGTTGAGATCCAGAATTCCGGCGTCAATTCCGTGTTCCTGGTCAATATCGAGGACGAAAACCTGCCTCCCGTCAAAGTTATCGGCAACAACACCGTCGATCTGAAGGGATACATCGATTGCGATCCGAAGGAGCTGGGAATTTCCGAAAAGGTGTACTATCCCGTGTTGCGGGAACTGATCGCGGAATCGGAAGGCGATTCCGAAAAGCTGAAACTCGCTATCCGCGCCAACGTCGACAGGCTGGTTTCCAAACACATCACCGAGGACGACATCATAGCTACTATCAGCTATAACGTCAATATGCGTTTCTACAACGGGGAATTGAAGAGCGGATATCACGCTCCCGACAATATCGACCACCTTTCCAACCGCAGAGTGCGTTCGGTGGGCGAACTGTTGCAAAACCAATTCCGTATCGGTATGGCGAGGCTGGAAAGGGTGGTCCGCGAAAGAATGGTTTCGCAAGACCCCAACGAAGCTACGCCGACTTCCTTGATAAACATCCGTCCCGTGTCCAGCGCGATCCGCGAATTCTTCGGGTCTTCGCAGCTGTCGCAGTTTATGGATCAGCCGAACCCCATCGCCGAACTTACGCACAAACGTAAGCTTTCCGCATTGGGACCCGGAGGTCTGAACAGGGAACGCGCGGGCTTCGAAGTGCGCGACGTGCACCATTCCCATTACGGCAGAATGTGCCCGATAGAAACTCCCGAAGGACAGAACATCGGATTGATCACTTCGCTTTCTTCGTATGCTAAGGTAAACGAGTACGGATTCATCGAAGCTCCCTACAGGAAAGTAGACAAAGCCACCGGCAAAGTCACTGACTTCGTCGAATACCTTGCCGCGGACGAAGAAGACAGATACGTCGTCGCCCAGGCGAACGAGCCTTTGGACGAAGACGGCCGCTTCGTAAACAAGAGGGTTACCTGCAGGTATCGTGACCTCATAAAGGAATACGACAGCTCCAAGGTAGATTATATGGACGTTTCGCCGCAACAGTTGGTATCCATAGCTACGTCTTTGATACCTTTCCTTGAAAACGACGATGCCAACCGCGCTCTGATGGGTTCGAACATGCAACGTCAGGCGGTGCCGCTGCTGCGTCCCGAATCCCCGATAGTGGGAACGGGAATGGAATACAGAGTGGCGCACGATTCCGGCGTTTGCACGCTTGCGGGCGAAGACGGAGTGGTCACCTACGTTTCCGCCGACCTCATAAAGGTCAAAGGCGACGACGGCATAGAACGCGAATACGGATTGCAGAAATTCGTCAGGTCCAACCAGGGCACCTGCATAAATCAGAAACCGATCGTCAAAAAGGGCGACGTCGTCAAAAAAGGCGACACGCTGGCGGACGGACCTTCCACCGAAAACGGCGAACTCGCGTTGGGCAGAAACATCCTTATCGGATTTATGACGTGGGAAGGTTACAATTACGAGGACGCCATTCTGATTTCCGAGGAACTCGTAAAACACGACGTGTTCACCTCCATCCATATCGAAGAATACGAATTGGAATGCCGCGACACCAGGCTCGGCGAAGAACAGATCACCAGGGATATCCCGAACGTTTCCGAGGATCTTTTGAAGAACCTTGACGAAAACGGTATCGTAATGGTGGGCGCGGAAGTGCGTTCCGGCGATTATCTGGTCGGTAAAGTTACGCCGAAGGGCGAAACCGAACTGACTCCGGAAGAACGTTTGCTGCGCGCGATATTCGGCGAAAAAGCCCGCGAAGTCAGGGACGTTTCCCTGAAAGTACCTAACGGCGAAGGCGGCACCGTCGTGGACGTGAAGATATTCACGCGCGCCAACAAGGACGAATTGAATCCCGGCGTGAATATGATGGTAAGGGTCTATATCGCGCAGAAGAGGAAGATCGGCGTAGGCGACAAGATGGCCGGCCGTCACGGAAACAAAGGCGTTATTTCGCGCGTTCTTCCGAAAGAGGATATGCCCTTCCTTGCGGACGGCACTCCTTTGCAGATAGTTTTGAACCCGTTGGGCGTTCCTTCCCGTATGAACATCGGACAGGTTCTTGAAGTTCACCTCGGATTGGTAGCCAATATGTTGGGTATCAAAGTCGCTACCCCCGTATTCGACGGCGCGACCGAAACCGAAATACAGGAAATGTTCCGTGAAAACAAGATCCCGGAACACGGCAAACTTACCGTATACGACGGCAGAACGGGCGAAAAGTTCGAAAACCCCGTCACGGTCGGTTACATGTATATGTTAAAACTTATCCACCTTGTCGACGACAAGATCCACGCGCGTTCGGTAGGTCCGTACTCGCTGGTCACGCAACAGCCTTTGGGCGGCAAAGCTCAGTTCGGCGGACAGCGTTTCGGCGAAATGGAAGTTTGGGCTTTGGAAGCTTACGGCGCGGCGAACATCCTGCAGGAGATGCTGACCGTGAAATCGGACGACATCATGGGCAGGCAGAAGATCTTCGATTCGATCATAAAATCGAGCGTTACCGCCGAACCCGGCTTGCCGGAAGCGTTTAAGGTCCTGAAGAAAGAGATGCAGGCGCTCTGCCTGGATATGAAACTGCTGACGGAAACCAACGCCGAAGTACAGCTCAGCGAGCTTGACGACGACGATATGCCGAAATACGATCCCGTCATCCAGCACGCGGGTGCCGAACACGGCGAAGAAAAAGAACATTCCGAAACCGAAACGGCATTGTTCGGCGGCTCCGACGACGATATCGCCAGCCTGTTCAACGATATGACGGGCGGCACTTCCGGCGGCGGCGCCATGACGGACAGCCTGTTCGACGACGATGACGAAGATTCCGATTTTTCAGGCTTCGGCATCGGCGATGACGACGACGTAGGTTATACCGACGGCGAATCGTTGTTGCAGGGCGAATTCGACGACGACAAGGAATAAAGGAGGACTAGTGATGATAGAAATCAACAGCTTTGACGCAATGCAGATTTCTTTGGCGTCTCCCGAAAAGATCAGGGAATGGTCTCACGGCGAAGTAACCAAACCCGAAACGATAAACTACAGGACGCAAAAGCCCGAAAAAGACGGACTTTTCTGCGAAAAGATATTCGGACCCACGAAAGACTACGAATGCCACTGCGGCAAGTACAAACGCATTCGTTATAAAGGTATAATCTGCGACAAGTGCGGCGTGGAAGTTACCAAATCCAAAGTCAGAAGGGAAAGAATGGGACATATCGAATTGGCTTCGCCCGTCGCGCACATCTGGTATTTCCGCGGCGTGCCCAGCCGTATCAGCACGATACTCGATATGCCTCCGAAAGAAGTGGAACAGGTCATTTATTACGCCGCTTTCGTGGTGTTGGATCCCGGTCCCACGGCTTTTAAATTCAAACAGGTCATAAAAGACGAAGATTACCGCGCGGCGGTGGAAGAATTCGGCGCGAACTCTTTTAAAGTGGGTATGGGCGCGGAAGCTTTCAAGATCCTCCTCCGCGAGATCGATCTGGACGCCGAGGCGGAATCCTTGAAAAACATCGTAAAGACCTCCACCGGTCAGAAACAGTTAAAGGCTTCCAAACGCTTGGAAATAGTCGAAGCGTTCAGAACTTCCGGCAACCGTCCCGAATGGATGGTGTTGGACGTTCTGCCGGTAATTCCTCCGGACATCAGACCTATGGTGCAATTGGACGGCGGCAGATTCGCCACTTCCGATCTGAACGACCTTTACAGAAGGGTGATCAACCGTAACAACCGTCTGAAAAAGATGATGGAATCGGGCGCTCCCGACATCGTCGTCAGAAACGAAAAGCGTATGTTGCAGGAAGCCGTCGACGCTTTGATAGACAACGGCAAGCACGGCAAAGCCGTCACCGGCCCCGGAAACCGTCCGTTGAAATCGCTGTCGGATATGCTGCGCGGAAAGCAGGGCAGATTCCGTCAGAACCTTTTGGGTAAGCGCGTGGACTATTCCGGCCGTTCCGTTATCGTCGTCGGACCCGAACTCAAACTGTATCAATGCGGTCTGCCGAAGGAAATGGCGTTGGAACTGTTCAAACCCTTCGTATTCAGGAAGTTGGTTGAATTGGGGATCTCCCAGAACATAAAGAGCGCGAAACGCGCCGTGGAACGCGTCAAACCTCAGGTGTGGGACATATTGGAAGGCGTCATCAAAGACCACCCGGTTTTGCTGAACAGGGCTCCCACATTGCACAGATTGGGTATCCAGGCATTCGAACCCGTGCTTGTCGAAGGCAGGGCGATAAAATTGCATCCGTTGGTATGTTCGGCATTCAACGCCGACTTTGACGGCGACCAGATGCCCGTACACGTACCTCTGTCTATAGCGGCGCAGGTCGAGGCAAGGTTCTTGATGCTGTCCACGAATAATATATTAAAATTGTCGGACGGCAAACCTATCGTCAGCCCGACGCAGGATATGGTCATCGGTTCCTATTATCTGACTCAGGAAAAACCCGGCGCAAAGGGCGAAGGCAGATATTTCACTTCGACGGACGAAGCGAAAATGGCTTATCAGGTAGGCGATATCGCTTTGCAAGCCAGGATCAACGTCCGCGTCACGAAGGAAATCGACGGTATGGTGTACAAGGAGATCATTCCTATCACCACCGGAAAGATCATATTCAACGAAGCCGTTCCGCAGACTTTGGGATTCGTCGAAAGGAAAGAACCCAGGGATATGCTGAAATTCGAGATCGACTTCCTCGTCGGCAAGAAACAGCTTTCTCAGATAGTCGAAAGGTGCTTTAAACAGCAGGGCGCGACCGCAGTCGCCGAAGTGCTGGACAAGATAAAGGCGTTGGGATTCAAATATTCTACCTTGGGCGCGATCACGACTTCGGTGTTCGATATGCAGATCCCCGGCGACAAGAAAAAGATCCTGGACGAAGCCGAAAAGCAGGTGCTGCAGATCGAGAAGAACTACAAGCGCGGCTTGGTAACGGAAGAAGAACGCTATGCCGAAACCGTAAAGGTTTGGGAAAAAGCCACCAACGACGTAGCAAAGAACCTGGAAGACAACTTCAAAAACTTCGATAAGTTCAACCCCATCTGGATGATGGCGGATTCGGGAGCGCGCGGCTCGATGCAACAGATCAAACAGCTGTCGGGTATGCGCGGACTGATGAGCGATCCTAACGGTAAGGTCATCGAAATCCCCGTTAAATCCTCCTTCCGCGAAGGCTTGTCGGTTTTGGAATACTTCATCAGCTCCCACGGCGCCAGAAAGGGCGGAGCGGATACCGCGTTAAAGACGGCGGACTCCGGTTATCTGACCAGAAGGCTTGTCGACGTAGCGCACGACGTCATCGTAAAAGAGGACGATTGCGGCGATACCAGGGGCTTCAAAGTAAAGGCGCTCAGGGATTCCGCAGGCGCGATCATCGAACCGTTGAAGGAAAGGATCGCGGGCAGGTTCTCCATTAACGCCATAGTCGATCCCGCGACGGGCGAAGAATTGGTTGCCGCCGATTCGCTGATATCCGAAGACGACGCCGAACGCATCGAAAAAGCCGGCATCGAATCGGTAAAGATCAGATCGGTACTGACCTGCAAGGCGAAATCGGGTATCTGCGCGAAGTGCTACGGCGCGAATATGTCCAGCTGGAACAAGGTCAAAGTCGGCGAAGCCGTAGGTATCATAGCCGCTCAATCGATCGGCGAACCCGGAACGCAGTTGACGATGCGTACCTTCCATACCGGCGGTATAGCGACCAACACCGACATCACTCAAGGTCTGCCGAGAGTCGAGGAATTGTTCGAAGCGCGCGACCCGAAAGGTAAAGCTATCGTTGCCAGCATCACCGGCGACGTCACCGTGGAAACCGCCGCGAACAATTCGATGAATCTGGTAAAGATCGAAAACGCGGGACAGGGCACTTACGCGGAATTCAAGATCCCCGTCGGCGCGAAGCTGTTGGTAAAGACCGGCGATCACGTCGAAGCGGGCGACCCGTTGATGGTGGGCAGCATCTATCCGCAGGACACTCTGCGCACGAAGGGCGTTCAGGGAGTTCAGGAATCCATGATCCGCGAAGTTCAATCGGCATACCGTTCCAACGGCGTCAACATTCAGGATAAACATATCGAAGTCATCGTCCGTCAGATGCTCAGAAAAGTCAGGATCATCGAACCGAACGATACGAACTTCCTGCTGAACGAAGTCGTCGATCTGCACGCTATGGAAGAAGAAAACGAACGCGTGTTGGAATCCGGCGGCACTCCGGCTTCCGCAAAGAGGATCCTCCTCGGTATCACCAAATCTTCGCTTGCAACGGAATCCTTCCTTTCCGCCGCTTCCTTCCAGGAAACCACAAGAGTATTGGTAGACGCGGCTATCAGGAGCAAAGTCGATCATTTCACGGGGCTGAAAGAAAACGTCATCATCGGCAAACTCATTCCTGCCGGTACGGGCATGAAACTGTACAGGAACGTTACGATAGAAGCCGCCGACGACAGGTTCCAAAAACAACCTCAGGAAGTCGAACAGCCGCTGTTTATCGACGATTATGACGATACCGACATTTCCGACGGCGCGGCTTCGGACGACAAGATCGGCTGATCCCTCAGGATTCGAAGGTCTGTAAAAATTTAACGTAAAGCTGTTAAAGGCTCCCGATAACTTTGTTTCGGGAGCCGTAAACACACTAAATGAGGTATATGGCAATGAAAAGACTGTTTACGTCCGAATCGGTTACGGAAGGACATCCGGATAAAGTAGCGGACAGAATATCCGATTCGGTTTTGGACGCGATGATCGCGTTGGACCCCGATTGCCGCGTGGCTTGCGAAACCACCGTCACCACGGGAATGGTTTTCGTTATGGGCGAAATAACTTTACATAACGGATATGCGGACATACCGAAAATAGTGCGCGACGCCGTAAAGGATATCGGCTACACCGATCCCGAACTCGGATTCGATTACCGCAGCCTTGCGATCAATACCGCGATAAACGAACAATCTCCCGACATTGCTTTGGGCGTCGATAAGAGTCTGGAAGCGAAATCGGGTGATACCGACGATTACGATTCCGTGGGCGCGGGAGATCAGGGAATGATGTTCGGTTACGCTACCGACGAAACGGAAGAGCTGATGCCTTTGCCGCTTTCGCTGTCGCATAAGCTGTGCAAGAAGCTTGCCGAGGTCAGAAAGAGCGGCGAATTGAAATATCTGCGTCCCGACGGAAAAGCGCAGGTCAGCGTCGAATACGACGACGGCAAGCCTGTGCGTATATCCGCAGTCGTGGTTTCAGCCCAACATTCCCCCGACGTCGATATAGAAACTTTAAGGAAGGACATCCGCGAAAAAGTCATCGACGCAGTGATTCCCGCGAATATGACGGACGCTTCCACCAAATACTTTATCAATCCTACGGGCAGGTTCGTGACCGGAGGTCCGCACGGAGATTCCGGGCTGACGGGCAGGAAGATAATCGTAGACACTTACGGCGGCGCGGCAGGGCACGGCGGCGGATGCTTCAGCGGAAAGGACCCGACGAAGGTGGACCGTTCGGCAAGCTATTACGCGCGTTACGTCGCAAAGAATATCGTGGCGGCAGGCATTTGCAAGAGGCTGGAGATCCAGGTCGCGTACGCGATAGGAGTGGCGCATCCCGTTTCGGTTTCGGTAAACAGCTTCGGCACGGGGAAGATCCCGGACGAAGATATATTAAAGCTGATCGAAAAGCATTTCGATTTCCGTCCGAAAGCCATCATCGACGCGTTGGATCTGAAACGCCCGATATATGCGGCGACTTCGGCGTACGGCCATTTCGGCAACCCGGATTTCCCGTGGGAAAAGACCGACAAAGCCGAAATTCTAAAAGAAGAGTCGGCGGCTGCTGCCCGATAAAATTTTAACGTAGGGAAGGCATTCCGATTTTAAAAGTTCGCGCTAGGGTGCGGACTTTTTTTGTAAAAAGGCGTCTTCGGGGCGTGTGGAACGTGTCGGAACGACGATATTTTCAGTAGATTTTTGTTGTACAAACGCACGTTTTCGCGGAAAAATGCGAAAATGCCTATTGACACTTATGATCTCCTATGTTATCCTATGATTAAGGTGAGAACTTACCGTCCGCTTAAAAAATACTGCGAAGGAGGAGTCGAAATGACAAAACTCGTAATCAGCGGAACCGCTAAAACTTACGCTGAGAAATTGGCGGCGTTGGAACCCGACAAGCTCGCTCAGGTAGAAGCCATCAGGGCGGCGCTTCTCGGCAAAGACAAGAAAGTGCACGAACGCATCAGCAAAAAATGCGCGACTTACAATCTGGGCAGAAAAGTGCTGGCGAAGATCAGCATCATAGGAAAGAGCGTCCGTCTGCATCTGGCATTGGATCCGGCGGCGGAGGAATTCCAAAAGTATCCGCTGAAGGATCTGTCCGATAAGGCCAGCTACAGCGACGTACCCGCTATGTTGAGGATCAGCAGCGACCTGGCGTTCCGCCGCGCGCTGAAGATGATCGAAGCGTTATAAAATCCGTGCCGCGCGGCGCGGATTTTTCCGTACCGCGGCGCGTCCGTGATCCGGGGAAACAAGGCTTTTTTACGCGACCGGCATACGGTTGCGGCGGCTGTATTTACGGCATATCACCCCTCGAAAGAGGGGTTTTTTGCAGGCGTTTCAGCTTTCAGTTGCATTTTGCCGCGCGATATGAGAAAATATACTCATGAGTACCGAACTTCTGGCGCCCGCGGGGAGTCTTGAAAAATTAAAATTCGCTATTTTATACGGTGCAGACGCGGTGTATGCCGGCGGCAGGGAACTGTCGCTGAGGCAGTACGCCGAAAACTTCACCGAAGACGAATTGAAAGAGGGCGTCGCTTACGCGCACGCGCGCTCTAAAAAAGTATACGTTGCGGTAAATATCTTTGCCAAGAATTCGGATTTTCCGACAGCCGAACGCTACTTCGGGTTTTTAAAGGATATCGGCGCGGACGCCGTTCTGATAACCGATCCGGGATTGATAGCGCTTTGTAAAAAGGCAGCACCCGGGCTGGAGATACATCTCAGCACGCAAGCCAACACTCTGAACAAATATTCGGTGCGGTTCTGGGCGGAACAGGGCGTCCGCCGCGTCGTGCTGGCAAGAGAACTAAGCTACCCCGAGATCGAGGAGATAGCTTCCTTCAATCCCGATACGGAGATCGAATGCTTTGTACACGGCGCAATGTGCGTCAGCTATTCCGGAAGGTGCCTTCTAAGCAATTATCTTTCCGAACGCGACGCCAACCGCGGCGAATGCGTGCAGGCTTGCAGGTGGAGATACGAACTGACCGCGTTCGGCAGGGACGGCGACAGAATGGAACTTACCGAGGACGGCAGGGGCGCGTATATCCTTAACAGCAAGGATCTGAATCTGTTAAGCGAACTGCCGAAACTTTGTAAAGCCGGAGTGAAATCCTTCAAAATAGAAGGACGGATGAAAACCATATATTACCTGGCGACGGTAGTCAACGCCTACAGGCGCGTTCTGGACGGCGGCGACATCGCCGTTTCGGAAGCGGAATTGACTAAAATCAACCACCGCGCCTATACGAAAGCCTGCTTTTACGGCAAGAACGACAAAACCTTGAACTACTCCGAAGGGCAGGAAACCGGAGAATACGAATTTTCGGCGTTGGTAACCGGTTACGACGGAACCGCGGACGTCGAAATGAGGAACAGATTCAAAACCGGCGACCGCCTGGAAGTGCTTTCGCCGCGGGATTCGTTCTTAAAAGAATTCATTGTCGAGGAAATGACCGACGAGGAAGGAAACCCCGTCGAAGACGCCAAATTGGTACAACAGCGGCTTAGACTGAAAGTGCCGTTCGAAGTGTATCCCGGCGATATTCTGAGGAAAAAATGTTAGAGTTGTTGGCGCCGGCAGGCGGAAAAACTCATTTTCTGACGGCGGTAAACGCCGGCGCGGACGCCGTGTACTTCGGCTTGAAGCGTTTTTCGGCAAGGGCATCCGCCGAAAATTTCGACTTCGAGGATTTGGAATATTGCCTGAAATACGCGAAAACCTTCGGCGTAAAGGTGTATGCTGCGATGAATACCGCGGTCAAAGACGACGAAAGAGAGGATTTCATAAAAAATCTTATCAGGCTGTACGAAACGGGAGTCGACGGCTTTATTTTGCAGGACGTTTTTTTGGGAAAGCGCATAAAGGAGCGTCTCCCCGACGTCAGACTGCACCTGTCCACGCAAGGCGGTGCGTGTAACGTATACGGCGCAGAAACCGCAAAAGAATTCGGGTTTTCGCGCGTAGTCGCTGCCAGGGAAACGACTCCGGAAGACCTTGCCGAAATGGCAAAGGTGATCGAGGTGGAATGTTTCGTGCAGGGTGCGCTGTGTACCTCGTTTTCGGGAGAATGCTACGCCTCGGCTTTCATAGGCGGCAATTCGGCAAACCGCGGGCGTTGCAAACAGCCGTGCAGAATGCGTTATTCGCTGAACGGCGCAAAGCCCGATTACGCCGTCTGTCTGAAGGACCTTTCAGTCGGAAAAGGAGTGGCGGAATTGGGCGCCGCCGGCGTTTCCGCGCTGAAGATAGAAGGCAGGATGCGCCGCCCCGAATATGTGGCGGCGGCGGTAAAATATTACAAAAAGATATTGTCCGGCAAAGACGCTTCCGCCGAATTTTCGGCGTTGAAAAGGTGCTATAACCGCGGAGATTACACCGCCGCGGCAGGGCGGTATACCGACGTGATCTCCCGAAAAGCCCAGGGACATATCGGCGAAGCGGTAGGAAAAATAAAATCGGTTTCGGGTAACCGTATATTTGTTTCAAGTAACCTGAGACCGCAAAAAGGCGACTCATTTAAAATTCTCAGAAACGGTGAAGAAACGGGCAGCGCCGTAATCAGGGAGGCGGAAAATTTGCGCGGCGGATTCCGCGCCGAATGCCGCGGCAGAGTATCTGCGGGCGACGAAGTCAGAATCACCACGGACGTCGGACTGAACGAAAAACTGCTGTCGGAAAAACGGATTCTGCCGTTAAAGGTGGAAGTCACCGCGCTTTCGGGCTTGCCCGTCACCGCGGCGGCGGAAGGGGGCGGACGGCGAATCGAGGTAACGGGCGGCGTCGCCGAAAGAGCCGACAGTATGCCTTTGGACGAAAGGGCGATACGCGAGGTGTTTCTGAAAACGGACAAATTTCCTTTCGCGCCCGAAGTTTCCGTAAAAACCGACGGCGTGTTCGTGGCGCGCAGCGTCCTGAACGGATTGCGGCGCAGGCTTTATTCCGATTTTTTTGACGGAGCGAAGTCTGCCCGAAGCGCCGCGGATTTCGATATCGGCGCAATATTGCGCGCGGCTCCGGAAGGGAAAGGCGGCGACGTGTACTTTGTTTCGGAGGTGCCGAAGACTCCCGGAAAGACTGCGGTGCTGGCTCCCGACGATTATTTCGGCGGCGAAGCGCGTAAATTTTCCGTTTACGACGGCGAAAGATATTTGTATCTTCTGCCGGAGTTTTCGAAAAAGGAGCTGGATTCCCTGGAAACGCTTGCCAAAAGTATCGGCGGTATATGTTCCGACAACCTGTCCGGGATATCGCTGTCGAAACGATGGGGGGTAAAGCTGTTTATCGGCAGCGGAATGAATATTTTCAATTCTTCCTCCGCGGAGGACGCCGCCGCGATCTCGGAAAGGTTCGCGCTGTCGAAGGAGTTGTCTTCGGCGGAGGCGGCGGCTATCGGTGCAGGCACCATTTTCGGGCGCGGCAACATAAAGCTGATGGATCTGGTATATTGTCCTTACGGCGGCGACTGCGGTAACTGCCCCGGCAGGGACAGAGGAGAATTGAAGGACGAGGGCGGCAGGACGTTCGTCCTGCGCAGAGTGCGCGCCGGGCGGTGCTTTTTCGAGGTCTACAACTGCGCCGATCTGTTTACGGACAGGCGCGTCGGCGGCGGAACGGCTTATAATTTCGTGTTGTACGGAGCCGCCGACGCCGAAAGGCTTGCCGAATGCGGCAAAAAAGAATATTCGGAAATTTTCCCCGTAACTTCGGGTACGGCAAGGAGGGGAGTGGAATGAACCATACCGATCAATTCAAAGTCGTCGTGACTCCGGGCGGAGCCGATTTTTTCAGGTGCGCCCTGAATATTCCGGAAGACGCGGTATCCGTGGAATTCGAATACAGCTACTTTCCGGAGTACGGAAAGGGAGGGAAAAACGAAATAGACGTCGCTCTGACGGGGAAACCCGTTTCCGCGTACGGCGTCGAAAGCGACATCGGCACGCGCGGAAGCGCCGTAAAACGGTTCGTGGTTTCGGAAAGATATTCGACTCCCGGATTCAAAAGGGTGACGCCTTCGGCGATATCTTCGGTGGTGATAGGGCACGGGCGCCTGTATTCGGAAGCCGTGGAAGTGACGGTGAAATGGCGTACCGAAAGCAAGGAGAGACGGTTTTACGCCGGCGATCCGCATACTCATTCCGTAAATTCGGACGGAGCCCTCAGCCGCCTTGCTTTGATGAAAAAAGCGAAGCGGAAGGGGTTGGATTTCATCTGTGTGACCGATCATAACCGACCCGTTTCGGGCGAACTGCCCGCCGTGGAAGGGATTACGGCGATAGAAGGCGTGGAAGTGACCTTATACAACGGGCACGCCAACTTTTTGGGGGTGACCGATCCATATACGGGCAGTTTTTCGGTGGAAAACATCGATCAATGGCGCAGACTCGCCGCGGAAGCCAGGGCGAAGGGCGCATTTATAGAGGTGACGCATCCGTTTTGCAAATTGTGCCCTTGGCGGTGGGAGCTGACGGCGGATGATTTCGACGGCGCGGAAGTTATGAACGGACCGCCCAGAGAAGACAACCTAGCCAACGCCGGGTGGTGGAAGGAACAGCTGAAGACAAAGCGTCTGACGCCGTTGGGCGGATCGGATTATCATCGCGATTACCTGTTCGTTTCGACTTTGGGGATGCCGACGACGTTTGTCTTGGCGGATTCGTTTGAAAAAAAGGACATTCTGGAAGGGATCAGAAAGGGCAGGACCGCCGTCGCCGTTTCCAAAAAGCGCGGAGCGATAGAATTGCACGCCGGCGAAGCGACGGTAGGCGACGAAGTCGCGTTCACCGGGAACAACACCGTGACCGTCCGCGTGCCGTATATGAAAAAGGGCGAAAAGCTGAAGATCACCGACGGCACGGGAGTTTTGAAAGAGGTGGTCGCCTGGCGGAACGGAGAATTGGTCACGGACGCCGTGCCGCGCGAAAAAGGCGCGTTCTATGCGGAAGTCGTTTCGGCTTACCGCGGCGTAAAGAGGTTTATATTCGACGTGCTGTTGTCGTTTATGCTGCCGCAGGACGCGTTCAAACCTCATCCCGAGTTCATTTTTGCGCTGACGGCTCCGATATATTTCGTGTGACGCGCCCCGATCCCCCGGCAGGGATCGCGCGTACGCGTCCCGGATATAACCCTTGTATTTTAAAATTTTATATGCTATAATCGAACCATGAACAATCCCGCACTCAAACAAAAGCGAATGGTGACGGGTTTCCAGAAGTTCTCGTTGGGACTTGGGGATTTGGGATACTCGCTGGTGGTAAACACCTTCTCTTCGTACATATTGTTTTTCGGCGTAACCGTAATGGGAGTCAACGCTTCCGTCATGGGCGCCGTCATAGCTTTGGGCACGGTGTGGGACGCCATCACGGACCCGATAATGGGCTACGTTTCCGACAATACGCGCAGCCGCATCTTCGGACGCCGTCACCTGTACATTCTGATAGGAATGTTCGGAATGGTGATATGCAACGTGCTGCTGTGGTCGGTCCCCAGGGATTTTTCAGGCGGAGCCATGGCGGCTTGGTTTGCGATGTGCATAATAGGTATGCGCACCTTTACCACTATGGTACAGACCCCCGTTTCCGCGCTTTCTTTGGATATGGCGGGGGATTACAACGAAAGAAGCACCATTCAGATAGTCAAATCGGTATTTATGATCCTGGGAATTTTGCTGCCGACGGTACTGATCGGAGTGTTCCAGACCGATTTCGTACGCGACGGAGTCCTGACGGACGGCAGATTCAATCCCGACGGCTATCTGAATTTCGGATACGTCACCAGCGCGTGCTGTATAATCTTCAATATGGTTATGTACATATCCACCTATTCACACGTCCCCAGGCTGAACGTGATCGCCGCAAAAGACCCCGTCAGCCCGATGAATCTGAAAGCGGCGGAAAAGATATTCAAAAACTTTTTCGGCGCGCTGAAGGATAAAAACTTCCGTGCGATCACCTTGGGTTATATGGTGGCGATGATGGCGGCGTCGATCCTGATCGCCGTCGGTATGAACGTGTTCACGTTCACCTTCGAAACGACGAAAGTCGAAATGTATACGCTGATGGCGGGGCTCTTCCTGATGACGATAGTCGGTCAGCCGCTGTG
Organism: uncultured Clostridia bacterium; assembly: GCA_944371785.1. GTDB lineage: Bacteria > Bacillota > Clostridia > Christensenellales > DTU072 > Stercoripulliclostridium_A. The sequence continues at coordinate 13,499 of CALVXZ010000010.1, read as the reverse complement.
GATGTATATTTCCAAAAAATTCGACAAGAAAAAAGCGCTGATAGTCGGTATGTTCATCAGCTTCGCGGGCTGTATAATGTTGCTGATAATGTTCTTGGCGCGCGATTTCTTTGTCGGGATGTTGCATAGGAATACCCTGAACGTAGTGTTCATGATGCCGCCGCTGATGGTCGCCGGATTGGGTACGGGAGTGTTGTATTCGCTGCCCGTCGCTTTGATAGGCGACGTGGTGATAATGGAAAAAGCCGCCACCGGCGAAGACAAAACCGCCACCTATACGGGGTTTTTGACTTTCGGCAACAAAGTCGGACAGGCGCTTTCGTCGGCGGTGCTCGGATTTATGTTGGACGCCATAGGCTTCGAGGAAGGCTCCTCCACGCAGACGGCGGCGGTTTCCGAAGGGTTGGGATGGATAATGTGCATAGGCGTTATCCTTGCCATAGGCTGCGGACTGCTGATATTCACCAGGTCAAAGATGACCCGTGCCGACGTGCAGGCGGCTATGGATAAATTGGAACAGCAAGAAAATCAAAAAGACGAATTAACGGACGCCGAAACCGTCGTTACGGACGCCCAAACGGAGAAATTTTAATGATATCATTCGGCGCGACGAACGACAGGGAATTGAACGACAAATTACATAAGGCGATATTTTCCGTGCCTTTGGACGGGGACGTCGGTTACGTTTTGAACGTGGACGGCGTGCCGGCAGGCATCGCCAAACTTACAGTGACTCCGGAAGAATCGCACATAGTCAGAATAGGGATTTTGCCGAAACTCAGGGGAAAGGGTTACGGCGATTTTTTTACGAGATCGCTGATGAACGTGCTGATAGACGTCACCGACAAGATAGTCGTCGATTATCCGTCCGATTATTATCTGAAATTCGGTTTCGTCCGGGAAGGCGACGTTATGGTCATCGATCCGGAAAAGCTGGTTTTCCCGAGGAAATGCGGGCATTGAAACAGACAGAAAATTCATATTTACATTAATATATATCACGGAGAAAAAGTATGGCAGTTGATGTAACTCCTTCGAATTTTATCGAAGATTTTATCGTCGAAGATCTTGAATCGGGCAGATACCCTTACGTTTACACGCGCTTTCCGCCGGAGCCGAACGGTTATCTGCATATCGGACACAGCAAATCGCTGTGCATCAATTTCGGTATCAAAGAGAAATTCAACGGGCGGTGCAATCTGCGTTTCGACGACACGAACCCCACCAAAGAGGACGTCGAATACGTCGAATCCATAAAAGAAGACATTCGCTGGCTGGGCTTTCAATGGGACAAGGAACTGTACGCTTCCGATTATTTCGAGCGCACCTACGAATTGGCTGAAAAGCTGATATTGAAGGGGGTGGCTTACGTTTGCGACCTTAGCGCGGACGAGATACGCGAAACTCGCGGCACGTTGAACGAACCCGGAAAGGAAAGTCCTTACCGCAACCGTTCGGTAGATGAAAACCTTGCGCTTTTCAGAGATATGCGCGCCGGCAAATTCCCGGACGGCAGCAAAGTTCTGCGCGCAAAGATCGATATGGCTTCGCCGAATATCAATATGCGCGATCCCGTGCTGTACAGGATAGTCCGCGCCAGACATCACCGTACGGGCGACAAATGGTGTATCTATCCCATGTACGATTTCGCTCATCCGATAGGCGACGCCCTGGACGGGATCACGCATTCGATATGCACTTTGGAATTCGAAGATCACCGTCCGTTATACGATTGGGTGACGGAACAATGCGAATTCGAAATGCCGCCCAGACAGATAGAGTTTGCCAGGCTGAACATCAAAAACACGATAATGTCCAAACGCTATCTGAAGAAGCTGGTCGAAGAAGGCGTGGTGACGGGATGGAACGATCCCAGAATGCCCACCTTGTCGGGGATGCGCGAAAGGGGATATCCGCCGGACGCCGTAAAGGAGTTCTGTTCCCGGGTCGGAGTAGCCAAAGCCAACAGCGAAGTCGATCCCGGTCTGTTGGAATTCTGCGTCAGGGAAGAATTGAACAGGACCGCCGACAGAGCGATGGTGACGGAACGTCCGCTGAAGGTCACGATAGACAATCTTCCCGAAGGCGAGGCGCGCGAATTTTCCGTGTTGAATAACCCCAATTCGCCGGATTCGGGAACCCATAACGTCATTTTAAGGAGAGATATCTATATCGACGAATCCGATTTCAGTCTGAATCCTCCGCCCAAATACAAACGGCTTACCGAGGGCGGGACGATAAGGCTGAAGGGGGCGTATATCCTCCGTCACGTCGGCACCGAACTAAACGGCGACGGATCGGTAAAAGCCTTGCATTGCGAATATATAGAAGATTCTCAATCGGGCGGAGCCAACTCTTCGATGAAGGTGAAGGGCACCGTGCAATGGGTGTCCGTCGCGGACGCGCAGGACGTCGTACTGAACAAATACGAAAGCCTTTTGGTGGACGCGAAAGACGGCGTCACCGATTTCAACGAACGCATAAACCCCGATTCTCTGAAGGTGGTCGCCGGGGCGAAGGCGGAACCTTTCGCTTTATCGAAAGCGGAGGGCGCGACTTTCCAATTCATGCGTATGGCGTATTACAAATATGCCGGCGGCAACCTGTTCTACCGCATAGTCGAATTGAAGGATTCGTTCAATAAATAAAGTGCGGTAAGATCCGCCTTGAAGGCGGTCGGAATTTGCGGCGGCGCCCGATTTTATGCGAACCGGAGCGCCGCCTTTTTATATTATTAATAGTAAAGTTATAGTAAAAAACATTTTTACCGCTTTGGATTTATGGTAGAGTAGAATCAGCATAATCGGGCGAGTATACTCGTCCGTCAATTACGAGGTATGCGATGAAATCAGATTTCGTACACGGGAAAAAACCTTTGCTTGCGTTTAATTCGGGCGTAGCCGCAAAGCTCATTTTATTTTTATGCGCGCTCGCGCTTGCGCTGGCGGGCGGGATATTCGCGGGCGGAAACGCCGGCGTGGCGGCGGCTGCGAACGACGAGAACGACTTCTTCAGATTCGAAGTGATAACTTCCGAAGGATTCAATTTCGACAGTCCTTATAACGTCAAAGACGTATATCCTTCGATAACATTGGATTTTGTCAACGAAGTCGATATGAACTCCGAATTCTGGTATTACCTCGGTACCGAAGCGGAGGTTCCCGACGACGTTAATTGGATACCTCTGACTTCGGAGAATAACCGCATAGACGCTTTCGGATCCCTTTCTTTCAACCTCGTGGAAAGAGTCGAATCCGTTGAAACATACTACGAACGCTACATATTCTTCCGCGGAGGCAACGAAGGAGGCAACGAAACTGCGGGCGAATATTTCGTCGACAGCACCCCCAGGAAAATAATCCTCGTGAATTCCGAAAACGTCGCGCCGAAAATCAGCGGCGTGTCCGCCGTAAATCAAAGCGGCGCATATGATTTGGACGCGCAGACGGGGAATTGGTCTAACACCGCGGTCACCGTGACTGCGGTATCCGATTTTAAGGGCGACGCGAGAGCCGTTAAATTCTGGTACAAACTCGGCGACGACGGCGAGGAGAAGCCTTTCGATTACACCGAAACCGACACCGAAGGCAAAGTCCGCGGCGTCGTCACGATAGGCGGCAACGAGGAAGGCGCGATCAGAGAATATTCGGGAAAGATCATTTTCATCGTAAAAGACGTTTCCGGTACGAACACCTATACTTTTGCTGACAGGTATCTGCACCTCGATATGGAAGTTCCTTCGTTCAGCGTGCAAGCCACGGTCCAAAAACCCGACGGCACGACGCCGGCTTATTCTTCGGGCGATTGGACTCCTTATGCGGTTACGATGCGTCTGGTGTTCGCAAAGGCTCCCTCCAGCGGCATTTCCGCGGTAAGCTATACGGTAAACGTCAACGGAACCGATACCGAAACGGGATACATCAATTCCGAAGGCGGCGCTTACTCTCTGCGTTGGGAGGACGAAGGCAGCTACACGATCACGTTTACGGTCACTTCGAACGCGTCTTTGGCTTCGGCGCAGAGTTTCAGCATCAAAAAAGACTCCACGGAGCCTTCCGTCGCTTTGACGGCGCAGGACGCTTTGGGATCGACGATAGTTTCGGCGGGGGAGGAAGCTCCCGTCGGCGGCAGAGCCGGATTCGCGTCGCAAAGGATAAATTTCGCGCTGTCCAACGAAAGCGCGATGCAAAGCGGCAATACGTTGAAATACGAATATTCTCTGAACGGCGGAGAAACCTGGCAGTCGATGACCAATTCTTCGGTCGGCACCACTAAAAACCTGACGCTTAGCAATACTTCCGGTTCCGATTATACCGGCAATACCGTCAGGTTCAGAATTTCGGCGGCAACGGGGCTGTATGCGGAAAAAGATTTTACTTTTGCGGTTCTGGATTCCAATTTCTTTAACGATATGACGTTGAATATTCCCGAAGCCGATTCCGATTCGGGGTGGATAAACGAACCCGTGACGGTTACGTTCTTGCTGCCCGGTTACTTGTCGGAATCGATACTGCCAGACGGCGAAAACGAATATTACGTTTACGGATACTACACCGCGGAAGGCTATTCCGACGCCGCGGTTCTGATGGAACCCGTGACCGAGGCAGCCGAGGACCGTCCCGGCTACATACGCTATACGGTCACCGTTACGGAAAGCCTGAACAATCAAAGCTATTCTTTCCGCATATATGACCGCGCGGGCAACTACGTCGAAAAGGAATACGACGAAAACGGAAAACCCGTCACGGACGAAGAGGACGAAACCATCACTTTCCCGTTGGTGACCGGGATACTGAAAGTGGATACGGAGATCCCGACCGCCTCCGTCACCGCGACCATCGGCGAAACGGAGCTTTCCGAAACCGATTGGGCTGCCGGACCCGTCACCATCACGATAGTACCTGCTTCGATACCGGTTTCGGGCTTGAAATGCTATCCGCTTTTCGGCGAAGGCCACGTTTCGGAAACGGCTGTGGAAATGCAGGACGGATCCTATTCGGTGATCGCCGGCGAAAGCGGAGTTTATTCTTACAGATTGGTTTCCGGCGCCGGCAATTATGCGGACTTTTCCGTACGGCTGAACATCGACTCTTCGCAGATCACGTTCAAAGACTTCGAAGAAGACGGCGAGGACGAGGCTTTGTGGAAGCCGATACGGACATACATTATTTCGGTTTCCGGCGAAGCCGTCGAGGAGACGGCGGTCTATGACGAACAGCTGGGCGGATACGTTCTGGAAAACGTATTCAACGACGTCAGGATAGATTTCAACAGCAACCATTCCGGGCACTTCAGCGTAATGTACCGCGTAGGCGACAGCGGAACCGACGAAGGATACGTTTTATATCCCGGTGACGGCGAGAACCCCGGCAGTTTCCTGTTGGAGCTGCCCGACAGCGTCGACAAAGGAACGCTGACGTACGCATTCAGACTGCGTTCCGACGCGGTCAACAGCGCGGGCGCGTACTCCACCACGCCCGATATGGTAAAACTTATCGTCGAATTCGATAAGAGTTCGTTCGGCATAATCGTAGGAGGAAACACTTCCTCCGATTGGAAGTACGAAAATATAAAATTACAGTTTACGCTTTCGGACGCTTCGGAAGGTTTGACCATCGTCCGTTACGAATACAGCTCCGACGGCGTGGTTTGGAAAGATACCGGCGCAGTCCCACAGTCTGACGGTTCGGCGAATTGGGAATACGGCGGCGAGACCGTATATATCGACGGAATGACCGTTCCTCCGCCCGGCGGAGCCTATGCCGGCACGATGTTCTTCCGCGCCGTGGCCGAAAACGGCAACGTCAGCAATATCGCCGATATCTCCGTAAATATCGACACGACGGCTCCGGAACCGCTGTATGCTCTGCCTGACGCCACCGCCGTCAGCATCGTTGATTCCACGACTGAGGGCGCGTACAAGACTTATTATGTTTACAGCGGAGATCCGCTGACGTTGGTTGCAAACCGCAGCGCAGCCTGGGAAGGCATGGCGGCGATGAGCTTTTTATATGCCGAATACGATTCCGCGGTGGCAGATCCCAACTTACTTAATTTCCGGGATATCGGCGAACTCGGCGAAATAGCTTCCGACAAGATCTATTGGCTGAGGGCGGAAAAGGGCAATTCCTATATTACGGCGTTGGTGCATTTCGTTATTTACGACCCCGAACAGGATCTTGCCGTCAGCCTTAGCGTGGGCGGAGTGCTGTCGGAAGGCGAAACGACCGGCGGCGTCACCTGGAGCCGTTCGGCAAAAGTATCCCTGGAAGCCAGGGCTTCGACCGCGGTCTATTTCTGGTATTCCGTCGAAAACGGCGAGGACGGGTTGCCTATATGGCAAAAATTAAATACCGACGCCGCCGCATTGGACGCCGGCAACGCGGTGATCTGGCAGGTGCTGTTCGAAGGATTGGAAAGCGGAGAACCCTCTTTCGACATAGGCAGCGACAACATTACCACGATAACCGGTAACGCCCGTTACAATCTGCGCTTTAAAGCGACCGACTTGTTCGGCAACGAAGCGATAGACGACAAAAACTATATTATAAGAATCGACAATTCGATTCCGACTTTCGACATCATTTTCGTAACGCCTTCGCATCCGGAAGGTCTGGACAGCGATTATTATTCGGTGGACGAAGAAGGCAATCCTCTGTGGATAACCGAAGCCGTAAACGTCACGTTACAGGCTACTTCGTCCAGCCCCGGCGGCGTGCGTTACGAATATCAGATCAACAACTCCGGCGAATGGCAGCTGATATCGGGAACGTCGTTCTCGACGAACCATATCGTAGGCTTTGACGACAACGGCACGATAATCATAACGATCAGGGCGGAGGCGCTTGCCAACGGTAATCCCTTCGAATCCGAAGATTATAAACTGAGGATAGACCAGATCGTTCCCGAATTTTCATTGGAAGGTTCGGCGGTATTTTTGGACAGCGAAGGCAACGTGGAATCTTCGTCCAAACTGTCGCCCGACCAATGGACGAACTCCGACCGGGTGGACATAGGCATTACCGGACGCGCAGCCAACGCTTCCGAAGTCGTCTACTATTTCAAATGGAGCGACGAAAGCGGCGATTTCGAACAGTGGGGAGAGATCGGTACCGTTCAATCCTCCGACAGGATCAGGACGCTGACTGTCAGAGCGATCAGCGGCGGCGGCAACGGGATCATGGTAGAACACACCTTTACCGTAAACATCGACAACGTTCCGCCCGTGATACATTCCGGCAACATCCGCAATTCCGAAACGGGAGAGCCTCTCGAATATTACATCGACCAGGAGATCACTTACGTCGAAGCCAACCTGAAGAGCGCGACTTATAATAACTTCCCGCTGTCGAACGGGCAGATAATCGCCACCAACACCGTGGACAATTCCAACGGCGGCAGAGTGGAAATACGCGTCGAGGATATGGCGGGGAACGTCACGACCCTGACATTCATAATGACCATATTCCCGCTGAACGTAAACAACATCACGACTTCCACCGCGGACAGGGATCTTTTGAACAGATTGGAAAACGATTACAACACCGCGGCGCAGGCAGGCGGTCTGACCGAAAGCAGAATGCAATATTTCGAAACGCTGATACAGCGGCTGAAGGACAGGCTGATAATGTTGGAAACTCAGATAGGCGCATACCGCAACTATCTGTCGCAGATCAACTCCAAACAGTCCTTTACTTTGGAATCGGATTACAACACCATGTTCACCTACATCAACTATTTCGAGACGGAGGACGAACAGATCCGTTATCCCGATTGGATGCAGCAGGCTATCTGCGAAGGCGAATACAGGACGTATTATCTGAAGCTCGAAAGCGAATTCGACAAATTGCAAATCCTGATGGAGGAAGTGCTTGCGATAGAGGACGAAGTAGTCGCATTGCCGGCCACGAACGTGGTGGCCAGGGAGGATTATCAGGATATAATCCGGGTATATAACGAATACGATTCCCTGGCACGCGATCAGAAAGCGGTGTTTACCCCGAACCTTCTGAACAAACTCACGGAGCTGAGGCGTATCTGCGAAGTGTTGCTGATGCAGGACGAAGCTACGAATATCAGCATCGACGGCGAACATCTGGTAGGCGAATTGGGCGGTTCTTCGCTGACGGTAACGTCCTATGCCGCGGAATCGCAATATTTCATCGAGGCGCAGACCACGCTGTATAACCAGATGGCTCCGACGCAGTCCAGGAAGATCCTTTCGATCAACAGGCTTAGCCTGGAGGGCGCGGGCGCCGAATTCGACACAGGCGAGATCACCGTTACTCTGCCTATCCCCGAAGACTACAGGCAATATGTATACTTTGCGGTTTACGAATTGTCGCCGGACGGCACGATCACAAAGATAGAAACGTCCAGGATAGCACCCGACGCGGAATCGGTGTATTTCACGACGGATCATCTGTCCACATACATTCTGGCGACCACCGCTAACGTCGTGGTGGCGGAAGAACCCGAAAAGATCTACGGATCCATCGCCGGAATAGAAGTCGACGCCACGATGCTGACTTACATAACCTATTCGGTAGTGGCTATGTTCGCGGTGTTCGTCATCATCATACTGTTGGTCGCGTGGAGAAGGCGTAAATTCCTGCAAGGATACAACCGCGATCACAAGAAAGCGCTTATCAGGCGCGGAATACATTCTATTCCGAAGGGCAATCCGCCCCCGCCGTCCAACCCGGCTAATCCCATCGAGCGCGTAGGACACGATCATCAGGTGTATTACAGAAACAAAAAATAACTTAAACAAAAACCGCGCCCCTTCGGGGGCTTCAACCAAATAAAAGTGGCAAAGGAGGTATCAAATGACAATCGACGTGAAAACTTTGGCGTACGTCAATTTTTACGCGGCTATGGGCACGTTGGAAAAGTATGTCGAATACGACGCGGGCGCCAGGGAACTCGCCAAGGGACAGAATCTTAACGTGCGTTTTAAAGTCGCGGGCGGCGGTCCCGACGGCGTTCTGATATTCGAAGAGGGCAAAGTAAAAGCTCTTCCTTACGAAAAAGACATGAAAACGGATATCGTGCTGATTTGTAAGAATCCCGATCAGTTCAACAAAGTCGTTGAAGGCAAAGCCATGCCTATCCCGGTAAAAGGGCTGTTCAAAACGCTTTCGTTTATGGGCAATCCCAAAACTCCGTTCATGGTCCTGACCGACAACATGGCAAAGATAATGCGCCAGAAGGAGTTCAACAATCCTCAGGAACGCGAACTCAGCACAAAGCTTGCCTTCTATGCGATGGTTGCGGGAATAGCCGAAGTAGGCAATCACGATCCCATAGCGCGCTATGCGATGAAGCGCGTTCTGGACGGGGAAATGGTGCTTGGTATCCGCGACGTATGCTATGCGACGCTGATAAAGACGGGCGGATCCGGCGACCAAGCTAAACTGACCTGCATCAGACAAAAGGGCACTAACGGCAGGGCGTTTATGACTTTCGATTCCATAGATACCGCCAAGGGTCTGATAGACGGCGAATTGGACGCGATGGCTTGCATCAGTTCCGGAAAGTTGGAAACGCGCGGACATATGTTGATGCTTGACAACGTCAACAAGATCCTGAACATAGTTCCGAAATATTTGGCTTAGGAGGACCTCATGAAAACTTACACTTACCCTAAAAACGTTGAAACGATGGCGCGCGCGGGGAAAGTCATTCCTGCCGGCGTCTACGGCCACCTCGGCCCCGCAGAAGGTTGCATGATACCCTCCTCCGCCTATCCCTTTTTCGTAGATCACGCGAAAGGTTCGGAAATGTGGGACGTCGACGGCAACCGCTTTATCGATTTTATGTGCGGATACGGCCCGAACGTCACCGGCTATTGCGACGACGACGTCGACGCCGCGGCGATGAAACAGATCAAGATCGGCAACTGCACCTCTATTCCTTCCCATATAATGGTGGACTTTGCGGAGCTGTTGACCGCTACCGTGAAAAAGGATTGGGCGTTCTTTTGTAAAAACGGCGGCGACGTAACCACTTTCGCCGTTATGATAGCGCGCTACTATACCGGTAAAAAGAAGATCATATTCGTCAACAACTACTATCACGGCGTGGCGCCCTGGACGCAGAAACCCGATTCCCCCGGAACGCTCCCCGAAGACTGTATGAATTCGCTGTACGTCGATTGGAACGATATCGACGGGCTGAAAAAGCTGATCGCCGAAAACCGCGACGATATCGCCTGCTTTATCTCCACTCCTTACATGCACGGCAACTTCGTGGACAACGAACTCCCGGCGGAAGGCTATTGGCAGGAAGTCAGAAAACTTTGCACCGAAAACAACATCGTCCTTATAGTGGACGATATCCGCGCCGGATTCAGGCTGTCTTTGCAGGGCAGCGACAACTACTTCGGCTTCGAAGCCGACCTTATCTGCTTCTGCAAAGCGTTGGCAAACGGTTACAACGTGTCTGCTCTTTGCGGAAAGGAATTCCTGAAAGGCGCGGCGGGCTCGATCCCGTATACCGGCTCCTATTGGATGAGCGCGGTGCCCTTCGCCGCAGGCATAGCCAATATCAACAAACTGATAGCAAACGACGCCTGCGCGCATTTCAAAGCCATGGGCGAAAGGCTGGAAGCAGGGCTGATGAAGACGGCGAACGAACTCAAAGTACCGTTGATCTTCTCCGGTCCTCCCGCGCTGTTCTATATGCGCATAAAGGATAAGGCGGATAACTTCCTGCTGCACCAGGAATGGGTGGCGGAATGCGTCAGACGCGGAGTGTTCATAACCAACCACCACAACCACTTTATGAACCTTTCGATGACAAAGGAACTGATAGACGAAACGGTGACGATTTGCTCCGAAGCCATGGAGATCGTAGTAAAGAATCACCCCGAACAATTTAAATAATATAGAGTACGTCCGCGGGCGCGCCCTCCGCGCGCCCGCAAAGGACGGACAAAACAAATGACGACATTGATTGTAATTTCCGCAGTCGCGGCGGTATCTGCCGTGGGGGCGATGATCGCGGCGGCAATAGCGGTAAAGAAATTAAAAAACACAGGCACGACAGGCGATTCCGATAAGATCGTGTCGGAAATCAAAAGCGGGAACGCCGCTATTTCGGCAACCGTAAAAACGAATACGGAAGCCCAAAACAACGCGATTGACAGATTGATGAAGAGTCTGTCGGATTCCGGACAGCAGGAAAGAGAATCCGCTAAGAGCCTGCACGAGATGGTGCTGAGGTCCGTAAAAGACCAATCCGACGCGGTGGAAAAAAAGATAGGGGAGATGAGCGCCGTCCAACGCGACAATCTGTCCGACATAAAAAGGGAACTGAAGGAGTCGTTGGACAAACTCGGCAAAGACACGCGCGCCGAATTGGAACGCGTGCGCGCCGACAACACCGAACAATTGGACCGCATCCGCGGCACGGTGGACGAAAAACTGACAAAGACTTTGAACGAAAGGTTGGATTCGTCTTTCAAAAACGTATCCGACACTTTGGACAAACTGTATAAAAACCTGGGAGAGCTGAAAAGCCTTGACGCGGCGGTAGGCGATCTGAACAAGACGCTTAGCGGCGTAAAGACCAGGGGGACCTGGGGAGAATTGTCGTTGGAATCGTTGCTGACAGACATATTGACCCCCGAACAATTCGAACGGCAGTCTTCTATGGGCAGACGCACGAAAGAGGCAGTCGATTTTGCCGTAAAAATGCCCGGAAACGACGGCACGTCGCTGTATCTTCCGATAGACGCGAAGTTTCCCACGGAGGATTTCCAACGGATGACCGCGGCGTTCGAAGAAGGCAATATGACCGAATACCGTCAAAGCCGCAAGGAATTCGAAAAGCGGCTGAAGAGCGAGGCGGTTTCGATACGCAGCAAATACGTATCGCCGCCCGAAACCACCGATTTCGCGGTAATGTACCTGCCGACCGAAAGCCTGTATGCCGAGGCGTTGCGGATACCCGGATTGGTGGAGGAAGTGCAACAAAAACAGAAGGTAATAATCGCCGGACCTACGAATGCCGCCGCGCTTTTGAATTCGCTGCGAATGGGCTTCCGCACGCTGAGGATACAAAAGAGCTCTGCGGAGGTGTTCAGGATCCTGTCCGATTTCCGCAAAAAATTCGACGGTTTCAGGGAAACCATTGCGGCGACGGGCGATCTGTTGGGAAAAGCGAGGGAAAAATTATACAAAGCAGAACAAAGCACGGAAAAAATGGAAAAATCCCTGCGGCGCGCCGAGGGCTTGGATATAGAAACCGAGGAAGCGCCTCCGACGCTGATCGGTTCGGAAAGCGCCGGGATTTAACATTATACGTCGTGATCTAACAATATACGTTACCGCCGCCCTGCGGGCGCGCAAGAACTCAGGAATCGTATGCGGACAGGATCCGTCAATCGGGAGGAATCATGAAAACCAAAGTAATTATCGCCGTTTTGGTGTTGCTGCTGGCAGTTTCGCTGGTGGCTTGTAATTCCGAAAACGATGTTACCGTCGCCGAAGTCGACGCCGTTCAGAACGGAAAAGTCATCGGCGACAGGGTGGAAACCGTAGTCGAAGCGGGTACGGAATCGGTGGACGTCACCAATATGATATCTACCGTTTCCAACGCGCCTTGGAAACTGTTCAGGGACTCCGATTTCAGCGATGAAATAGAAGATAAAGTGGTGCCCGGCGAAGGTTTCGTTCTGAATAACGGCGACAACCTGTACTATATCGAAGTCACTTCCTTGGACGGAGAGAAAACCGCAAGATATACCTTGGCTATACATAAACGATTCGTCGTCACCGCCACCATATTGAATTTCGAAGGACTCGTCGTAACGACGGAACACGTCGATTCCTACGAAAAATACGAACCCGAAACCGATCTCGTTATCCCCGAAGGCTATGAGTTGGAAAGTTGGAAAGCGGACGACGATTTGTGGGCGCAAGATCATCTGATAAGACGCGCGACCACCTTTGAACCCGTAATTTCTCCCAAGAGCTATACCGTTACGATTGCCCTTTCGGAAGGGGAAACTCTGGCGTCCGGCGATACGCGCCACACCGTGTCGTATGACCAAACCTATGCTTTCCCGCTTCCTTCGGACGAAACCGTAGCCGCGAAAGCCGCGGCGGGTTATGCCTTCGGCGGCTGGGAGAACGCCTATTCGGGCGAAGCGTTCACCGACGTGAACGGAATAATGACTGCGCCTTGGAAACGCGACGTCGAGTTGACTTTAAAGGCCTCTTGGATCCCGGTGGATTATACGGTTTCTTATGAGGCGGCAGGCGGTGCCGTTCCCGAATCCAATCCGACCTCGTACAACGTGGAAAATGTTTACGAATTTGAATTTTTGGATCCCGTTCGTAAGATTGAAGGTGCCGAAACCGTTTATAATGTTACTCCTTTGACGCGCCTGATCAACGCGACTTACGAAATATACGTTTTCGAAGGTTGGTACTTTGACGGCGAATACACCACCCCCGTGAATGCCGAAAATTGGGCAGGAAGGACGGGGAACG
>CALVXZ010000009.1 GCA_944371785.1 uncultured Clostridia bacterium | reverse complement strand
GTCATTTCGGCAAGGTTAGCGCCTTTTCCGCCGAATTTGGCTTTGTTTTTGCCGTCGGCATCTCTGAACAAGTAAACGAATTGTGTCATAAATACTTCTCCTGTAGCGTATTTTCGTTTTTTGCGAATGTGCGTAATTTGTTAGTTAAGATTTATATATAGGAATTATACATAATTTACCGTACGCGTGCAAGTATTTTCGGAAACAAAAATTAAAAAAGAGGCGGTCACGCCTCCTTAAATTCACTCAGACTTTCACCAGATCCAATATCTTCAGTTCGACGCCTGCGGCACGGAACAGCCTCCCCGTCCAATGAACTGCGGAAACGATTTCGGAAACGGAATAATCCAGGCATCCCAATTCGTCTTCGTCGGCATTTGCCGCCGCCGAAATGACCTTTTTTACGTGGTTCGGAACTATGTAATCTTCGGCGTCCACCCCCGTTTCCGGCAACAGCTCCGTCAAAAACCTTAAAACGTATATGTACGGCACGGCTTCCCCGTAATTTATCCCGAACAACGCCTTCAGCCCGATGGAAAATTCGCGCTCCGCCGAAACGCCCTCCGCGGTGACGCGCTCCAAAGCCTCGGTCACGCAGGCGGCGCAAAGATTTTTCACCGGATCCGTCCACGTACCGAAGAACTGTTCTATCACCTCCACACCGGTCACGATACTCGTTCCGTTCTGTTCGTGCAAGGTGTATTCCGCATAGCAATTAGGTGCGGCTCCTGCTTTTAATTTCGATTTTGGGTTCTTTACAGCGCGAATACGGGATACCGTTTTCCCGTTTTCAGCCGTCAATAAAATAAGGAGTTTGTCGGATTCCTTCCAATCGTGCGCATTAAGACAAATGGCTTTTACCGTTCTCATCCGGCGATTCACGCTCCTTTAAAGCCGAATACAGCATATAGTATCCGGGATTGCCGCTTGCCACGAAGGCGTCGTACAAAATCTTTTCCGCGCTCTTTTCGCTCATACTTTCATTATGTATAGACAAAGCGATACTATGCGTCAAACGAAGGTAAATTTTTTCGGCTGCCCGTGCGGATCGGCTATACGTCCTTGTTTTTGTCGTAGCCCAGGTTAGCAAGAATGACGTCGTCGTCGCGCCAATCCTTTTTTACGCGCACCCACAGCGTCAACAATATCTTGTCCCCCGTCATGGTCTCCAGATCCTGCCTGGCATATTCGGCGATCTTTTTTATCATCGAACCGTTTTTGCCCAGGATTATCGGCTTATGGGCGGCTTTTTGGCATATCACGTCGGCGTCGATCTCCAACGTGCCGGAGGGGCGGTATTCGTATTTGTTTACCGCAACGGCTATGCCGTAAGGTATCTCCTTGTCCAGAAGCCTTAACGCCTTTTCGCGGATGATCTCGGACGCCATAAAGCGCATATTCCTGTCCGTGTATACGTCGTCGGGATAATACTTTGCGCCTGCGGGCATCAGCTTCTCGACCTCGGAAATCAATACGGAAACGTTTTTCCCCTTCAAAGCCGAGATCGGCACCACCGCCTTTAAATCTTTTACGGAGTTGAGTTCCGACAATATCGCGGCGACCGCTTCGCGCGTCACGCCGTCGACTTTATTTACCGCCGCCACCGTGGGAACGCGCGCGGAAATATCCTTTATGCGCGCCATATCGGCTTCGTCGATACCTTTTTCGGCGTCGATGACGTACACAACGGCGTCAACGCCGTCCTCGGCGGCTTTTACGGAACGCATCATAAAGTTACCCAATTTATTTCTGGGCGCGTGGATGCCGGGAGTGTCCACGAATACTATCTGCAGGTTCCTGCCGTTCAATATCCCGGAGATCTTGTTTCTGGTGGTCTGCGGTTTCCAGGAAACGATAGCCACTTTTTCGCCGACGACGGCGTTTATCAGAGTCGATTTTCCGGCGTTCGGACGCCCCAATATGGCGGCGAACCCGGAACGGAAAGGAAGATTTTCGGCTCCGTCCGAGGCTTCTCCGTCGGTCGTTTCGTCGTCAAAAACGGGAACTTCGGGTTCTTCCGTATAATCGCGCCCCACGCCTGCGGCGGTCAGTATCTCCGATTGGAGGTTTTCCATTTCCGCCCTGCCCTCTTCGTCGACGTGATCGAATCCGGTAAGATGCAAAAATCCGTGCAGAGCCAGGAAGGCGTACTCCCTTGCCGCCGAATGCCCGTATTCCTTTGCCTGCTCCGCCGCTCTGCCGCGGGCGATGTAAACTTCGCCCAAGAGCACCGCCCCCGTTTCGGGATCGGTATCGGAATAGCCCTTTTTATCGAACGGGAAAGTGATTTTTTCCTGCGCGGGAAAGCTGAGAACGTCCGTTACGGAATCGACTCCGCGCTCCTCGCGGTTTAAAGTATGGATGCTTTCGTCGGGCAGAGAGGCTATTTCCGCGGAAACGTCCTCTTCCCGGATCCCCAACCGCTCCAGCGCCGCTTCCAGCACCTTTGCGACCGACTTATAAGGTATATCGTAATATTCGATCATAATTTGATTCTGCTTCGGCTTTTCCGCACCGACGACTTTGCGGTCAGTTCTTTTCCTTGTCGTTGACGTTGTTGTATTGTATTCTTGCGTGGTACATCGAAGGAATGGCTTTTACCAGAGTATCCTCGATATCGTTCAAGTCCTTATAAGTGATCGGGCATTCCGTAAACTGTCCCAGATCGGCTTTTTGTTTGATCATACTGTGCACAAGCTGCCTGAAATCTTTCGGGGAGTTCATCTTTTCGGCAAGCGCCCTGGAAGCCGCCTCGACGGTATCGGTTATCATCAGTATCGCCGCCACCTTCGTGCGCGGTTTGGGACCGGGGTAACTGAACTCTTTTCTGTCAAGGTTGTCCTCCGTAAGGTTCTGCGCCTTGTAGAGGAAATAGTTTACGGGGGTCGTTCCGTGGTGCTGCAAAGCGCAATCTGCTATCTCGTCGGGAATGCGCGCCTGTTTCAGCATACGGTAACCTTCCGTAACGTGCGAAACTATCATCGCGACGGAAACTTCGGGAATGACGTCGTCGTGAGGGTTATACCCTTTTTGGTTTTCGATGAAGTATTCGGCGTTTTTGACTTTACCGACGTCGTGATAATATGCGGAAACCCTGGCAAGCAAAGTATTTTCGCCGATGGCTTCGGCGCAAAGCTCGGCAAGATTGCCGACCACCATCGAATGGTTGAATGTGCCGGGGGCGTCCTTTGCAAGCTGTTTCAGCAACGGATTTTCAAGGGAGCAAAGCTCCTGCAGTTTAAATTGCGTGTCCAGCCTGAAAGCGTATTCCATCAGCGGCAGGACTATCATAAATATGGCGATCGACAGCACTACGGAAAGGAAACTCCACAGTCCGCTCAGCAGGATCGTCGTAGTTTCTATGGAATCGACCAGGTAGTTTATCAGCATCGGGATTATTGCCGTGCAAAGCCCTACCGAAAAGCCGACAACGGTGAATTTCAATCTGGAAAAAGCCTTGTCCAGGAACATTATCAGGAATATCGACGACACCATCGAAGTTACCAGCGCCGCAGAAGATTCGACGGCGTTTTCGGTGCCGTAAACCAGAATGTAGGCAAGGAAGAAGGTCTGTGAGATCAGAATATTCGTGACGATACCCACCCTTCTGTCCACCAACGTGGCGACCAGCAGCGAACATAAGGACAGAGGCACTATATACAAAGAAACCAACGATCCGAAGATCATTGAAAAGATGAACGTCAGCAACACCGAAACGGCTATGACGGGAACGGTTTTTGTCCTGACGCTGACGTCGGAATCGCGCTTTACATAAAGCGTATACGTCAACAAAGTCGATAAGATAGCGGCGTTGATCAGCGAAAGAATGACGATTTGCAGAAACGGATCGCCGCGCAGGAACGAATTCGCGACGTCCTCGTCGCTGAGCGTTGCGAACCGCACCATGACCGCCATAATGATGCTGGAAACGATAACTATCGCGACGCGGATAGCCCAGGTTTTTATCTTCGCCGCGTCTATACCCTGTTTCAGAATGATTCTCTTTTGCGTTTTAGGCATATTCGTCCTTCACGCGTTTTTATATACGCGTTATAATATCATAGTATATACTCAAATAAGACGTTTTGTCTACCTTTTTTATCTCAAATGAATAATCTATGAGTTTCGCGCCTTCCTCCAGACCGCTTTCGAAAGCCTCTTTCCTTGCCAGAATCAGCTCCGCCGCCGAACCGTCTTCGGGCATAGGCACCTCCTCCGTCCGCCTTACTTCGGCTTCAACTATGCCCATCGCACGGACCTGTTTATATTCGCCTTCTGCGGACACGACGTAAGGTTCGATAAGTATCTCTCCCTTTACCACTTCGTCGCCGGGTTTGACTCTGCCGGTGCCGTTCAAAACGACTATTCTGGTGATCCTGCCGCTTTCTTTCGCAGGCAAAGGAACGGGACTTTGGGTATCCAATAAAGGTATATCGGGAAGCTCTTCGACAATATTCACGATGATATCCCTGCCGCTTTTCACCACGGAGGCGTAGGCTACTCCGTCGATATCCAACAGCTTTCTTTCCAACTCCGTAAACTGCGTTCCCGGCAGTACGAACGGCGAATCCAATTCGGCGTACACCGCGTTTCTGACTTCGTTTTCGCTGACTTTTTCAAGTCCCGGCACCTTTACCGAATCCACCGAAAACGCGTACAACAGCGTGCCCGCCGCAGCCGCCGCAAGCGTTATCAGAAGCGCCGCTTTGGACTTCAGCTTTTTCAACGCCGGCGTCAACCCGTGCTCCCCGACTTTTTCGAAGGCCACTCCCGCCCCGGTCAACGCGCGTTCCGCCGCGGGAGCCTCCTTTGAATTGAGGCTGAAATACATCTTTCCGCCGCGGATCCTGACGCGCGAAGGCGAAGTCTTTGCCGATACAAGTTTGTTCAAAACGAAACATTCGTATCCGCAGGTTCTGTATCTTACAACGTAGTCCGGTTTCATGATTCGGCCCCCGATCGCGGACGCGCCTATTCGGAGCGGGACGCGCCGTCCGCCGCGTCGGACGGCGATCTCGCCGAATCGCCTTTACGTTTCGACGCGCAGCGCGTCACCGTTTCGATCTTCCCGGTCAGGACCAGGACTTCGGCTCCGATTTCTTCTATGTTCAGCCCCTTGCCGTACACGCGGAGCATACCGCCGGGAACGCGTATCTCCACCGCTTCGTCGGAATAAGCGGTTATTCCTTTCTGCCCTTCCGCGGTCAGCTTCCGCCAGCCTTCTATCGTCACGGTGCCCGAAAAAATCTCTTTCATAAATTTAAATATAGTTTGCGATCAGCCGGAATATACCGCTCCGCGCGTCATAAAGGCGGTATCGCCGCGAAGAAACCGGGACGGCGGCGCACGAAAAAAGCCCGTACCTCGGGGTACGGGCGGTGGAACGCATAAGTTCCGATATGTACTTTATCCGTTGAAACTTTCCTTTTTCTTGTTTCCGAAAGGCAAAAACACCTGATCGTCGGCTTCGGTAAAGCGGACGTGAGCGCCTTCGAACACATAGCGGATCTTTTTCAATTCGCCGTTACGGTGTTTGGCTATATCCAGGATGATATTGCTGCGTTCTTTCGTCTTTTCGGAGTCGTCTTCCCTGGAAAGGAACATGACCATATCCGCGTCCTGTTCGATCGCGCCCGATTCCCTGAGGTCGGAAAGTCTGGGTTCCTTATCGTCCCTGCCTTCGATGCCGCGCGACATTTGCGACAAAGCTATGACGGGGCATTCCAATTCCATAGACATTATTTTCAGCATCCTGCTGATATCGGAAACGTCCGTCTGACGGGTAGAGGAGCGGCGTTCCTTTTCCTTGTCGTTTGCCATCAGCTGTAAATAGTCGATTATGACCAGATCCAATCTGCCGCCGCCTTCGCCGGCTTTTAACTGTCTGCACCTGGAAGCGATGTTGCCAGGAGTCTGCATCGAAACCGATTCTATGAACACCTTGCTCTTTCCCAATTCCGTATGAGCCTGCCAGATGTTGTGAACGTCATCGTCGCTGACCCTGCCGGTGGAGTATTCGTGCATACCTATATCGGTATTAGTCGCAAGAATACGCTGTACCAATTGCTCCGAAGGCATTTCCAACGAGAACATTGCGATGACTTTTTCGCTCTTTGCCCTGATGATATTCGCGATGATGTTCAAAACGAAAGCCGTTTTACCTACCGACGGACGCGCCGCGAGTATGATCAGCGAGTTGGGCTGCAGCCCGTTCGTAACCCTGTCCAGCCTGGGGTATCCCGTTTCCAGCCCCCTGAGGGCCCCGGGATTGGAGCTGAGCAGTTCCAGCCTTGCCAAAAACCTTTTCGAAGGTTCGGAGATATGTTCCAGCTGTCCTTTTGCGGTAGTCTTTGTGGACAGACCGTAGATCAGCTGTTCGGCGTGGGTCACCGAAGCGTTGGCGTCCAACGAAGTGTAAGCGTCCTCGATGATCGATTTGCCGATATCTATCAGCTTTCTCATCACCATATCCCTTTCCAGGATCTTTACGTAATCCGAAACGTTCACCGCGCCGGGAGTGACTTCGGCAAGCTCCGTCAGGTATTCCAGGGTGTCTATGTCGCCGGCTTTTTCTTTCGATATCAGATCGTTTACGGTGATGACGTTTATCGGCGTGCCTTTATTCGACAGTGCCGCTATCGCGCGGAATATGGTCTTATGTTTCGGAGCGTAAAAATAATCCTCCGTTACCTTCTTCGAAAATGAATCGAAAGCCTGACCGTCTATCAGAAAACAGCACAATACATACTGTTCTGCGTCGAAATTGTTCGGATACTGACGTATAGGTTTTTTTACTTCGTTTTCGCTCATTGGTATCTCCTTATGCCCGTTTTCGGGAACCTGAAATCAGCATTACCGCACCGCCTGCCACCAGGGCGAACACTATCAGCACGATATACGCGCTGACCGAATTCGGGCTGTGCTGAACCAGATAATATTCCCCCGGTTCGTCCGAAAGGTTCACCCTGAATTCGTGGATATAGCTTTTGTCGGAACCGTTGTTCAATATATAAACGTAACCGGCGTTGCTTTCCAAAGTCTTTGTCGAATAGTAGCTGCCGAAATTATAGACGGTATCTACGTCCTCGATCGTGACTCCCGGGATCTGCATTGCCAGAGCCGTGATCTCCGTCAGGACCGAATCCTCGTCGCCGTCGAACGGATACGACAGAGGAATGACGTAATCCTGCCGCCAGAACTCCCTTTCGACGACAGCCGAAGATGACGACGTCGCGTAACCGTCGTTTCCCAACATGATGTCAAGCTCCGTCAGATCGGAAGCGTACAATATCGTCGCGGTAACGAATTCGGAATTACTGCCGGAGCCTATCGCGTAACCGCGCGCCTCGAAAGCGGAGCGGATCTTTTGTACGGTATCGGCTATCGCGGCGGCGGTATCGACGTCGCTATCGGGATTCAGCCTTTCGGTATCGAACGAAGCCTGTACCGAATATTCGACTGCGCCCGAAGTATAAGTGATATAGTTGTAACTTAATTCTATCGGAGCGTAATCCGGAGCCGATCCGCCGTCATACAGTTGTCTTTCGCCGATCCCGAACGTCGTCAAAGCGATCACGGCGTATACCGCCGCGACCACGACGCCCGATATCATCAATACGGCTCCCGTTTTCCTGATCATAATTTTCTGATTGCGTCCAGGGCTTCTTTGAACTCGTCGATAAAGACGTTGAACGGCGCCTTCTTTGTCAGTTGGATTCCGAGTTCGTCCAAAATCTCTATCGGAGGTTTGGAACCGCCCGACGAAAGGAACCGTATATATTTTTCGGCAAAGCCTTCCTCCCCTGCCAGCAGTTTTTTGACTATATTTACCGCGACCGTCAGACCGGTAGCGTATTTATAGACGTAAAACGCATTGTAAAAGTGAGGTATCCTCGACCATTCGATGGCTATTTCCTTATCGGAAACGACGTCGCGGCCGTAGTATTCTTCGTTAAGTTCGGCGTACTTACGCGACAAGGACACCGAATCCAGACCTTCTCCGCGTTCCACGACGGAATGCGCGAACAATTCGAATTCCGTAAACATTACCTGTCTGAAAAAAGTCGTCCTGTACATATCCAGGTAATAATTCAGCAGGTATCTCTTTTTTTCTCCGTCGGAATTGGATATCAGATATTTTAACAGCAAAACTTCGTTTACGGTGGAAGCGATCTCGGCAAGGAATATCGGGTAATCGGCTTTTTCGTAACATTGCGCGTGCTGTGAATACCACGAATGCATTGCGTGCCCCATTTCGTGAGCTATCGTAAACACGTCGTGAGCCGTCTTCGTATAATTCAGCAGAACATAGGGATTGGAATCGTAAGTTCCCCACGAATATGCGCCGCTCCGCTTGTTGGCGTTTGCCGCGACGTCGATCCACCTGTCCTTTCTGGCTTTTTCCAACAGCGCGATATATTCTTCTCCCAACGGCGAAAGCGCCTTTTCCACCAAAGCGTAAGCTTCATCGAATTCCAGCTCCAGGTTGTATTCGTCGGTGATCGGGAAATGCAGATCGTACATATGCATATAATCCAGCTTCAGGTATTTTCTGCGGAAGCGCATATACAAATGCAGGAACGGAATGAAAAGTTTCACCGAAGCCATCAGGTTGTCGAAAACCTTGCGCGGTATCTGTTCCCTGTACAGCGCGGCGTCCAGGCAGGAATCGTACTCGCGGAGCCTTGCCTCCACCACGTCGCGTTTTACCGAAGCCGAATAAATCGCCGTTATGGTATTGATGTGATCCGAATAACCCCTGTAATAATTTTTAAAGGCTCTGCGGCGGACGTCCTCGCGCCTGTCCTGCAGCAGTTTCATATAGGTGCCGTGGTTCAATTCCACCTTTTTCCCGCCCGCTTTTACGGAATCGAATTTGATATCGGCGTTGTCCAAAAGCATGAATATGCTGCGGAAATCCCCGGAGTATGCCCCGGTTTCAGCCAATACCTTTTCCTGACCGGTAGCCATCATATGACCGACCGATCTGATAAAATCGTCCAAAACCGTGGTAAAATCTTTGAATTCTTCCCGTTCTTTCAGCCTTTTCACGTCCTGTTTGACGCTGAGTTTGTTGCGCATCTCGGGTTCGATAAAGGAAGTCGCGGAAGCGCATCTGGCAAGCATCATCGCCGCTTTTTCGGCTTCCGATTGCGCTTTCGGATTCGCGGTATCGACGTCTTTTACGAGGTTGGCGTAAACGTAAATGTTTTCGGCTCTTCTGAAAAGATCTGATCTGAGTTTTAAAACATCCAAAAGATTGTCGGCGGAAATCTTCTTATTGTATTTTTCTATTTCAGCAATTTTTTTATCAACGATCGCGTATTCCGCTCTGTATTCTTCCTCGGAAGCGAACAGCGAATCCAAATTCCATTTCAATTCTTCGGGAACGGCAGATCTTGCTATAGGCATATTGCTTCTCCTTTCACGGGCGCGCGCCCGCCAAAAATAAATATTGTAAACAAGAAAATAATATCCCAATCGGAAAAATATGTCAATAGCATTATGCCATTACGTTCTATCCGACGCCGCCCCGCTGACTGCAAGTAAGCTCAGCGCGCCTCCGGTTCGCGGTACACCTGCGCCAACAGCCCGGACAATTCGTCGTCGGAAAGCGTCCTGGGATTTTTCCGCGCCGAAAACGGAGCCGCGCCGACCGAAGCCGTACTCCTTTTCTTTGCGTTTACGTTCGCGCCCGTCAAGGTCACGGTTTCGGGTCCTGAAACCGCGCCGTTTGCCGCGTCCGCGGAGGAAATCCCCCGTGTCGCCGCCCCGTCGGACTCCTCGGAAGTATCCTCCGGCGCGATCTGTCTTTCCGGAGCGTTCGCCGAAGTACGTTCCGCGTTTTCGCTCTCTGCGCGCTCCGCGGACAGCATTTTTGCGCCCGACGCGGTATCGTCAATCCTTTCCCCGTCTTCGGTTTCGCCGGACAGCACTTCCGGATCGGCTGTGTTTTCGGCGGCGTCCGCGCTCTCGTGCAACGAGGAAAGTTCCTCCCTGTACCCCATTTTTTCGGCGTACTTTACGACGTCGCGCACCAGATCGGGGAAAAGTTCGCCGCGCACCGCCCCTATCCCGCCGGCGGGCTGCGGATGTCTGTCGAAAATGCTTTTCGGGATCTCGCCGCCGCGTTTCGGGTTGACGGAGCGTATCCTGACTTTTTCGGATTCGAATTCCGGATCCTTTCCGCCGGAAGCGGAGCCGAACACTTCGGGAGGGGCGGGTTTTTGTTCCGGCGACGATTCCGGCAGCCGTTTCGGAACGACCTTTACCGGTTCCGTCACGGGCGGAGCGTCCTTTCCCAGAGATTCCAACCTTTCTATTTCGCGCCTGTATTCCTCCTCCGGAGTATGCTTTACGCGCTTACCGGAGGCGAGTTCGTCCAATTCCTTTGCCGCCGCCGCGAAAAAAGCTTCGCATTCGTTCAGCTCCTCGCCGACTTTTTCGGCGCTTCCCAGCTTTTCCAGCCGCCTTACGATCCTGGCTTTGAAATCGTTCAGCCGCGCCGCCTCCAGCCCGAACCTGATCCGGGCTTCTTTCAGATACTCGTTCGCGCGTTCGCGCGCAAAGTTCAGCGCGTCCGCGACTTCGCGTTCCCTGGATCTATATAAATCGAGCTCCTCGCGCAGCGCCTTGTTCTCGGCACGGAAGGAATTGATCCTTTCCTGCATCGCCTGGCGCGTTTCCGACGGGAGCTCTTTCGTTTTTCTGTTACTTCTTTTGAATATACCGAACATATCGGGATTATAGCCCGAATATGCCGAATTTTAACCTCGAACTTTGGCTTAATTTGTCGAAACTTCCTCCATCAGCTTCTTCTTCAGATCGTACAAGCCGTCCGACAAGTCGACTTTGTAAACGTGCGGATTGATAAGACGTTTGTATTCTTCCCAGAATTCGCCCTTCGAAGCGTTGGCGTATTCGACTATCTCCGACAGCGCAGGTAGTTTGTAAACAGCCTCTCCGCGTTTAAATATCTGCACGGGCAGTTTCTTTAAAGTGTAATCGGTAAAAGTCTTTTTCTTCCACGTTTCGACCGGGTGGAAAATAGTCAGCGGTTTCGATTCGTCGATGACCTCGGAATCCAAAGCGATCAGATCCGCGGCAGCCTTTCCGCCTGCGTCCAATATCCTGTAAGTGGTTTTGAACCCGGGATTTGTAATCTTTTCGTGGGTATCCGATATCTTCATTTTGGGAACCCAATTATCGTCTTTGTCGCGGATAGCAGCCATCTTGTAAACTCCGCCCAGGGCAGGTCTGGGAGAGGCGGTTATCAGTTTGGTTCCGATACCCCAAACGTCAATCTTAGCGCCCTGCGCATTCAGCGAAGCTATGATGGTTTCGTCTATGTCGCCGGAGGCGAATATCTTTGCGTCGGAATGTCCGGCGGCGTCCAACATCGCCCTGGCTTTTTTGCTTAGATACGCAAGGTCGCCCGAATCCAATCTGATCCCCAGAGGCTTGTGCCCGGCGGCTTTTAATTCGTCGAAAACCTTTATTGCGTTCGGCACTCCGGAACGCAAGGTGTCGTAAGTGTCCACCAACAGCAGGCACTGGTCGGGATAAAGTTCGGCATATTTTCTGAACGCTTCAAGCTCCGATTTGAAACTCATCACCCAACTGTGGGCGTGCGTCCCGGAAACCTTTACGCCGAACATTTTGCCTGCCAGCACGTTCGAAGTCGATACGCATCCGCCTATTATCGCCGCCCTTGCGCCGTAAATCCCGGCGTCGGGTCCCTGCGCGCGCCTCAGCCCGAATTCGGCGATTCCGCCTTTGGTTTCGTTTGCCATCCTCATGGCTTTAGTGGCGATAAGCGTCTGGTGATTTATGATGTTCAACAACGCCGTTTCCACTAGCTGCGCTTCGAACAACGGGGCTCTGACCGTTACCAAAGGCTCGTGGGGGAACACCATTTCCCCTTCTCTCATCGCATAAATATCGCCCGTAAAGCGGAAATCCTTCAATCTGTCGAAAAACTTTTCCCCAAAGCAGTTCAAAGACCTCAGATAGGCAATGTCGTCGGGGTCGAAATGCAGATTTTCGATATATTCGACGGCTTGTTCCAACCCTGCCGCCACGGCAAAATCCAGCCCGGGCTGTTGGCGGAAAAACAGATCGAATACGGCTTCGGTATCGGCAAGCCCTGTTTCGGCATAGCCGTTCATCATCGTAAATTGGTATAAATCGGTTAAAAGAGTCAGATTTCTCATAAAAACAACAGCGACCGACGCGCTTCTCCTGTATATTCGTTGATTTTCCCGCTTATCGTATATGTCCGCTGTATCCCCATAAGGGGCACAACCGCGGCGGCTATTTGCCCGCGGCTTTTTTCTCCGGACGGTGATAAGGCGCAAAGTGTACTTTTTCTTCGGGCGGAATGCCTCCCTTTCCGTACCATATCTTTTCGCCTTTTTTCAGCTTCTTTACTATCAGCACGATCAAAATCACCGCCGCGGCAACAGCCACCAACGCGCAGATCAGCTGGTTATAGTTGAAAACTTCGTAGATATCGCCGTCGTCGCGGAAAAATTCCATTATAAACCTGATCAATCCGTACGAAAACGCATACATCAACAGACCTGAACCTCTGAGTTTCAGATGCCTTTGTATTATCATCATCGCCGCGAAGAAAGCTATGTCCAACACCATTTCGTAGAAGAACAGCGCCTGATAGAAACCTCCCAGCCTGTTGATATACACAGCCATCGGGAACCATTGCAAAGCCGGATTCGTGATCTCCGCGCCGAAAATTTCCTGGTTGCAGAAATTTCCCCATCTGCCGATACCCTGCGACAGCAAAATCACGGGCACGATGACGTCGGCAAGGTCCAAAAGGTTGACTTTGCGGATCTTGCACCATATCGCGCCGCCCAGAATACCGAACGGAACGCCCGTCATTATCGTCAGACCGCCGTCCCAAACCGCGATCACTCTGACGAAATCGTCCCAGGTGAAATCCGACGGAAAA
Source organism: uncultured Clostridia bacterium (assembly GCA_944371785.1). Taxonomy (GTDB): domain Bacteria; phylum Bacillota; class Clostridia; order Christensenellales; family DTU072; genus Stercoripulliclostridium_A. The sequence goes on along the minus strand of CALVXZ010000009.1, from coordinate 18,875 downwards.
TATTCGGGGCGCACCATAACGTAACCGATTCTTGCACCTATTATGGCAAGCGGTATCGCAAGAAGGAATATTTCCACGAAATCGTCGACTACCAACCCCTGTTTTTTGCCGCGAAGCATCGCGACTACCAAACCGATCAGCATCGCACAGGTTATAATTATTCCGTACCAGGCAATTTCCAGATCGCCTATCGTAAACGCCACGGGGTCGACGTTCCCCGTCCAATGTGCCGCCGCTAACATTATTCCTCCGGCTCCAGATCGAAGCGCATCGCGCCCGTATCGCGGATCTTCAATTTATGTACGTTTTCGGGTCCGTAGATCAGACCCATATAATCGCCGTATTCTTCTGCGTCGGGAGCCACAAGCACCAAAATAGTACCGGCAAAACCGCCGCCGTGAACTCTGAAAGCGTAAGTTCCGGCATACTCCTCGGTCAGGCTGAGCGCCAAAGGTATCGGTTCGGAATCGTCGCCTTCCGGATAGCAGTTTTGCAGTTTGACCATAGAAGAATACCCCGATTCGCCGATGACCGTGGTAGCCAGATCCAGATCTTCGTCCTCTATCGCCTGTTTCATCGTTTCCACGCGCTCGTTTTCTTCGAAAAAGTGCATTGCGCGCAGAATGGCTCTGCCCGAATACTTATCCTTTAACACCCCTATCGAAGAATAGAATTCGCCCTTGTCCACGAAACGCAGCTTTTCCTGTCCGAATTCTTTGGCTATGGCGCGCATATCCGTCATGATCGCGGCGTAATTGGGGGTCAGATTGCAATGGTCGCCTCCGCAGTTTACGACGAATATCGAAGCGTCGCGTTCGAAAGGCCAGTGCATCTTTTCGACGATCGGAGCTTTCGGATCCTCGAAATCGATATATCCGGCTCCGCCGACGGAGATAGCCATCTGATCCATAAGTCCCGAAGGCTTTCCGAAATAGACGTTTTCCGCGTATTGCGAAATAATGGCTTTGTCTATCGCGGAAACGGCTCCGCCGTTGTATAACGAATTCAGGACCTCGGCGACGAAAAGTTCGAAAGAAGCCGATGACGACATCCCCGCGCCCTTAAACACGTCCGAAGTCGTGGTGGCTATGAATCCGCCTACGTTCAGACCTCTGTCCTTAAACGCTTTCACGATGCCTCTTACCAAAGCCGCGGAATCGCCTTTTTCGTCTTCTTTGGGCTCCAGATCGTTGATATCCACCGAAACGGAAGGATAACCGACTGAATTTACGACGATCTTGTCGTCCTTAGTCTCCGAAACCGCGCCCAACAGATCCACCGACACGGCGGCGGCTATTACTTTTCCGTTGTTGTGATCGGTATGATTGCCTACGATCTCGATCCTGCCGGGAGCGCTGAACAAGACAGTATCATGCGCGTCCGCGCCGAAACTTTTCCTGTGTTCGTTGACCAAAGCTTCCACCCTTTCGGCGGCGGCTTCGGCGCCTACGGTATAGACGGCTTCCGCCGTCTCGACAAATTTTTTGTTCTCGAGTAAACTTTTTTTGTCGTATAATATTGCCAAATCCGTAATCTCCTTGTATAATATCGGTAACGATGATTATACCATAAAGGTTTGCCTAAGTAAACACTAAGCCGCTAATTTTTCTTTTAAGGATTTTACATATGCCTCGCACAAAAAAAACCGATACGGAAACCGTAACCGCTCCCGACGCGGAGAACGTAAAAACGCTGCTGTCGACTTTGGTCGAGTACGCAAAGGAAAAACTTTACCTCGGTAAATACGACGCCGTATACGCTTTGAACCAATTGATAGCGCGTTTCGGGACGGACTCTCCCGCCGCGCCCCTGCCCTCGATCCCCGATCTGCAGACCGGAATTTTGGATCCGCTGGTGGAATACGCCGTAAAAACGGGTCTGACGACGGCAGAAGAAAAATTGCTGTTCGAAACGGAGATCATGGGCTACGTCACTCCCGCTCCCGGCGAAGTCATAGCGCACTTCGACGCGCTGTGTTCCACGGAAGGAGCGCCGAAAGCGACGCAATACCTTAACGAACTTGCCGTAAATTCCAATTACGTCAGAATGGCGGATATCAATAAAAACATCCGCTGGACGGCGGCTCTGCCGGAAGGCAACCTCACCGTCACAATAAATCTTTCCAAACCCGAAAAATCCAACGCGGAAGTGGCAAGGCAAAAACTGCTGCCGCAGACAGGGTATCCGAAATGTATGCTGTGCCTGGAAAATCTGGGCTTCCACGGCAGTCTAAGACACCCGGCGCGCGAAACGATACGGATAATCCCGATGTATCTGAACGACGAACCGTGGTTTATGCAGTTTTCCCCTTACGTTTATTTCGACGAACACGTCATCGCCGTTTCCGAAAGCCATCACCCGATGCAGATCACTGACGAAACTTTCGTAAGGCTGATGGATTTCGTGGAAATGTTCCCGCATTACTTTTTGGGTTCCAATGCCGACCTGCCGATAGTCGGAGGCAGCATCCTTGCGCACGAACATTACCAGGGCGGCAAAAAAGTTCTGCCTATGTTCCAACGCCCGGCAAGAAAACATTTTGCTTCCGAAAATTACAAATCGGTAGCTATAGATACGTTGGATTGGTATAATTCGGTCATCAGACTCAGCGGCAAAAACCGCGACGAGATCCAGGCGGCGGCGCACGATATTTTGTCAGCGTGGCGTAATTACAGCGACGAAGGCCAGAACATTCTGGCGCATACGGACGCTCCGCACAATACGGTTACTCCGATAGCCGCTGCCGAAAACGACACATACATACTGTATCTGATATTAAGGAACAACCGCACCGACGAAAAACACCCCTACGGCATATTCCATCCCACAGAGGATATGCACAACATAAAAAAGGAAGGAATAGGACTTATCGAAGCCATGGGCACGTTCATACTGCCCGGCAGGCTGCAAAAGGAACTGTCGGCGATATCGGAAATTCTGTCCTGCGGGAAGCTGCCCGATTACAAAGGACTGTCCGATCCCGAAAATCCCCTTTCGAAGCATTTCGATATGATCATCCAAATGGTATCCGAACACGGAACTAGCCTTACCGCCGAACAGGCGCACGAAGCCATAGTCGCAAGGGTAAACGATACCTGCAGGAGGATCCTGGAATGCACCGCGGTATTCAAAAACACGGCGGACGGTCAAGCGGCGTTCGAAAAGTTTTTGAATTCGGTGTCCGTTACGGAAGCGTAAAATGGCATATCTGACTTTATATCGAAAATACCGACCGACAAATTGGAACGACGTCATCGGACAGCGTTTCATCGTCCGCACTCTGATCAACCAGGTAGAGCGCGACCAAGTCGCGCACGCCTATCTGTTCACGGGAACGCGCGGAACGGGAAAGACGACTTCGGCGAAAATATTCGCGCGGGCGATAAACTGCCTGCATCCCGTAAACGGATCTCCGTGCGGCGAATGTGAGGTATGCCGTGCGTTGCGCGGCGAAGACAATCTGGACATCATCGAATTGGACGCCGCCAGCAACAACGGCGTCGAAGAGATCCGCGATCTGACCGCCAAAGTGCAATATCCGCCGACGGCGGGAAGGTACAAAGTTTATATAATCGACGAAGTTCATATGCTGTCGATATCGGCTTTCAACGCGCTGTTGAAGACCCTGGAGGAACCCCCGAAGCACGCGGTATTCATCCTTGCCACGACGGAAGTCCATAAACTGCCGCAGACCATACTTTCCAGGTGTATGCGTTTCGATTTCAGGTTGGTACCGAAGGAAGAACTGTCCGCGCACCTGAAGCGCATACTGACCGCGGAAGGCGTGCCTTACGACGACGCGGCGTGCGATCTTGTGGCGCAGCAAGGCGAAGGTTCCGTGCGCGATATGCTGTCCCTCGCGGATATGTGTCTGGCTTTTTCCCCCGACAAGCTTTCCGAAAGCGCGATATACGAGGTATTGGGCGCTTCCGATTTCGATACTTTGTCGTCCATAATCGGATCCGTGCTGTCGGGCGACGTAACCTCGCTATTGACGTTAACTGAAACAGTGTACAACCGCGGAAAAGGTTTTCAGACCCTGAACAAGGAGCTGTCTTCTTTCATACGGGAGCTGATCGCCGTCAAAAACATTCCCGGTTACAAAGGCGGTTTTTCGGACGCCGAATACGCCGTCGTCAAAAAGCTGGCGGACGAATTCGACAATTACAGGATCGCGCGCGTTATGCACATTCTTTCCACGGGCGAAGGCGAATTGAGGTATTCCACGCGTCCCAGGATCACGTTCGAAGCGTTGCTGGTAAAAGCCGCGTCGATATACACTTCCGAAGAATCCGACGCTATGCTTTCAAGGATAGAAGAATTGGAAAGGAAGCTGCGTTCCGGCAATTTCACCGTTCGCAAAACGGAAACCGTACAAAAGCCCGATCCCGAGGAAATTCAAAAAAGGTTATCCGATTTTGCAAAAACGGATACCCGAAACCCTGAAACCGAGATTTCCGTTTTTTCCGACAACCCCGTTCCCGTCGGCGACGAGCGCGCCGAAACTTTAATGGGACAGATGATCACGGAACTCAGATCGCAACACAGAATGCTGTTGTATTCGGCGTTGAACAGCCAGAATTCTTATTTTGTACAGGGCGACGAATTCGTGATAAACGCCGCCGACGCCACGGCATACGATATGCTGACAGAAGAAAGCAATCTGAAGGTATTGGAAGACGCAGCTTTCAGGTTGGGAGGATTGAAATTGAAAATAATCGGCGGAGCCTCGGGCGGAAAGACCAGGCACACCGCGGAAGACAGAGTAAAATTATACGAATTGATGGGAGATAAACTCCGCGACAAAAAATAACCCTCAGGGGAAAAATAGAATATATTGGACGGGAGGTCAAATATGGCTAAATTCAACGGCGGCTTCGGCGGCGGAAATATGCAACAGCTGATGCGTCAGGCGCAACAGATGCAGCAAAAGCTGCAGGCGGCTCAGAAGGAGCTGGCGGATACCGAAGTGGTCGCTCAATCGGGCGGCGGAATGGTGGAAGTGGTGATGTGTTGCGACAGGACGCTGTCTTCGATAAAAATCAAACCCGAAGCGGTGGATCCCGACGACGTCGAGATGTTGGAAGATATGATCACCGCGGCGTTCAACGAAGCGATGAAGCTGGTGGAAGAAGAACAAAACCGTCTGATGGGACCGTTGACGGGCGGCGGACTCGGAGGCTTGTTCTGATATGATGCCCGAAGCGTTGTCACGATTGGTCGCGGAGTTCAGAAAGCTCCCTGCCGTCGGATTGAAAACCGCGTCGCGTTACGCTTATTCCGTGTTGGAGATGTCCGAAGCCGACGCCGCCGATTTCGCAAACGCGATCACGGAGGCGCGTCGGAAGATCCATATATGCAAACTCTGCGGCGACTATACCGAAAACGAGATCTGCGAACGCTGTCAGACCGCGGACAAATCGACGATATTGGTCGTAGGCGAACCCAAAGATATCCGCGCGATAGAAAAATTGGGAACTTACAACGGATTGTATCACGCTCTGCACGGGCTGTTGGATTTCAGGAAAGGCGTGGGCGCGGACAACATACGAATCAAAGAGCTGTTGGAGCGTTTGTACGGCGTAAAAGAAGTTATTTTGGCTACGAATCCTGATATTTCGGGCGAAATGACGGCGAATTATATCGCCGGGCTTTTGAAGCCGTTGGGAGTCAAGGTCACGAGGCTGGCTCACGGCATACCCATGGGCAGCGAGATCGAATACGCCGACGAGATGACTTTGGAACGAGCGTTGGACGACAGAAAAGAATTATAAAAGATCGGTAAGACCCGTTGCCGAACGACGGGAGATCCGGGAAGACCGAAAAGGCAAAGCGCGTCCGGAAGACGCGCTTTTTCGTTTTCTCTGTTTTCCGAAAAGGATTTCGGGAAAGAAGCCCGACGTCTATTTCAGCCTGTCCGTTTCGAACATTTCCACCAACTTGTTTTTGCCTTTTTTATCTGCGGGCAGATGCGTCAGGATCAACATCGTCAAAGCGTGGAAAGTGAATGCCGTGCCTGCCGCGACGATCGTCCAATCGAAGCCGTAATTCAGGCTGAATCCGTCCATACCGATTTGAACCAGCATATTCGGCAGCATCAGCGCCAGCGAAGCGATAAGGAAAGAATATTTTCCGTTTCTCGCCAAAATAAACGCGATGAATCCCATTACAAGCGCGTAGACCCAATTCGTCGTCGCAAAGAACGCGTTGCCCGTCAGTGCAGACACTCTGGTAGCGGCATAGATCAGACCTCCGAACACCAGTCCCGCCGCAAAAGCGGTTATCGCCGAAGAAAATCTGCTCTTTACGAAGAAAGCGCCCAGGATCACAAGGTAGAACATCGCCGTTCCTACGCTGAAGCTGAAGTTCCCTATCCTTATTAAAGGTATGAAGTTCAGACCTATCACGGCAAGGAAGAAAATCAGCGCGGCGACCCAATGCAGGCGGAAGTCTTTCAAGAAAGGGCGTCCCAGACCTACTATTACCATCAGCGCAAGCACGCCCAAAATAATCATGCTAATCAACATAAAACACCTCTTGCAGATAGTTTTACCCGATTTGCAAAAATTATTCCGCCTGTTTTGCCCGACCCGCCAAATAAAAAAACCGTCCGCAGCGGCGCGGACGGTGTCGGAATCGTAACCGTGAAGTTCACCTTAAATCTTTTTAGGGTACACAGTATCCAACAACGCTTTGCCCGCGGATTCGGGATATACGGACGGTCTAAGCGCAGTCAGTTCCCCTGCCGCAAGTTTTTTCAAAAACTCCGCGGTCTTTCCGGGGTCCGTCGCCTGTTCCGCAAACGGCGCAAGCACTTTGAAATTGATTTTTTCCTGATTGTCCCCGGGCGGAGTCAGCGCCAGGATCTTTCCGGTTTCAAAAGCCGCCGCGGTAAAATAGGCTTCCGGCGGAGCCGCCACCGCGTCGGAAGCGGCGTATATCAATGCCGGGGAAACGCCCTCGTTGTATGCGTAAAAGCCGTAATCGATGGCTTTTCTGTACGCTTCGCGGTCTTCGCCGCAGTAACACAAGGCGGTGACGGAGCCGAGGTCCACGCCGTCGAAGGCTCCGAAATCGTCCGCATTCAGGGCTATGAACGCCAAAACCGGCTTATCGTCGGGCAGTTTCAATATTTTCAGCGCCGCCTCTTTCGTCATTCCGTCGGTAAACCTTTTTGCGATGGCGAATCCTGCCGGTATAACGTTGTCTTCAGGGATCCCGGCATTCGCCAGAGAAGTCTTTACCGCCATATCGACGACGACGTAATTATCTATGTATTTATTCACCAACTGCTTGTTCAAAGCGTAATCCGCAATGTACGCCGCCACCGAAAATCTTTCCGTCTTTCCGGAATCGCGCGCGGCGACCGCTTCGCGGAAGGCTCCGAACCCGACGCTTACCACCAGGACGGGCGAATAGCGGTTTACGATATTCACCATCTTTTTATAAGATTCCTTCGATTTCATCGCGTTTTCGGAAACTCCGACGTCGTCGATGTGGCGGTCTATCATCGCAGCCCTGAACTTCGCCAGCCGCTTTGGGATATTAGCCGGTATGCCGAAGACTTTTTCGACAAAATCCTTTAATGTATCGGCGTACAATTCCGATTCGTCGATAATAATCACTACGGCGTCGGGACGGGCTTCCAGCATCTGCTCCTTCAAAGCCGACGCGGTATTCGCCTTGTCGCCGTCGGTAAAAATCAATACGGTAGGTCTGTTTAACAACCTTGTAACTCCTTTGCGATCAAAGCCCTATTATTACGGGCACTATCAACGGACAGTGTTTCAAATTCCTGTAAAACAGTTTTGTCAAAGTCTTTCTGACCGCCTTGTCGGCGTCCTCTACGGGAAGTTCTTCGAAATCCCCGGAGGCTATCTTTACCATTACCGCGGTCTTCAGTTCCTCCGACAGCTTATCCGGTATATTCAATCCCTTCACCATCAGATCGACGCTGTTTTCCTGCACGTTGACTACTGCTATCACGACTCCTTCCGAGGCAAGTTTTCGCCTGTCGGTCATCATGGATTCTTCGGCTTCCGTATCCCCCACAAGCATCACCGCACCCGATTTTACGTCGGGTCTGCGCTTCAGCCCTGCGGAAGACACTTCGACGCAAAATCCTAGTTCGGGTAACAGAATATTGTCATACGGTATCCCCATTTCCTCCGCAAGCTCCGCGTGCTTTTTCAGATGCCTGTACTCGCCGTGTACCGGAATGAAAAATTTCGGCTTTATCAGATCGAACATCATCTTTAATTCCTCGCGGCACGCATGTCCGGAAGAATGCACCTCGTACAGGCTTTCGTAAATCACCGAAGCCCCCTTCCTGCACAGGTTGTTGATGACCTTATAAATGCTCCTTTCGTTTCCGGGAATGGTCGAAGCCGACAATATCACGGTATCGTTCGGACCTATCGCCACGCGTTTGAATTCGTCGTTGGACATCCTGGTCAACGCGCTTTCGGGCTCTCCCTGCGTGCCTGTCGCGATTATGCACAGCCTGTCGTCGGGGATACCGGATATCTTGTCGATATCGACCATCTTGTCCTCCGGCAAAGTCAGCGCCTTCAGCTTTTTCGCGATCTCCGTCATATACTGCATCGAAGTACCGCTGAACGCCACGCGCCTGGAATATTTCAACGCCACGTTTATGATCTGTTGTACGCGGTGGACGTTGCTGGCGAAAGTCGCCACGATTATCCTCCTGCCGGCGTGGTCGCGGAATACGTTGTCCAAGGATTTGCCGACGGCGGATTCGCTGAGAGTGTATCCGGGGCGTTCCACGTTGGTGGAATCCTGCATCAGTAGAAGCACTCCTTTTTTGCCTATTTCGGCGATGCGGTTCAGGTTCATGTGCCTGCCGTCTACGGGCGTATGGTCGATTTTGAAATCGCCCGTCATAAATACGACCCCTTTAGGAGTGCCTATCGACAGCGCGAAAGAACCTGCAACGGAGTGAGTCACCGCCACGAATTCGACTTTAAACGGACCGATCTCTATCGTTTCGCCGTCCTCCACAACCCGCGTATCCGCCTCCGGGAAGCCGTTTCTTTTCAGCTTGTTTTCCAAAAAAGCTATCGACATCGCCGAAGCGTACACCGGCACGGGCACGTCCTTTAAAAAGTAAGGCAGTCCGCCGAGGTGGTCTTCGTGGGCGTGAGTCAGCATAACGCCTTTTACCTTGCGCGAGTTTTCTTCCAGATAGCTGTAATCGGGTATCACGCAATCGATCCCCGGGTTAATTTCGTTGTCGGGAAACGCCATTCCGCAATCCACAACGATTATGGAATCGTCGTATTCCAACGCCGTCATATTCTTTCCGATCTCGCCTACGCCGCCGAAAAACATTATTTTCAGCTTCTTTTCGCCCTTTTCGGCGCGCTTTTCGGAAACGGTGCTCTTTCGTGCCGCAGGACGGAAAGCCGCTTCGGCGGACTTGGACGGTTTCTGCTTTGCCGCGTTTACGGGCAAGGGATCTTTTTTGTTTTTACGATCGCGCGATTTTGCGGTCAAGGAAACGGAGTCGCTGTTTTTTACGGCGCTCCTTCCGGAATTATCCCGATCGGACGATTTTTTCTTTGACGCGGACAAGTTATTTTTGACTTTCGAAGATTTCCTGTCTGGCTCCGAAAAGACTTCGTCGCGCGTTTTTAGGATCTTTTTCTTTCTTTCTTTCATTTATGCTCCGAAAAACTATTATTTCCCTTTATTTAATATTATTACATTTATTATATATTAAGAAAACCGAAAATACAAGCGAATAGCGTCCGTAGCTTACGCGGTAAGCGGACGCGTGCTTCGCTTTTTCCGAAATCGCGCTATAAAATTGCAAATTCCGAAAACGTGTGGTAAAATTTATTAAGTATGGAATCAAAAAAGTTTACCGGCGCGGAGATAGTCGTCGAAGCGTTGCGCGAATTGAATATCGATGTGGTTTTCGGTTATTCCGGTTCTTATGCGATGCCGATGATAGAGGCTTTGCACAGAACGGGAATAAAATTCATTCAGCCCACTTCGGAATGTTCCGCGGCTCACGCCGCCGACGGGTACTACCGCGCTTCCGGAAAACTTGCCGCCGTAATGACCACTTCGGGACCGGGCGCCACGAACCTGGTGACCGGCATTGCCACCGCTTATATGGATTCGGTGCCGATGTTGGTGCTGACGGCAAACGTGCCCACTTTCAAATTGGGCAAAGATTCTTTCCAAGAAGTCGACATAACCGGCATAGCCACACCGATCACCAAATACGCGCATATAATAAAAAACGCCGCGGAGTTGGAAACCGAATTGAAAAAAGCCTATGCCCTTTCCCTGTCCGGGCGCACTTCGCCGACGGTGATAGACATTCCCTACAACGTTTTAAAGGAAACAGCCGAATACCTGAATCTGCCTCTGCCGGTGTACGGCGGAACGCGGTTGAACGGCTGCGCCGTATCCGAAGCGGCAAAAATACTGAACAACGCGGCGCACCCCGGGATACTTGCGGGAGGCGGCGCTTTCGGCGCCGAAACCGAAATACGCACGCTGGCTGAAAAAGCCGGTATGCCGATATTCACCTCCCTTCGCGGCATATCTTCGGGATACGGCGAAAGATTGGTCGGAACCATCGGATCATCCGCCGTGCCGTCGCATAACCGCGAATACGCCGCTTGCGACGTAATTCTTGCTTTGGGTACCCGTTTTTCGGACAGAATGTATTCCAAACCCACAAAAAAGAAATTTATTCACATAGATTCCGACGCTGCTGAAATAGATAAGGTAGTACCTACGGAGCTGGGTATAAACGCCGATTGCCGCGAATTTTTACAGGCTTTGATCCCGGCGGTAAACGCCGTTTCTCGCCCATTGAAAACCGTTTCGGAGCCGAAACGCAAACCGCCTCTTACCAGGCTTGCGGAAGCCGTTTTGCAAAGCGCGGACGGCGATACCGTGTTCTCCACCGACGTCGGCAGCCACCAACTTGCTTTTTTACACGCGATAAAAGAAATCGACAAAAAGAACCTGATAACTTCTTTGGGATTGGGCACAATGGGATTCGGATTGCCCGCGCTGATCGGCGCGCTGACGGCGACGGGAAAACGCGGGATACTGATCACCGGCGACGGTTCGTTCAATATGAACTTCAACGATCTAGCCACCGCAAAGAGCCTGGGTCTGGATCTGACGGTAGTCGTCGCCAACAATTTTTCGTTGGGAATGATCCTGGACCTGGAAAAAGCCGACGGGCAAGCCGCCGCAGTCAGCGACGCGATCGAAACCCCTTCCGTCAATTACGCCCGATTGGCGCGCGCTTTCGGCGCATTCGGCAAACGCGTACCGTTAAGGAATCTTTCCGAAGAATTATCTAACCGCAGACCGGGACTAAACGTCTTTGACGTACATATAAAAGGATGATTATGTTCAGACACTATATTTCGATGCTGGTAGAAAACCGCGCCGGAGTCCTCAGCAGAATTTCCGGACTCATCGCAAGACGCGGATACAACATAGAATCGCTTTCCGTCTGTGCGACGGAGGACGAACGCTATTCGCGTATGACGATAGAAATTTTGGGCGACGAAAGAACTATCCGCCAGATCCGCGCTCAACTTGCCAAACAAGCCGAAGTCGTCAAATTAAAGGAATTGAACGAATCGGATTCGGTATTAAGAGAGCTGTTGCTGATAAAGATATCCGTACAGAAATCGGAGATACCCGAGATAGTCGATCTGACAGAAATATACAAAGCCAAAACCGTGGATATCGCCGGCGGAGCCATGACGTTGGAACTTACCGGCAGAGCCGCTAAATTGGACAGTTTCATCGAAGTGCTGAAACCTTACGGAATAATTGAAATGGCAAGGTCGGGATCTTCGGCATTGGAACGCGGAACCGCCAGCCTGAGGGAATCCGAATAAAAATGTATACCGTTCTAGACACGACTATGCGCGACGGCGCACAGCATAACAAGATCAATTTTTCGGTAGAAGATAAATTGGGGATTGCCGAAGCGTTGGAAAAATTGGACGTCGATTTTATCGAATACGGCGCGCCGGCATTCGATATCGAATCGGCGGATTTCGAAGCGCGCTGCAAACAGCCTTCGGAAAAATTGGTCGCGTTCGGCATGACCGCAAGAGTTTCGACTCCGCCCGAAAAAGACCCCGGGATTTTGAAACTGATCGCCGCAAAAGGCGATTATGTTGCGTTGGTCGGAAAAGCCGACAGACGCCACGTTGAAAAGGTATTGCGCACAAATGCCGACGAATATCTGCAAAATATTCGTGATTCTGTAGCTACGATTACAAAAAACGGCAAAAGAGTTATCTTTGATGCCGAACATTTTTTCGACGGGTACGCTTTTGACCCGACATACGCCATGGCGGCAGTCGGCGCGGCGGCAAAAGGCGGCGCCGAAATATTAACGCTGTGCGACACCAACGGCGGCAGCCTGCCGCAATCGGTACGCGACGCCGTTTCCGCTTGTAAAAAGGCCTTTGACGCCACGATAGGAATTCACGCGCATAACGATTCGGGGCTTGCCACCGCAAATACCCTTGCGGCTTTGGAATCGGGCGCGGAACACGTTCAGGGCACCCTGTTGGGGCTCGGAGAACGCACCGGCAACGCCGCGTTGTCCACGATCCTGCCGTTGATGAAAAGGCTGGGACTGAAGGATCTTCCCGGATTAAATCTTCTGACGCCGATCTGCAGGACGGTCGCCGAAATTTCCAATATCGCCATTCCCGATTCCGCGCCGTATATCGGTTCCGCGGCCTTTACCCATAAGGCCGGTCTTCACGCCGACGGCGTTTTGAAAGAAAGCGACACTTTCGAATTCATCTCTCCCGAATCGGTCGGAAACGTAAGGCGTTTGGTGCTTTCCAAACAGGCGGGCAGACATTTGGTGAAAAGCAAGCTTGAAGGAGTCATCTCCGAAGCCACCGAACCCGAAACGCTTTCCGCGATATATTCGGCTTTGAAGGAACGCGAGGCGGCGGGATACACTTATGAAGCCGCCGAAGCAAGCTTTTATATCCTGGCTGCCAGGCTGTCGGGGCGCAAGGTCGATTTTTTCAAAACAGTCGATTACACGGTGATCGATTCTTCGGACGCGCTAAGCCACGCAAAGGCGGAAATTTCAGTCGGCGGCGTCACTGCCTCGGCGCGTGCCGAAGGCAACGGACCCGTCCACGCATTGGACCTTGCGATGCGCGAATGTATGTTGAAATTCTTCCCGGCGATCGATTCGGTAAGCCTGGTCGACTACAAGGTCAGGGTCATCGATCCTAAATCCGCCACCGGGGCAAAAGTGCGCGTTTCGATAACGACTACGGACGGCAAACGCACCTGGAAAACTATCGGCGTTTCCGGGAACGTCGTACACGCCAGCTTTATTGCTTTGGAAGATTCCTACCGATTTGCATTAAACGATGATTTTAACGGTCTTTTCGCATAAAAAAATCGATTCTTCGGCGCTGGCACTGTATGCGTTAAAAGAATATTCGGCGCTTGTCGGAAAGAACTTTGCGCCCGTCGGATACCGTCACCGCGATGACGGCAGTCCGTATTTCGATTGCGAAGGCGCGCCTTTCGTATCGCTGTCGCATTCGGGAGAATATGCGGCTGCCGCCGTTTCCGAATCCGCCGTCGGCATAGACATTCAGTTGCATACCGACGTCGATTGTAAAAAAATTTCCGACAGATTTAATATGAAAGCCACGGACAGGCAGGATTTTTTCGACAAATTCGCCGCGGCGGAAGCAAAAACAAAGGCTCTCCGAACCAAGTTATCGGAAAGCCTGTACGCGCCCGAAGGCAGAATATTCCGTTTTATCCCCGGCTGTTCTTTGGCAATTTACGGCAGCGGAGAAATCTTTTTCTGTTTCTGTTTCTAGGATCAGCTCCTGCCGAAGCGGAATAGCGTCCTGCGTATAAAATCCGCGTCTATATCTTCCAACGTCGACAACGTAATCCTGTATTCCCAATTCCCTTCGGGAACGCCCGGAGTGTTGAACCTGGTGTCGGAGCCGTATCCCGTCAGATCCTGGATCGGGAAAACGGCGGTATCGGCGCTGGAAGCGGCGATCGCCTTTATCATCGCTTTTGTGGATTTGCAATGTTTTCCGCCGGCGCCCCATTCGAACGCGCCGACTCCTATGTAATCCAAAACGTCGTCGCGCGCCGCGGGCGGCAGAGAATACAACCAGCCCAACGAAGTGTCGTTATCGTGCGTAGCCGTATAAGCCACTACGTTTTTGTCGTAATTGTACGGCAGATGCGGATTGTCCTTTGTGCCGTCGAAAGCAAACTGCAAAACGCGCATACCCGGAAAACCCGTCTGTTTCAGGTATTCTCTGACTCCGTCGTCGATGATACCAAGATCCTCGGCGACTATCTTTGCGTCGGGGCGGATCTTTTTCAGTTCTTTCCACAGTTTCATCTGAGGACCCTTTTCCCACGAGCCTTCTTTTGCGGACGCGGCGGAAGTCGGTACCGCCCAATATTCGTAAAAGCCGCGGAAATGATCTATGCGGAGCATATCGTACAACTCCAGATTGTGCAGGATACGTTCCGTCAGCCACTTGAAGCCGTGCCTTTCCATATACTTGTAATCGTAGATCGGGTTCCCCCACAGCTGACCGTCCGGCGAAAAATAATCCGGCGGCACGCCCGCCACTTTTTCGGGCTTGCCATCCTTGTCCAACAGGAAATTTTCGGGATGCGCCCAAACGTCCGGAGAATTGTACGAAACGTATATCGGCATATCGCCGAAAATTTCTATGCCGCGTTCGTTGACGGCTTTTTTTAGCTCCGCCCACTGCGTATAGAACAGGTACTGTTCGAATTCGTAATAGCCGATCTCTTTTTTCAGCCGCGCCTTCGCCTCCGCCAACGCTTCCTTTTCGCGCGTTCTCAGCGGCTTTTCCCATTCCTGCCAATCGACGCCGGTTTCGTCGCGTAGCGCCATATACAGCGCGTAATCGTCCAACCAGGAATGCTTTTTCGCAAACTCGTTTATTTGTGCGAAGTCTTCTTCCGAAAGTCTGGTATATGCAAGTTTGAGTAACTTAAGTTTATTGTTCCGGACCCCAAAGTAATCAACTTTGTACGGAGAATTGAGTTTCGCCGAATCCTTTTCGGCGTCCGACAAAAGCCTTTCCGGCAATTTTACGATATCGATCAGCAAAGCGTTTCCGGCAAAAGCCGAACCGCCCGAATACGGGGAGTTGCCGGGTCCCAGAGTGCATATCGGCAGAATCTGCCAAACTTTAAATCCCAAATCCGCGATAAAATCGGCGAAAAAAGTCGCCGATCTTCCGAAATCGCCCGTCCCGTATTCGCCCGGGAGCGCCGAAATCGGCAATAATACGCCTGCTTTTCTGACCATATCGTCCTCCTATCGTATAACGTCGGCGCCTTTCGTCGCCTGTATGTGCGTCCGGACGAAAGGAGCGTTATTCCGCTCTTTCCACTCCGATAACGCCGTTTTCCGTTTTAACTACCCTGATCCCTTCGCCGCGCTTTATATAAAAGCCGTCCGAAGTGACGTCGACCACTATGCCGCCGACGTTGGCTCTGCCCGAAGGCGAAATATCCGTCAAAGCCACGCCGATGCCGCCCTGCCGGACGATCTGTTCGGACTTGTCTTCGGTTTGTTCGTCAACGGATTCGGAACCGGGGGTATGCAGCAACCAGCCTTTTTTTACGGTAAGGATCAATACCGTAAACGCTACGAAGACTGCCAAAGTTTCGATAAAAAGCAATGTGAAAATCTGTGCGAAAGGATTGCCGTCGCCTTCCGCCACGCGCAGACCGGCGCCTAGCGCAACCAAAGCGGCGCCTACGACTCCGAAAATTTTAAGACCTGTTTTGAATAATTCTACGACTAAAAAAATATACCCGAGAACGAGTGCGAGCACGACCGGTAAGGTCATGCCCGTAAACAGTATCTCGAGTTCGTTGAAAAAAGACATGCGGCTCCTTTTCAGCCCGCCTGCTTATTTAGATGCGACTGCGTATCCCAGGTCGAACGCCTTAAGGTTGGCGGGTATCACCTTAGGTTTAGAGGAGAATTTTTCCTCGATCGTCTTTTTGACGGTTTCGACGGGGAAAAGCTTCGAAATTCCCATATACGCGCCCAAAACCACTATGTTCGCGGTACGAGCGTTGCCGGCTTCCAATGCTATTTCCTGCGCATCGATATAAACTACTTTTACGTCGTCCCTTTCGACCTTGTCGGGGATAAGGGAGCTGTTTACTATTACTGTGCCGCCCGGTTTTACTCTGTTTACGAATTTATACAGGCTGGGCTTATTCATTGCGATCAGGCAATCGGGGCGCGCCACTATGGGGCTGGCAACCTGTTTGTCGCTGACTACGACGCTGCAATTCGAGGTGCCGCCGCGCATTTCGGGGCCGTAGCTGGGAAGCCAGGTAACCTCTTTGCCGTCGGCGATAGCCGAATAAGCTATAAACTGTCCCAGACTTAAAACTCCCTGTCCGCCGAATCCTGCAATTATGATTTTTTCTTCCATATATATTATATCCTCCGTTCTCCGCTTAGTCAATACGGCAAATTATTGCTTGTCGATGTCCTTGAACACTCCCAACGGGTATTCTTTGGTCATCTGAGTCTTGACGAATTCGGCAGCCTGTACCGGAGTCATACCCCAGTTCGTCGGGCAAGTGGACAGCACTTCTATCAAAGAAAAGCCTTTCTTTTGCAGCTGCATATCGAAGCCGCGGCGTATAGCCTGTTTGGCTTTTCTGACGTTTGCCGCGTCGGTCAGAGCCACTCTGGCGATATAGGCGGGTCCGTCCAGAGTTGCCAACATTTCGGCGACTCTTATCGGGTTTCCGTTCAGCGGTACCGTTCTGCCGAATTGGCTTGTGGTCGATTTCTGACCCACCAGCGTCGTCGGAGCCATCTGACCGCCGGTCATACCGTAAATAGCGTTGTTGATGAATATTATGGTGACGTTTTCGCCTCTAGCCGCAGCGTGTACGATCTCGGCTGTGCCGATACTCGCAAGGTCGCCGTCGCCCTGATATGCGAACACCACGGTATCCGGATGAGTGCGTTTGATGCCGGTCGCAAGCGAAGGAGCTCTGCCGTGAGCCGCTTCCAACATATCGCAGTTGAAATAATTATACGCGAAAACCGCGCAGCCTACGGGAGCCACGCCGATGACGTTGCCTTCGCAATTAATTTCGTCCAAGCACTCCGCAACCAATCTGTGCGCGATTCCGTGAGTGCACCCGGGGCAATAGTGGAAAGGTACGTCTGTCAACATTTTTGTCTTTTTGAATACTACTGCCATACTTATTACTCCTTTTCAATGTACGAAACGATGTCGTCGGGGGTCATGACGTTGCCGCCCGTCCTGCCGTAAAATTCTACCGGCTTCAGACCGTTTACGGCAAGTCTTACGTCTTCTACCATCTGACCCATGGAAAGTTCTATCGTGACGAAGCGTTTTACGGAATCTTCTTTCGCCACCGCGTTCAAAGCCTTCTCGGGGTAAGGATACAGGGTGATGGGACGGAACAAACCTACTTTCTTGCCGCGTGCGCGCAGTTCGTTTACCGCGCTCTTTGCGATACGGGCAACCGTGCCGTAAGCCACGATAACGGTTTCCGCGTCCTCGGTAAGATATTCTTCGTACATGGTTTCGCGTTCTTTCAACAGCTCATAACGGTCGAACAGCCTGTGGTTGACTTCCTCCAAAGCGTCCGGTTCGATATACAGAGAATTGATGACGCGCCTGTCTTTGCCGACGCCCTTGCCGTCGCAAGCCCAAGGCTTCGCGGGGAATGTGGCGGGGTCTTTCATTTCGGGCAATTCCACCGCTTCCATAATCTGACCGATCATGCCGTCGCCCAGAATCATTACCGGCAGACGGTATTCGTCGGCTTTATCGAAAGCGTTGTACATCAGATCTACGGCTTCCTGCACGGTGTGAGGTCCGTAGACCAACATATGATAATCGCCGTGTCCGCCGCCTTTTACGGCTTGGAAATAATCCGATTGCGCGGGCTGAATGCCGCCGAGTCCGGGACCGCCCCTGACCATATTGACTATCACGCAGGGCAGTTCGGCGCCGCAGATATAGCTGATGCCTTCCTGCTTCAGCGAGATACCGGGCGAGGACGAAGAAGTCATCGCTCTGACGCCGGAGCCCGCGGCTCCGTACACCATATTTATAGCGGAAACTTCGGATTCCGCCTGAATGAACACGCCGCCGACTTCGGGAAGTCTACGGCTGAGATATTCGGGAATTTCGTTCTGGGGAGTGATCGGATAACCGAAAAACGCCCTCATACCGCCCCTGATCGCCGCTTCGGCAACGGCCTCGTTACCTTTCATCAGTTTTTTCATCGTACTACCTCTCTACCGTGATCGCCACGTCCGGGCACATAACCGCGCACGAAGCGCAGCCGATACAGTCGTCATTTACTACCTCTGCAATGAAGTATCCGTTTTTGTTGGAAACCGTTTCGGACAGCTTCAGGACGTTTTTCGGGCAAGCGTTCACGCATAGTCCGCATCCTTTGCAGGTATCTACAGCAATAGTCACTTTAGCCATATACCATCTCCAAAGTAAATTTTGATTTAATGTATTATATCACTATGCTTTCGGCGCGCGCAAGCGATTATAGAGGGTACGTTAAATATTATTAAACGTTTTACGGGAATCGGGCAGTCGGCATAAAGAAAAAATTTCGCCCGGATACGACGAAATCATACGCGCGTCGCCTGCCGCCGCCTTAAAATTCCCTTGACAGCCGCCGAAGTTCATAGTATAATTGCCACTGTGCTATATGGGGAGCTAGCGGTGCCCTGTAACCTGCAATCCGCTACAGCAGGATAGACCACCCACCGAGGC
>CALVXZ010000008.1 GCA_944371785.1 uncultured Clostridia bacterium | reverse complement strand
TCGCTGTCCGTAGTCAGATATCCGAATCTGTGTTCGCGCTTTTTGTTGTTGTCCTCGCCCGTTATAGCGCCGAAACTGTAATAATTATCATTATTCCACTCTTCTTCGCCAGGCAACCGCCAATTTTCGTGTTCTTCGTGGAGCTTGTCGTTCAGCTTCCCCGTCCAATCAGTCATCTTCGACGACGAATACTCGACTTTCGCCACGTTGTAATATGCGGATTGACCGTAGTCGGTCATATCCGGCAATATCGTTATATTGACAGTATTGCTTTTGTTGTTGTTGTTCTTGTCGTTATCCTTGTCGGTCGTGCCGTTGCAAGCCACCAGCCACACCATAACAACGGACAATACCAAAACGCATGCCAATACTTTGAAAATTTTGCGCTTCATTTCGGTTCTCCTTTTATTTGCATTATACAAGTCGGGTTTGCCGATCTTATTTTATATTATAACACGCGCTATTTAAAAAAGATAGTCGTTTAACCTTTCTTTTTATATAAACAGCGCGGCGATGTCCTTGAACTTCGAACGGTATGCTTCCAAATTTATTTCGGGCACTTTAATGTATTGCACTCCCGTAACCGCCGCTTCGGTGATTTCCAGAGCGTCGGGCGCACCGGTCAGTTCCAGCGTTATTTGAACGTCAGGCGAGAACATCGCCGTCAGCACTTCGATACCCGAAGGCAATATGACGTATTCCAAGTTTTCGCATCCCGAAAATACGTTTTCGGGAAGCCGTTTTAACGATTGTAAGGACGAAAAATCTATCGTGATCAGCCAATCCGCACCGCCGAACGCATCCGCCGCGACGTATTCGTACCCGGGATCGTCGGTATAAGATATCTCGGTCACGTCCACGTTTTCGACGTCCAGAATATATTTGCCGGAAAAGATTATTCCGTTTGCGTCGTGGCTCAGCGATCCCAGCCACGCCGTGCCGGCAAAAGCGTTCTCGCCGATCGCAGTTGCGTTATATATAAATACGTTGTATACGGAGCTCCAACCTGCCAACGCCTCCGCGACGATCGCGTTTTCGGTGGTCAGATCGACGTCGGTTATGTTGGCGTGAATGCCGCCCAATACATCGGAAAGTTTCTCCTCGCCCGTTACGCTCACTTTGTAAACTCCCGGCAGCGAAGCCAACCGATTCAGCATCTGTTCTCCGATAACTCTGGAATTGTTCTGGAACACCAATGCGGTTACGGAACCCGCCATCTTTTCGATCTCGCTTTCGGTTATCGAATACAGATCCGAATATACGATGAATTCCGATTCTCCGCCGTAACGGTACAACACTCTGTCTACGCCTTCGACGCCGATGTATACCGCCCCTTCGGGCTGCGAATTCAGCCACGCCGTGCCTTCGAAGGCGTTTGTGCCGACATAGCGTATCGAGGACGAAGATACTATTCCGCTGATCTCGGACAATTTCGTGCAGCCTTCGAACGCGCTTTCGCCTATGGAAATGATAGCCGAATCGCCCATAAAGGTTATCGATTCCAAATTCGTGTTGCCAGCAAAAGCTTCGGCGGCTATGACTTTGATATCCTGATCCATAACGAGTTCCGTAGCGGTGCCGGTGTATTTTATAATTACCCTGCCGCCGTCGTAGTAGCCGGTAGTCAACAAGCCGTTTTCGGCGACGATACCCGTGAATTCGAAGGCGCTTTCGCTGACCTTAGTCAAAGAGGCGGGCAGACGCACGTTCGTCAGCTCCGTGCAGTTGCGGAACGCGCCGTCGAGGATCTGTTCCGCCACCGAACCGCTTTCGAAGTTTATGGTGCGGACGGGCAGACCCAGATCGGCGAACGCGTCCGTATTTACCACCAGGACTTGCTTAGGAATGGTTATCTCGGTCTGTCCCGTGCCGGTAGGCGGAATGTAACGGTAATACAATACTCCGCCCAAAATCACGTGGTTGCTTAATATGCTCCGATAATAAACGGTGTTTTCCAACGAATTGACGCCGACTTTGCGGATCGTGTCCGGGAATATGACCGACGAGATCGAATCCCAACCGCTCAACAGGTTGTCCGTCGTTTCCACGGTGCCGTAGGTAATCTCGATTTCGGTGATCCTGCCGCTGATACCGGAATCGCTTTCGTTGCTGCCCAACAGTTCCTGTAACGTGACGGAACCGTTATATACCAGACGGGATACCGAATGTGCGGAAATTATGTTGCGGATCTCCTGTCCGGATACGCTGCCGCCTGTGCCGTCGCCCGAAATGACGATTTCCAATTCGCTTAACGACCCGAGGTTGCCGAAAGCGCTTGCCGCGGCGCCATATGCGCCGTAAGGTATGCCTACTTTGACCGTTTCGGAATACAAGATGTTGGAACCGAAGGAAGTCACGGCGTATTTGGTGTGTATGACTGGCGAACCGGAGTCGATGACGTATTCCAATTTTTCGGGAATGACTATATCGGTGGAATCGCCGATATAAACGCCGTCTTCTTCGGTGAATTCGCGGTACATGTACAATTTTCCGGACTGACTGACGATATATTGAACGACGCCGGAATCGCCTGCGATCTCCATAAGTCTGACGTCGGTCACGGGCACGGTTTCGTTGATCGCCTGCACGCCGCCCCAAGTCGCGTCGTCGAACAGCGTCAGCCTTCTGCCTCCGCTGAGGGTCAGATTACCGTTACCGCCGACGGTGACCGTGCCGGAAGACACATACACGCGCATTATGTTTTCGGCTCCGAACAGAGCGTAAGGATCCAATTTGATCGTGCCTTCGCCTTTTTCTATCACCAAAGTTTCTATCGGACGTTCCGCGAAAGCGTAGCCGGCTATCGCAGTCACGTTCGAACCCAGCTTTATTACGGGGGACAGGCTCTTTGCGTCTATCAGCGTGCCGCCTATCATTACGAGGTCGCTCTGGGTTGCCATCCAGCCGGTATCTCTGAAGGCGCGCTGCCCTATCGAAATGCCCTCCAACAGGCTTTCTGCCGATTTCAACGGCAGCGTTTCCGCCCCGTTGGTCACGGTGATTACGTCTATGCCGCCGAGTCCGTATACGAAATCGTCGGAAATTTCCTCCGAAGCGTCCGAAACGATAATTTCCAAAGAGTTTATCTTTGACGAAAGAGCAGCGTTTTCGTCCAATCCGAATACCGTTTTGAGGCTGATCCCGTACCCTGCGGGAGCCGCGTTGATCCTGACCTGTACTCCGCCGGCTTTCGAAGCGTTCACCAACGCATACAACAAGTTGTCGGCACCCGTACCGCTGCGGACGCTGCCGGTGCCGTCGTTTCCTGAAACGTTGACCATCAGCGTCAGCGTAGTCGTTTCTGTCAGTCCGCCGAAAGGCGAGAACGAATTGGACGGTTGCAGCGACGTATAGATTTCCACGTCTGCGGCACCGCGCGGGAAAGCGTATCCCGCCACATAACGGTATGTGTCGGACAACGTGATACGTTCGTTATACGCATAGGAATCCCCGTTTCCGATGTATTTTATCGCCGTATAATTACTGTTGACGTCTTCCAAATACAGCCAGCCGTCTTCGCCGATACCGATACTTCTGCCGGAAACGTTCAGCGACGAATATTTGGAATCTTCCGTCGAGATGTCGCCGACGGTATATATGCTCAACGGCGACTTGTCGCCCGAACCGGGCTCGTAAGCGCCGTCGCCGTACAACGTGCCGTCCAACGCTCCCGATTCGATATTCAACGTTCCGTTGACGACCAAAGCCACGAATTTAGAGGAATCGGTGAATGCGCCCGAAGCTATATCGGCGGAACCGTCTATATAAACGGCTTCCAGGGCGGGCATTTCCTCGAAAGCCCCTATGCCTATTTCCAACGTCACGCCGGAGGCCACGGGGATCAATATCGTCTTTATCCCGTTGCGGCCGCCGAACGCGCCGGGGGATACAGAAGTTATTTCCTTCGGGATACGGACTATTTCCGAATTTCCGGAATAAGCATAAAGTATTCCGTTACCTACAATGGTGAATCCGCCCTCGGAGAACGAAGCTATCCACGGCACCGATCCGAACGCGTTTTCGCCTATTTCCGTCAAGGAATCGGGCAACCCGGGACTGCCGTTCGAATAAACATCGTTAAGCGCCTTGTCGCCTTCGAAGGCAGAAACGCCTATTCCCGTCAACGCAGTAGTGCCGTTAAAGCTGACCTTTTTCAGCCTTGTCATACCGTAGAACGCTCTGTCGCCTATCGACAGGACGTTTGCGCCGGAAATTATCACTTCGGTGACGTTGGCGGCGCCGCTGAGGAATGATTCGGGCACCTCCGCCCAATACGTTCCCGAAATTTCGATTTTTACCGTTTGTACGGAATTCGGCAAAGTTCTGCCGCCCAGGATCGATACTACGCTCTGATCCGGATTTATGAACGAAAGAGTCTTCAGATCGTACAGTCCGCGTTGGAAAGCGTTCGTCAGCGCGGCGCCGTTGTCGGCGTAATAATCGCCGTCGTCGCGTTTGACGACTATTTCGGCTATTTCCGTAGCCGCCGCGAAAGTCAGATCGCTCAATTTGATATCGGCGGAGAACGTGACCTTTGTCACTCCCTTTCCGAAAGCGTGATCGCCTATCGCGCCGACGTTTCTGCCTGCCAGCGTTTCGGGAACGGTCACTTCGGAGTCGTTGCCGAGGTATTGGACCGCCGTCACCAGATTGGAATTTTCCTGCAATACGTACGCCCAATCGTTCGAGATATCGTCCTTGCGGTAAATCTTTCCGGCAAGCTGTTCCCAGCCCATTCCGCCGTAAGTTCCTACGTCGGGCACGAACACTCTGAACGCTTCGTGCCAATCGGCGGTGTTTTCGAAAGCGTTCGCTCCCAACTCGATATAATCGGAGGAGGTGACCACGAATTTAAGTTCGGTACCCATAAACGCGTCTGCGCCGATAACGGTAACGGTGGACGGGAATCTGACTACCGTCACGGAAGAATCGTTAAGGAACGCGCCTTTTCCTATGACGGAAAGCCCTTCCGGCAAGGAAAGACCGCCGTCGGAAATTATGTTTTCGCCTTCGTAATCCGACGCGGTATACAATACGTCCAATTTCAGCGAAACGCACCCGAAGAACGCATAGTTGCCTATCGAGGTCAGCGATCCCGCCGAACGGAAGACTACGGTTTCCAATTTGTCGGCGTTTTTGAAACAGTTCACGGGAATGGACGTCAGCGCCTCCGGCAGCACTATCCTGACCAGACCGCTGCCTTCGAAAGCGTTGTCGCCGAAAGCCGTAACGGAATCGGGAATGACGATCTCGGTGACCATGTCGGGCAGGTTCGCAAACGCTCCCGTACCTATCCTGGTAACGGGCACGCCGGCGCCGCCGTCTTCCGGCAGATAATAGTTCGCTATCTGCAATTTGCCTTGCGAAGCGGTTATTTCTTCGGTATCCAATAAGCTTTCGTCATAGCCTATCGCTATGGCGGACAAACCGTTTTCTTCGTCGACTTCGTACGTTATGCCGGCGGAACCTTCGACGTATTCATCCCACCTTGCCCACAAATCGAAACTTGAAGTGACGGGCAGACAGAAATCGTATCTTACGGAATAAGATTCGTCGGTGTACCAACCGATGAACACTTTACCTTCCGCTACGACGTTTGCGGGCTCCGGCACCTGCGAATTGTGGGAAATAACGTAGGTTTCCGTCTGCGTTTCGGAATAATGCAACGTGACGTCGTATTCCGTTACCTTCCTTTGCAAAGTGAAATCCACGTCCTCCGTAACGTAAACGAATACGGCGTCGAAATAATATCTGTATTCGCCGTCGGCGTCGAAATCGGTGAACAGTTCGTTATCGGTTTTGTCGGGCGACCATCCCTGCACCGCGGCATAGATCCCGGCTGCGGCGGACACTTTATAATAATTTCCGCCCATCGATATCAGAATGTAACTGTCCGTATCTTCCCCCGCGGGAGCGGATGCCGGCAGATACCATTTGCCGGCATCGGCGTCGAAATACAAGTTGTTGCCGTCAGTAACGTTCCAACCGGTAATGTCGTATCCGGTCACCGCTATGTCGGAATAGCGCACGCTGGAAGGCAAATTGGCGATGCCTTCGGTCAGGCGGATGATGTCGCCGTAACTGTACGAAGCCTCGTTGTCGGCATTCAACGGCTTTTCCTGGTTGTTGAAATCGTATTGTCTATAAATGACGTTTCCGGGACCGATGAATGCGATTTTGTATTGTATGGGAGTAAACGACGGCCTTAACGCAAGGTCCTTCGTCACGTTGGTGGTGGAACCGGGAATTTCTCCTTCGGGAGTGTAAACGAAGAATCCGTTGAACGTGCTGCCCGGTTTAACGGGAGTTTCGCCGCCGAATTCCGGGGCGCGCCTGCCGAATTCGACTTCGGCGGAATAAATCACGGCGTCTTCCGTCAGTTCTCCCGATTCGGTGGAATACCAATTCACCGTAAACGTCCTGACGTAGCAATACGCCACGAACCTGACGTCGGCGGCATCGATCTTTGTGTTGGATATCGTGTTATAATCGCCGGAAGTCCATTCAAAACCGAAATCTTCCGGAAGTACGGTATGCCCCGTTCCCGCCGCAATGGCTTTCTCTTCGGCGGCGGAAAGGTCGTCCGCCGTAGGAATGTTGGCTTCGCCGATAATGCTGCCGTGAGCGATAAGCGTCGTGCGCTCCGTAAAGACGTAACTGCTCTTTACGGTGTTGTCGGAGTATCTGAATTCGATTTCGAAGCTGACTTCGTAATCCAGCGGCACAAACTGCGCGCGCAAAGTCAGATCGGTGGAAATTTCGGTGCCGAATTTGAATTCGCCGCCCGTCTGACCGTTCTCGATTATGACCCAATTCAGTTCGAAGCCTTCGCGCTCCGCGACTTCGGGAGCCATATCTTCGGTGACGGCGGTGCCTTGATCCAACGTGCGCGACGAACCCAGCGCCGCTCCTTTTTCGTCCTGGAACACCAAGGTGTACTGCCTCACCCAACCGGCATACAGCGTCAGCACCGTGGAGCCTTCGCCGATATCGTCAAAGTCGATCGTCTTTCCGGTGCGCGATTCTATGTTCGCATCCGTCAGCGGCACTCCGGCTTCCCATTGCGAAGACGTGGCATAGTCCGCGGAGGCGTACCAGCCCGTCAGCCTGGAAGAAGTGTTCTGCGCTTCGGGGAAAGTGAACGAATAGCCGTATTGAACCGCGACGGAGCTGTCGGCGGCCTGGCTGGAAGTGTAATAATAGAATTCCACTCTGTAGGTATTGGCTTCGAACGCCGCCGTAAAATCGACGTTGGAAGTTATTTTCAGCGTCGAAAAATCGGTAACTTCTTCGCCGCTCATCGTCCAATAAACGAACGAATGCCCTGCCAAAGAAGGATCCGCGGGCGGATCCACGAAGCCGCCGTAAGGCACTTCGACGGAATATACCGCCACGTTGTCGGATATGAAACGGACCAGATAATCGATGGCTTCGTACGAAGCGCGTATATCAACGTCGATTCCCAAGGATTCGGCTCCGTTGAAAGTCTGACCGGAATCGCGGTACACCCACTTTCCCGTATGCCCGACTGCCTGCGGGACCGCGGCCGCGGAAGCTTCCACCCTGCCGCCCGAGGGCACTAACACCGTCGTATATAATCTGTATTCGACGCCGCCCGCCTCGAAGCCCATATCGTCGTCGTATTCCGGGGGAGTCACATATTCCAGCCCGGCGTTCACGGGTATGTAGAAGGAAACTTCCAACAATTCTCTCCAGCCCGCATAGATCTTCCTTTCGGAAGTTATCGACGTCGTAAAGTTCCAGGGCGAAGTGCAGTCTTTGTCGGAATACCAACCGTCGAACGCATAACCGTCCCTGCGGGGGGGCTCGTCCGGGATGTCGTTTTGAGAAAGCGTCAGATTGTATTGTACCGGGATCTCGGCGAACGCCTTGTCGGTGCCGTCGTTCATCATCAGGCTGACGGTAAGGTATACGGCGCCGAAATTGGCTACCAACGTAAGATTCGATTCTATCGGATCGGACAGCCCCGGATACCAATCGCCCGAAAATTCCTGCCCCGGTATCGACAGTTCTTTCGCAAGTCTGATGAATTCATTTATCTGTTCGGCAAAATCGGGGTGCAGATTGCCGTCCTCGTCCTGCAACACCGTGCCTTTGCGGACGTTGACCAAAGTTCCCAATAAATTTTCGCCTTCCTCGCCCTCAGCGACGAAAGTGACGGTGTAATAGATCGCGGAATAAACCGGGTAGACCTTCAGATCCCCGGCTATGGACGAAAACACCGTCCTGTCCCATACTCCGTTAAAGCCTTCCTTTGTGGGGACGGCGGGCGCCGCCGACAGAGAGTCCCCGTCGGGTACTTCGCTGTATTGCAACAGGACGTAATCGTCGGGATTGACGTCGGGATCGGCGGTTTCGGGATCGACGCCTTCTTTCAGCTCATAGAACGATACGGTGTGCAGTTCCGCCCACCTTGCATACAAGGTGATTTCGGATGTTATGTTCGTGGTGGAGAAATTGAAAATGTTGTTATAGGTGGTTTCGGTATACCAGCCTTTGAAAGCGTACCCTTCCAGCACCGGGGCAGCCGGCTCCACAGCCATCGAATAAGCGGGCACCGATTGCGGTTCCACCGCGCTGCCGCCCATGGAATCGAAAGTGACCGTATACCTCAAAGCCCCCTCTTCGTCGGTTCTGACAACTATGTCGAAAGAGGTTCTGACTTCTTTGTATTCAAGGATCACCGTCAGCTTTTCCGCGGGACGCGACGTGGAAAAGTTGAGTATCCTCAGATCCTGACGGATGTCTTCGGCGTATACGTCGTAAGAGCTGCCGTCCGTGCGCGTGACGGTCAGCAGAATGCCGGTCAGATCTAATTCTTCGCCGACTATGTAATCTGTTTTGAAATCTTCGGCTTTTTCAGAAATGGAAATGGATTCTATCTCTACGGGATCGTTACAGGCGGTCAGCACCGCAAGCCCCGCAAGAATTATCATTAAGATCAACGCGCACTTTTTTTTCATCGAATTACTTCCGGAATTTATTTATATATTACGCGCCCGCAATATATATACACATTTATTATAGCAGACCCTTGCGCCAATGCAATAGCGGCTTCGGCTTTTTACTATATATTTATCGGGCGGACGCGCGCAAAAAAAACGACGATCGCAGGCTTTCGCGGCGCGCCGCGAAATGCCCGTTCCGACCGCAAAAGCGGATTTTTCCGGTATTTTCGCCGCTTAACGGCGGTATCGGACGGCGGCGGACGCATAAAAGGGGTCAAATTACTTGTCAAAGCCGGGGGCTTTTGTTAAAATAACGATGTATGCATATTCAGGAACTGAAAAATCTGCATATAGCCTGTTTCCCGGGCGACGAAGCTTACGTCGACTACTTTTTCGACAACGTCGGCGCGCGTCCTTTTACGCTAAGCGACGGAAAAGGAGTAGCCGCGGCGGCTTACGTCAAAATCGTTGCCGCACGGATTTACGGCAAGACCGTCCGCATACCGTTCGTGACGGGAGTAGCCACAAGACCCGACGCACGCAACCGCGGAAACTGCAGATCGCTGCTGGCGGACGTCGAAGCGGCGTTGAAGGAGGAAGGCTTTCCTTTCGTGATGCTGCACCCGTTCAACCACGATTTTTATTCGCGTCTGGGGTACGTCACGATCAACGAAACAAAAGGGTTTTACCCATCTCCGTACGGCGCGGAATATACGCTGAAACCGCTGACGAAAGATCTGTGGGCGGATACTTATTTCGTGTACACGGAATGGGCAAAACGCTTTCCGGCGCACGTTTTCCGTTCCGCTTCGGAACAACAGGCAGTCGTCGATATGTTTACAACAGTATGCGATTCGGGATACATTATTTATAGAAACGGTACCCCGAACGCTTATGTTTTGATAGACAACGGAAATATCGCGGAGGCGATGTCCGCTGCCGACGACGCGTTCGACGGCGTAAAGGAACTTGCAAACAAAAGAGTGCCGCTGCCCGCTTCAGGCGGCGACCCCTACTCGATGGGAAAGACGTTGAATCTTTCCGCGTTGCTACGACTTCTCCCCATGAGGGGAGTGACTTTAAACGCGCGCTTTTCCGTAAGCGGTAAGACGTATGAACTTGAAGTAAACGACGGACAGACGACGAGGTTTGAAGAAAGCGAAGGCTTTGCGTATTTCATGACGGAAGGCGAACTTCTGAGGACTGTCCTGGGTCACGGGAAGGAGTATCCGTTCAGCCCGCTGAAGGAGCTTTTCCCGGAATACAACCTCGCGCTATACGAAAAATATTGATGTCCGCACGGACGCACGGGCGCGTAAAGGAATAAGGAGAAAAATATGGCTAAGGCTGTCGACAGAAAAAAACAAAACCGATTTTTGCTGATCATCATAGCGATAATCCTGGTAGTTACTTTGGCTACCGCCGCAGTGCTGTTCGCGCTGAATTACGTCGATTCCGGCGTATACCCGGAATCCGGCGCCCGTCCTCAGAACGTCATATTGCTGATCGGCGACGGTATGGGAGAAAACCATATCGAAGCAGGCAATATTTATCGCAGCAACAAGCTGAATATGGAACGTTTCGCCGTGATCGGCGAAGTGATGACGCGTTCGCTGACCCCGGGAGCCACCGATTCGGCGGCTGCCGCCACGGCAATGGCGACGGGCACCAAAACATACAACGGCAGGATATCCTATAAGGACGGCAAAAATTTGGAAACCGTTGCGGAAATGGCAAAAGAAGCCGGCAAGAAAGTCGGAGTCGTCGTGACCAAACCCGTCACCGACGCCACGCCCGCGGCGTTCCTTTCCCACGCCAAGGACCGCGGCGAAACCGATTCGATAGCCAGGCAGATCGTCGATTTCGATCTGGACGTACTGTACGGACTGACCGACGATTCGATGAACGCTCTGAAGTCCGAGATCGCCACCGAAAACCGTGCGCTGTGCACTACTTTCGATGAAATTGCCGCATCCGATTCGGAAAAGATCTACGGATTGTTGGAAGACGGTTCGATCCGGACCGCCGGCACGGACACGCTCAGCTACCTGACCTCGTCGGCTTTGGAAAAACTGTCCGAAGACAACGACAACGGTTTCCTGCTTGTAGTGGAAGGCAGCAAGATAGATTCGGCTTCGCACGATAACGATATGGAATCGATGCTTGCGGAACTGAACGCCTTCGACGCCGCAGTAAAGACCTGCCGCGATTGGGCGCAAGCCAACGGAAACACGGTGGTAATGGTCACCGCGGATCACGAAACGGGCGGATTGGAAATTCCCGATTTCGACAACGCCGACGCCAATATGGCAAAACAGGAAGCCAGAGAAGCTCTGATCGATTACGAATCCAGCGACGGCTGGTTCAAAAGGACCGGTCACACTTCCGATAACGTCAATTATTTCATATACGCGACCGGTACCGTAAAGGCGCAGAATGCCGCTGCGGACGAAAGCGACGCCTCCGGCGCGAGCGAGTACCTGGAAATCAACTACAGCGAACAGATGAATATACCCGAAGAGATCGACAACACGGATATCTTCCGGCTGATATGTCAATGGCTGTCGCTGTAACTTTTCCCCAAAAAACTATATTAAATTCGCAGGTATAAAATATGGAAAAAGAAAAGACTGCTGAAAAATTAATGAACATCACCGTTGGCGATATGTTAAGCAATATCGCGAAAAAGTACCCTACCAAGCTGGCGGTAAAGTACATAGAAGTCAACTATACCAGGACTTATTACGAATTCAACAAAGAAGTCGATAAATACGCGAAAGGTCTGTTGGGCATGGGCATTTGCAAAGGCGACCACGTCGCGATATGGGCTACCAACTATCCCGAATGGCTGGTGCTGTTTTTCGCCACCGCCCGTATCGGCGCCGTGCTGGTGACCGTCAACACGAACTACAAGGAAGCCGAATTGGAATACCTGCTGTCGAACTCCGATTCCAAAGCGCTGTTCATCTGCGACGGCATAAAGGATATCGACTGCGAAAAAATCATATATTCCGTCTGCCCCGAATTGAAAACTTCCAAACCCGGCGAGCTCCGCAACGAAAGGCTTCCCTTCTTAAGGTACGTCGTTTCGTTGGACAATTGGTACGACGGAATGTACAACTGGTCGCAGATACCTTATTTCGGAGTATTGGTCAGCAACGACGAATACAACGCCCTGAAACATTCCATAGACCCGGACGACGTCGTAAATATGCAGTACACCTCCGGCACCACGGGCTTCCCGAAAGGAGTCATGCTGACGCACAACAACATCGTCAACAACGGCAAAGCCATCGGCGACTGCATGAAGTTCACCGCAAAGGACAAACTTTGCATTCCCGTCCCCTTCTTCCACTGCTTCGGTATGGTGTTGGCGATAATGGCGGCGGTCACTCACGGCGCGGCAATGGTACCTCTGCTGTGGTACACGCCCATGAAGGTCATGCACGCCGTAGAGTACGAAAAATGTACCGCGGTACACGGCGTTCCGACTATGTTCATCAGGGTGCTGGAACACCGCGACTTTTCCAGGTACGATTTTTCAAGCCTCAGGACGGGCATCATGGCTGGTTCCCCCTGCCCCGTAAAAGTCATGCGCGACGTCATAGACAAAATGCACATGCCGGAGATCACCATCACTTACGGACAGACCGAGGCTTCGCCCGCCTGCACGATGACCACTGTGGACGATCCGTTGGAGATCAGGGTCAATACCGTCGGCAAAGAAATGCCGTTTATGGAAACCAAAATCGTCGATCCGGATACCGGAGAAGACCTTCCCGACGGTCAGCCCGGCGAATTCGTAGTCCGCGGATACAACGTTATGAAGGGATATTACAAGATGCCCGAAGCTACCGCTGCGGCTATCGACAAAGACGGTTGGCTGCATACCGGCGACCTTGCCATCCGCGATCCGAACGGATACTACCGCATCACCGGCAGAATAAAGGATATGATCATCCGCGGCGGCGAAAACATCTTCCCGAAAGAGATCGAAGATTTCATCTACACGCATCCCGACGTCGTGGACGTACAGATCGTCGGCGTTCCTTCCGAAAAATACGGCGAAGAAGCGTATGCGTTCGTTATCAAGCGCGCCGGCAGCAACGTCACCGAAAAGGATATCCAGACTTACGTCGCGAACAATATGGCGCGCCACAAAGTACCTTCCTACGTCGAATTTATCGACCAATTGCCGATGACGGCTTCCGGAAAAATTCAGAAATTCGTTCTGAGGGATATGGCAAAAGCCAAACTCAACCGCGAAAGCTCCTTCGTCTTCAAAGACGATCAGGAACGTTAACCGCGATCGTAACAGATCATACGAATTAAAAACAAGTCCGCGGCGCGGACTTGTTTTTGTTTTTTATTGCCTGCGTTATTCAAAAATCAGACGCCGACTTCGATTATCTTATAAGACAGATCGTCCGTGGACACCTGCAAAGTGTAACGTCCGCGTGTAATGGAAATATAATTGCGGCGGTACTCTATCGAAAATTCTTCCGGGAAATCGGCGTGGATCTTGCCAAGATACCGGTAATGCGCCAATAATTCGACGTCTTCGTATCCGTATGCGTAAGGACGTCTGTTTATGGGATCTTCGTAACCTTGCATACCTATTTCGTCGCCGTAATATATCGTGGGAAGTCCGGGCAGAAAATATTGTATCGCCGAAGCCGTCTTCAGCTTTCTCTGCGCCTCTTTGTATTCGCCGTGAGGCATTCTGTACCTGAGCCGTTCGGTCTTGGTACGCATGGTGTGATCGCCGCCCAAGGCGGTAATTATCCTGACGGTGTCGTGCGTTCCCAAAAGGATCATCGACTGATACAGAGCGTCGTGAGGATAGTTTTCGGCTATGGTCATAACGGAATTCACGAACTCCGCGCCGTTTCTGTCTTTGAAAAGAGCCAATATCGCCGTGCGGAAAGGGTAGTTCATCGTGCCGTCCAGCTGGTGCCCGAACAGATAGCTGCGCTTTTCGCCGTAGCTCACCTTTGTGCTGGCGTCCTCCCACACCTCGCCTATCAAAGCGACGTCCCCCATGGACTTGACCTTTTTCCGTATTTTTTCCAAAAACGGAGTCGAAAGCTCGTCGGCGACGTCCAGACGCCAGCCTTTTACGCCGAGTTCGGTCCATTTTTCGATGACTCCGCCCTCTCCCGCGATGAAATTCTGGAACTCCTCGCAGTCCCTTCTGACGGTGGGCACCACGGTCACGCCCCACCAACACACATACTCGTCGGGGTAGTTGATGAAAGTATACCACGGGTAATAGAAGCTGTTCTTCGATTGATATGCGCCGATCCCGGGATACCTGCCGAATTTGTTGAAATACAGGCTGTCCGCGCCGGTATGGTTGAAAACTCCGTCCAAAATAATGCCGATATCCAGCTTTTCACATTCGGAAATCAGCATTTTGAATTCTTCTTCGCTGCCGAAAAGCGGATCTATGCGCATATAATCGCCGGTATCGTATCTGTGATTGGAATGCGAATCGAACACGGGGCTGAAATATATTGCGCCCACGCCCAAAGACTTCAGGTACTTCAGCCTGGTCAGCACGCCCTTTATGTTTCCGCCGTAAAAGTCGTTGGCGCGATAGACCCCGTCGGGATCGAATATCGTCAATTCCTTTCCCCAGCTTTTGAAGCGCCCGTACATAGGACGTTTGCCGTCCTCCACGCGGCAGAATCTGTCGGGAAATATATGATATATTATCCGTCCTTTCAACCATTCGGCGGATTTGAAAGAAGGGTCGTATACCGTCAGCTGCCATTCTTTCAGCCATTCGCCTATAGTCGCCCTGCCGTCCGCGCCGGCGCGCCCGGCGTATAGGGTTTCTCCGCCTCGGTATATTTCGAAACGGTAATAATAAATGCCGGGGGTGTTGAACACCGCCGCCCCCGTGAATACGGTAAAGCCGTCGGCGTCGCCGAATTTGGTCAATGACAGTTTACCTTCCTCCGCTCCGCGGTAAACCAACGCCGCGCCCGTGGCGGCGACGTCTTCGGAAACGGGGAATTTAAAGTAAACCGTATTGCCTGCGGCAACTGCTCCGAACGGCTTTTTATAACGCGTATTACGGGAGTCAAATTTCAGCATTAATGCGTTTCGGGCTCCCTATTTAACTTTTTTAAGACGCCAAATGCGGCGTGCGTATTCTTCCACGCTCCTGTCGGCGGCAAAGAAACCGGAACGCGCGATGTTCACCAGGGACATCTTTTCGAAACGGTGTTTGTCGCGGTAAGCCTGATCGACGGCGGACTGCGCGTCCACATAGGATCCGAAATCGGCAAGCACCATATACGGATCCGGAGAGGAGCCTCTGCCTACCGTCAGCGAATCGGCGATCTCCTGGAAGGAGGTCCCGGCAATGCCGCGCCTCAGCAGATCGATGATGGCTTTGATCCTGGGATCGGAATTGTAATAGGACGTGGGATTGTAATGGCTCCTCAGCTTTTCCACTTCCTCCGCCAACAGGCCGAAAATGAATATGTTCTCGTCGCCTACTCTTTCGTGTATCTCTACGTTGGCGCCGTCCATGGTCCCTATCGTCACCGCGCCGTTTATCATAAACTTCATATTCCCCGTACCGGAAGCTTCTTTTCCGGCGGTGGAGATCTGTTCGCTTATTTCGCTGGCGGGCATAATTATTTCCGCCAGGGATACGCGGTAGTTTTCAAGGAATACGACTTTCAGTTTCTTGTTCACCGCGGGATCGTCGTTGACCATCTTCCCGATCATATAAATCAGGCGTATGATCAGCTTTGCCATATAATACGAACTTGCCGCCTTTGCCCCGAAAATGAAGGTCCTGGGACAGATATCCAAATTCGGATTTTCCTTTAACTTGTTGTACAGGTGCAGAATGTGCAACGCGTTCAACAGCTGGCGTTTGTATTCGTGCAGACGCTTTACCTGCACGTCGAATATGGAATCCGGATCCACGGAAATATTGGTGGTCTGTTTGATATAGTTTGCCAGACGCGCTTTGTTCTGCCGTTTGATTTCAAACAGCTTATCCAAAACGTCGGTGTTGCCCTGGAACGCCAAAAGCTTTTCCAACTCGTCGGCTTTGACGATAAACTTATCGCCTATCAGATCCTTTATCAGGTCCGCCAGCAGCGGATTTGCCTCGCACAGCCAGCGGCGGTGCGTTATTCCGTTGGTTACGTTTGTGAATTTTTCGGGCGCGACCTTGTAATAGTCTTTGAAAACGTCGTTTTTAAGTATTTCGCTGTGCAGTGCGGAAACGCCGTTTACCGTATGCGACGCCACGAGGCAGAGATTCGCCATACGGATCTCGGTATCGGACAAAATCGCGTTCGCGCTGATACGTTGCCAATCCCCGGGGAAGACGTTCCACAGATCGGCGCAGTAGCGTTGGTTTATTTCCTTTATGATCTGGTAGATACGCGGAAGCAGACTCTTGAACAGTGCCTGCGGCCAACGTTCCAAAGCCTCCTGCATTACGGTGTGGTTGGTATAGCTGATGACTTCCGTAACGGTCTTCCAGGCGTTATCCCAACTCCATCCGTAATCGTCCAAAAGGATACGCATCAGTTCGGGGATACACAAAGTCGGGTGCGTATCGTTGATGTGAATGGCGATCTTTTCGGAAAGATTGGATAAGTCCTTGTTATATTTCAGATGCTTGTACAAAATCGACTGAATCGAAGCCGAAACAAAGAAATACTGTTGTTTCAGACGCAGCGACTTACCTTCGATATGGTTGTCGGCGGGATACAGCACCTTGCTGATCGATTCCGCCATCGCCTGCGATTCTATGGCTTTTACGTACTCCCCGCGGGAGAACATATTCATATCCAATTCAACGGGAGATTTCGCGCTCCACAGCCTCAGCACGTTTACCGCGTCGGAACCGTAGCCGGAAATATTCATATCGTAAGGCACCGCCAAAATCGTGGTATGCCCCTTTTGTTCGCATATCAGCCTGTTGTTTTCCCAATGTTCTTCTATCCTGCCGCCGAATTTAACTTCGAAAACTTCGTCGCGTTTATTCAGCCAGACGTCGCCGTCCTGCAGCCAATTGTCGGGCATCTCCATCTGCCAACCGTCCACTATCTTCTGTTCGAAGATACCGTAATCGTAGCGGATGCTGAAACCGCCGGCGGGATACCCCAGGGAAGTCAGCGAATCCAAATAAGCCGCCGCCAGCCTGCCCAGACCGCCGTTTCCCAAACCTGCGTCGGGTTCTATCGACATCAGTTTATCTATATCGTATCCGAGTTCTTTCACCGCGGCGCGCGCTTCGTCCAAAAGCCCGATGTTGTAAAGATGGTTCCTAAGGCTCCTGCCCAGCAGGAATTCCATCGACATATAATACACCTGCTTGTATCCTTTGGAACGCACTTTGTTTTTGTATTCCAGGCGTTTTTGCGTCAATATATCTTTTACGACCGTGCACAGAGCGCGGTATGCCATGTTGTCGTTGGCTTCGTCGGAGCGCACGCCGAAATTTTTCGCCAGAGTCAGCTCCATCAGCCTTTTGATTTCAGATTTAGAAATATTTGCCATTGATCCTCCGTAGTGGTTTTATATGGTTTTAAACACAAATCATATCCCGCCGGCGCCTCGTGCGCGCACACACGGGATATGTTCGGAATTTTTATTTTACATAATACCTAAGCCGAAATCAAGAATTTTGATCCAACTTTCGGTAAAGTTTTCGCGACGCGGCAAAGCCGTTCGGAAGATTAAATGCTCTTGTAAAGATTCAGATAATCCTCCGCCGATCTTTTCCAGGAAAAGTCCGCCGCCATGGCGTTTTTCACGACGCCCTTTTGCCAGAGTTCGGGGTTATAATACGCTTCCACTGCGCGCCGGATTGCGCCCAGCATATCGTGCGCGTTGTACGTTTTGAACGTAAAGCCGAGTCCTTTCCCCGTAGTCGGATCGAAAGCTGGAACGGTATCTCTCAGTCCGCCCGTTTCGCGCACTATCGGCACGGAGCCGTAGCGCATGGCTATCATCTGCGACAATCCGCAAGGTTCGTACTTGGACGGCATCAGGAACATATCCGAAGCGCCGTAAATTTTGCTGGCGATGTCGCCGGAAAAATATATCGCCGTCGCAAGTTTGGTCGGGAACTGTTTCCCGATCTCCCTTAAGGCGTTTTCGTATTTGCCGTCGCCGGTGCCCAATATCACAAGCTGCAGATCCATCGACAGGATCTCGCGTATCACGTTCAGCACCAGATCTATGCCCTTTTGCGGAGTCAGCCTTGTGACCATTCCGATAAGCGGTCTGTCGGAAACGGGAAGTCCCAGCAATTCCTGCAAACCTTTTTTGTTTTCGGTTTTCTTTTTGAAGCTCTTGTAATCGAAATTGGCAAACAGCGCCTTGTCGGTTTTCGGATTGTACAAATCGGTGTCGATGCCGTTCACGATACCGGTAAGTTTAAAGCTTCTTGCGTTCAGTATCCCGTCCAGACCGTATGCGAAATACGGATCGAGTATTTCCTTTGCATAGGTGGGCGATACCGTAACGACTTTATTTGCCGCCTCGATACCGGCTTTCAGCATATTCGCGTCGCCTTTGTATTCGGCGACCTGATAAAATTCGCGCGGTATGCCGAAGACGTTGTCGATGACGTATTTATCCATTCTGCCCTGGAATTCTATGTTGTGAATGGTCATCACCGTTTTCATGGTCTTGTAACCGTCCACAAGCCTGTAGAAGCAGTTCAGATACAGCGGCGTCAGACCCGTCTGCCAATCGTTGCATTGCAAAACGTCGGGGTAAAAGCCGGTGACCTGCATTGTTTCCAACACCGCTTTGGAGAAGAACGCAAAGCGTTCCCCGTCGTCGAAGTGTCCGTAAATGCCGTTTCTTTTGAAATAGTATTCGTTGTCTATGAAATAGTAGTCGACGTCGTTTACGCGGCTCATGAAAACGCCGGCGTATTGTTGCCGCCAGCCCAGGAATACGGTAGTGTTTCCGATATATTTCAAAGAATTCCTGTATTCGGATTTCATATCGGAATACAACGGCAGCACGACTGCCGTTTCCACACCGAGCTTTCCGAGCGCCTGCGGTAACGCTCCCATAACGTCTCCGAGTCCTCCCGTCCTGATGAACGGCGAAGCCTCGCTGGTTGCGAATAGTACTTTCATATTACCTCCTTAAGGTATGCGCGTCCGGGCAGTTACGTCAAAACTTTTTTAAGGTCGACAACCGCCCCGAACGCCGTAAAATTAAACGATTTTGTTCTTTACGATGACTATCGGATAAGTTTCCGAACCGGAGATCTGCCTTCCCGCGCCGATCACCACCTGTTTGTCGGTAATGGTATAGGAGATCTTTCCGCCCCTCATTACTATGCCGTTTTCCATAATTATGCTGTTGCGGACCACAGCGCCTTCTTCTATCCTGACGCTACGGAACAGGATACTGTTTTCAACCGTTCCGTTGATGACGCAGCCGTCGGCTATCAATGAGTTTTTGACCTTTGCGTCGTTCATATACATCGTCGGGACGGAGTCCTTGACCTTCGTATAGATTTTTCTGAGGCTGCCGAACAGTTCTTCGCGCACCGACATATCCAATACTTTCATGGATTCGTTGTAATAGGTCTTTACGTCGTCTATTATCGCGGCGTGCCCTTCGAGTTCGTGCGCGTAGATCTTGCCGTTCTCGACTTCCTTGAAAAGTATGTCCTTTTCGAATTCGACGTAGCCTCTGGCATAGGATTGTTCCACCTTTGCGATAAGGAAATCCTTTTTGGCTATGTAGATGTTCAGCGATACCAGGTGTTCCTTGTCGGAAGGAATTTCGGACGCGCTGAGGTCGGTGACCAATCCGTCGTCGTTTTTGGTGATCAGCACGCGTTTGCTGCTGTTTACCGAAGCCTTATGGCAAAGTATCGTGATATCGGCGTCGCGTTTAATGTGTTCGTCCAGAATGTCGTCCACCTTGATATTCGCCGCCACGTTGCAATTTGCCATGCATACATAATCTTCGGGAGCCTTTTTCAGATAATCCAGAACGGTATACAACGCCTCGATCTTGCCTTTATAAACTTCCCTGGAAGTATTCAGAACGAAAGGCGGGAATACGGATATACCGCCGTTTTTACGGTTCAGATCCCAATCTCTGCCCATTCGGATGTGGTCCATAAGCGATGAGTAATTGTTCCTAGTTATGATCCCGATCCTGGTGACGCCGGAATTTACCAGAGAACTCAGCGCAAAGTCGATGAGCCTGTACCTGCCCGCAAACGGCAAAGAAGCCGTGGTTCTGTGAATAGTCAGCTCGTTGAGCTTTGTTTCGTTTGCCGCCGCAAACAATATTCCTACCATCTTGGTGTTCATCTTACTTGCCCTCCTCTCCGACCATTTCGCCTGCGTCTACCACGGAACCCGCCTTTATCGTGGATTCCGGAGCCACAACCGCGATCTTCCATTCTCCGGCGTCTGCCTGAGCCTGTTTCTTACCGATTTTCGCGCCCTCCGAAACGGTTGCGGACCAACCGACTATCGAATGCTCGATCTTTGCGCCCGCCCTTATAACCGCGTCGGGCATGATTATGGAATCGTGGATCACCGTTCCCCTTTCGACGACGGCGCCGCGGAAGATCACCGAATTGACGACTTCGCCGTCTATTTCGCAACCTTCGGTGACCACCGAATTCCTGATAATGGCGTTGTCGCCGACGTAATGAGGCGGTTCCGCCATGTTCCTGGCATAGATCTTCCAATCCGGATCGTCCAGATCCAGCCCGCTTCCGGAATCCAATAAGTCCATATTGGCTTCCCAAAGCGAGGAAATCGTACCGACGTCCTTCCAATACCCCTTGAAATCGTAGGTGTACATTTTTTCGCCCGCGCCCAACATATTCGGGATTATGTTCTTGCCGAAATCGTTGTGGGAATTCTTGTCGGCTTCGTCGGCAATCAGGTATTCTTTCAGCTTTGCCCAGGTAAAGATATAAATACCCATGCTGGCTTTTGTGGATTTGGGGTGTTTGGGTTTTTCTTCGAATTCATAAATTTCGCCGTCTTCTTTCGCGTTCATTATGCCGAAACGGGAAGCTTCCGAGATCGGCACGTTCAATACGGCGATCGTACAAGCCGCCCCTTTGGCGATGTGCGCTTCCAGCATCTTCGAATAATCCATTTTATAGATGTGGTCGCCGGAAAGTATCAGCACATAATCGGCGTCGTATCTGTCCA
Source organism: uncultured Clostridia bacterium (assembly GCA_944371785.1). Taxonomy (GTDB): domain Bacteria; phylum Bacillota; class Clostridia; order Christensenellales; family DTU072; genus Stercoripulliclostridium_A. The sequence goes on along the minus strand of CALVXZ010000008.1, from coordinate 11,015 downwards.
CGAAATCAATGTTCTGATAAATGGCGTTCGCAGTCCCCTTATACCATTCTCCCGATTTGGCTTTTTGGTAAGGCGGCAAAACGAAAGCGCCTCCTTCCAGCCTGTCCAGATCCCAAGGTTGACCGTTGCCTATGTATTGGTTAAGGTCGAACGGTTGGTATTGAGTCAGGATGCCTATCGTATCGATGCCGGAATTGATTGTGTTGGACAAAGTAAAGTCGATTATCCTGTACTTGCCGCCGAACGGCACGGCGGGTTTTGCAATCTTTTGCGTCAAAGCTCCGAGCCTGGTGCCCTGTCCGCCTGCCAAAAGCATTGCTACGCATTCCTTCTTTACTCGCATTGGACGATTCCTCCTGTTTATTTCGTTCCGATTATTTTTTCACCGCAAGATACAGCGCCGTGTTCCCCTCCAGATCCAGGGTAAGGCTCTGTTTATAGCCGTGAGAAGGTTTCTGTTTGGTGCGGAAGCTCTTTTTCAGCTCCGTATCTCCGGAAAAAGCCGGGTCGTTGCTGTTCAAAATGACGTGATAGGTACCTTTATCGGGCACTCCGAAGGTATAATTCCTCCTTGTGACGTCGGAAAAGTTGACTATCACCGCCACCCTGTCGCCGTTTGCGGCTTCGCGGTAGAACGCCACGACGTTTTGCACGTTGTCGTCCACCACTATCCATTTGAACCCGTCGTAGCTGTTGTCCTGTTCGTACAGCGCCGGATAATTTTTATAAATTTCGTTTAGCTTTTTCACGAAACTCTGAACGCCTCTGTGGCTGTCGTAATCCAACAGGAACCAATCCAGAGGTCTTTCGTAGTTCCATTCGATGAACTGCGCTATCTCGTTGCCCATAAAGTTCAGCTTTTTCCCGGGATGCGCGTACTGATAAGCGTACAGCGCCTTCAAAGCCCTGAACTTTTCGCGGTAATCGCCGGGGAGTTTGGACAGCATCGAACATTTACCGTGCACGACTTCGTCGTGGGAAAACGGCAGAATGTAATTTTCGCTGAAAGCGTAGGAGATGCCGAAAGTCAGCTTGTTGTGATTGCCTTTCCTGAAGAACGGATCGGTGCCGACGTAATCCAATATGTCGTTCATCCAACCCATGTTCCATTTGAAATTGAATCCCAGCCCGCCTGCCGACGGAGGCATCGTGACCATCGGGAAAGCCGTCGATTCTTCCGCCACGGTGAAAGCGCGCGGAAAACGCGACAATACCGTTTTGTTCATATCCTGCAGGAAAGAAATGGCTTCCAGATTATAATTTCCGCCGTATTTGTTGGGACGCCACTCTCCGCCGCGCCTGTCGTAATCCAAATAAAGCATACTTGCTACGGCGTCCAGACGCAAACCGTCGATATGGTAATATTCTATCCAATATGCCGCGCAGGATATCAAAAACGATCTGACTGCGCCCTTCCCGTAATCGAACACCATTGTACCCCACGTCTTGTGTTCGGCTTTCAGCGGATCGGAATATTCGTATGCGGCGGTGCCGTCGAAACGGAACAAGCCGAATTCGTCCTTCGGGAAGTGCGACAGCACCAAATCCAATATCACTCCGATACCTTCGGCGTGGAAACGGTCTATCAGATACATAAAATCGTGCGGCGTTCCGAAACGCGACGTGGGTGCGAAAAAGTCGCCCGTCTGATAGCCCCAGCTCATCTCCAAAGGATGTTCGGTGACCGGCATCAATTCGACGTGAGTGTAGCCCATATCCTTTACATAGCCCACCAGCCTGTCGGCAAGATCGCGGTAAGACAGCGGATTGCCGTCGTCGTGCCTGGACCACGAGCCCAGATGGACTTCGTAAATATTCATCGGCTCTTTCACGCGGTTCCTGCCGTTCTGGGCGGCAAGATATTCGGCGTCCGTCCATCCGAAACCGGAAATATCGAAAAGTTTCGACGCGTTTCCCGGAGGAGTTTCCGTATGCGGACAATAAGGATCGGCTTTCATATGAATTTCGCCGTCGGCGCCTTCAACGCTGAATTTATATACGTCGAACACCTTCAGCCCCGCTATCTCGGTTTCCCAGATACCGCCGCCTATAGGGTGCATCGGGTTTTTAAAACGGTCCCAACCGTTGAAATCGCCGGCGACCGATACGGACTTCGCGTTCGGCGCCCATACTCTGAAACGCCACCTGTCGCCCAGATTCTTAGGCGACAGCAGCCTGAACGCTTCGGAATTGGTACCCTCGTTGAAAAGATAAACGGGATAATCCAATTCGTTTACGTTCTCGTGAGAGACCGGCTTTTTTCGTTTTTTGTTATCGTCCATTTTCTACCTCGGTAAAATCGTATATGTTCAATCCCCTTTCCGCGGCGATGATTTTCAGCGCGGAAAAATTTTTACGGTAGCTTTCCTTGTCGGAGGTAAATCCTATGTACCCGGCGCCCGAACCCGTCATGACCACCCTGTCGTAGCCCGCGTCGGTCAGCGCGCGCCTTGCGGCAAGTATCCCGGGATTCAAAGCGACGGCGGCGGCTTCCAGCGAATTGAACGGAAGCAGATCCTCCGTAAACCGCGCCACGGAACCGCCCACGCCTCCGGTGATATCGTATATCGCGTATACTTTGCCCGAATCGGATTCGTCCGACGTCGAACAAAACGCCGCGTACAGCTTCGGCAGTTTCACCGGTTCGAGTTTCTCCCCCAATCCCGTCGCCAGCGCCGTATCCTCGCCCGACGCCTGAAATGCGCAGTCCGCGCCGGCTTCGGACAATACTTCGGGGTCGCGGACGCCGATAAGTTTCATCGCCGCGTTCGCCGCGGCGGCAGCCGCCGCCGAAGACGCCCCCAACCCTTTGCCGGAAGGAATGCGCCTGGTGACCTTTACGGCAAAACGCGCGTCGCTTCCGACGGTTTTTCTGACGGCGTCCAAAGCCCTGATCACATTATCCCGGCTGTACTTTGCTCCGTCCGAATATTCGACCGAATCCTCATCCGAAAAGGAAACTTCGACTTCGTCGCACAGCGGCACGCGCATCAGTATGCTCTCCAGAGTATGGTACCCCGATCTCCTGCCCGTAATATTTAAAGCGAGATTGATTTTTGCCCATCCTCTTTCGGTAACACAACCGGAATTTTTTTCCATACTCTAATTATATATTAATTGAAAAAATAAATCAATATGCAATAGAGGCGCAAGCAAAAAAATTATGAGGACGGATTTTACTCATTTCGGCACCGGAAAAAAGAATAAACGCCGCACCTATGGCAATAATAGGCTTATGAGAAGCGCCGAAAACGCGGGCTCCACCGCCCTGACCATGGAAAGATTGAACAAGTTGAAAGGTCATCCCCTGATCGTAAAAGTAAACCGCGGCAGAAATAAGATCGAACGCTACGAAGGCGAGATAGAATCGACGTATCCGAAAGTGTTCACCGTCCGCCTGACCGACGGAGGACTGTCAAGTTTCAGCTATGCGGACGTATTGGCGAAAAACATCCTGTTCCTGAAAAGAAAAATTTGATTTTCGGAATATACCCCCGAAACAAGGAATATCATTAGGTATAAAACTCGAGGGGGTTTTCGAATGTACGTCAAATGCGACAGCGTCTTAAAATCCGAGCCCGTCCAGCTGTATATCGATACTGAAATCGAACCTGCGGGCGCAAAAAGCATCGTTTCCGTCCTGGTAAAAGCGTGGGCGGAATCACCTTTTACTCGCCCGAACGAAATAGTGACCACACTTAATATCGAATATACCGTGGTCTATATTACGGACGCAGGAGTCCAAACTCTGAAAGACCATAAGTCCGAAAGCGTCAGGATTCCTTTCGGCGGGGTCAAAGAAGATTGGTTCACTTTCGTCCGTCCGGTCGTGGTCGGCAGCGAATACGTGGGGACCGAAAAACTGAAGATACGCGTAATGCCGGAACTGAACGGCTACGCTATCGTACCGTCAGGATTCGACACGGCGAACGCGGAAGGGCTGGAGGTAAAACGCGAAGACGTCACCGTGTTTTCCGCAATACCCGTCCCCAATACCGAAATCGTTTTTTCGGGCGGCGCGGCATTGGATACCTCTATATCGGAGATAATCGCTTCGCAATCAACAATTAATATTGATTCTGTTTCTACAGCTACAGATTTGATTCATATTTCGGGCACAGTCAACACTTACGTCCAATACCTGAAAGACGGTAAGATCATGGGCGGCGTCATAAACAGCCGCTTTGACGAAGAGGTTTTGGCAAAGGGTATGACGGAAGAAGCCGTCGCGGTGGCTTTCGCGGAACCTCAGGGCGAAGTTACCTCCCTGAAAGACGGCGAAGTGACCACGGAAGGAGTAATATCCGTAACGGGATTTGCGTATATCCCCGAAAAATATTCGGTGGTGACCGACGCATACTCGCTGACAAAGGAATTGGATCTGCAATTCGGCGAAGCAGAAATAAAAGAAAACATCTGCGTAGCCGCCGACAAATCCAAATTCTTCGGATCCGTCAGGGAGGACAGATTCGCCCCGTCGTGCATAGCGGCTTTGGCGGCTCCGAGCATTTCGGCTCTGAACTATTCCGGGATGAAGCCCGTAAAGACGGAAGGCATCGTCGGCGCACAGCTGATAGCGGAAGACGGCAACGGCGAACCTATGGGCATTCAGGCGGAGATCCCGTTCCGTATGGAATCTTATCCTTCGGACGAATGTCCCGGCGCGATCAGCGTTTACGCAGGCATTTCCGATTATGCGGCGCGGCTGAGGCAAGGCGGCACGATAGAACTTTCGGGAGAGATCGCGGTTTGCGTGCTTTCCGAATCCACCGCGGCTATCAGATACCTTTCCTCTTTCGAGGAAGCAGCCGACAAGGAACTGTCCGATCCGCCCGTAGTCACCCTGTACATAGCCGGCAAGGGAGAAACGCTGTTCGACGTCGCGAAGGCTCTGAATGCCGATGCGGAGCGTTTAAAGGAATTGAACCCCGAACTTGGCGACGATATATCCGAAGGCGACAAGATAATATATTACGAAAATTAAATACCGCAAAAACGAAGCGCCCCTCCGGGGGCGCTTTTTTATGTCGGTGAAACGGATCCGAAAAAGGCTCCGCCTTTTACTTTCCGGCTTTTAATCTGACCGTTATCTTTGCGTCGCGGATCTCGTACACGTTTTCGGCGTCGGGATCGGAAACTTTACCGAGTTTCGACGCCAGGATATCCTGCGCGATCTTGTCGGAATATTTTTCGATCGCCGCGGCGGCGAATGCGTCGTCGGTGGATATTTCGGCATATATGCGCTGTTCCACGGCGAATCCGGCGTCTTTACGCAGCACCTGGATAAGACGGATCAGCTCCCTTATCAGACCTTCTGCCTGCAATTCTTCGTCCAACGAAGTATCCAACGCCAAAGTGATCTCCGCGTCGGCAGCGACGACGAAAGAATCCTTCGGACGGAAATGTTTATCGAACAATTCCGCGCCCAATGCTTTGAAATCGCCTATATCCACGGCTCCGGCTTCGCGCATCGCGTTCAGAGCGGCGTGTCCGGCAGCGTCCAATGCGTCCACCAAAGTCTTCAGACGCTGAGCTTCGCCCTTCAGTCTGGCGCCGGCAACGCGGAAATTGACGGTAAAGTACGCGTCGTTATACAACGATTCGTCGGCGGTGAAAACCAATTCCTTTATGTTCAGTTCGTCCTTTATTATCTCCGTCAGCGGAGCGGCGGCAGCCACTACGGATTCCGGAGCGTTGACGTACAGAAGCTTCAGCGGCTGTTTGACCTTGATCTGCGCCTCGTTGCGCATCCTCTGCGCGGCGGCGATGATCCTGCGCGCCACTTCGGTTTCTTTCAGGACGTTTTCGTCCTCGGGAATGTCCATAGGCACGGGATAGCGGCTGAGATGTACCGATTCCGGAGCGTCTTTTTCTATTTCGCGCACCGTGTTCTGATAGATATAATCGGTAAGGAACGGGGTGATCGGAGCCATTATGCCCAACACCGCCTTTATCGCCGAATACAGAACGTGATAAGCGTTCATCTGATCCGCCTTATCGGTGGACTTCCAGAAACGTTTTCTGTTGATACGGATATACCAATTGGAAACGTCGTCCACGAACACTTCGAATTCCTTTACCAACGCGGGATGACGGAAGGTTTCCATGGAATTCGAGGCGAATTTTATAAACGCGTTCGTGCGCTGCAACAGCCACTTGTCGGAATGTTTCAGCGTAGAATAATCTATCTTGTGCGAGGCGATATCCGGGTTGTCTATGGAAGCGTACAGGTTAAAGAACACATAGATGTTCCAGAACCCAAGGATCTTTCTCCTGGCTTCGTCGGCAAGCGAGTATCCGAATCTGACGTCCGAAGCTATCGGATTGGACATAAACAGGTATCTGACGGTATCGGCGCCCATCTTTTCGGCGGCTTCGTCGAAACGGATCATATACCCGGTCTTTGAAAACTTTCCGCCGTCTTCCTTTATCACGGAGGAGTGCGCGACGACCTGTTTGTAAGGCGCCTTGCCCGTCAGCGCGACGGACATAAACAACAGCGAATAGAACCACAGACGGATCTGCTCCTTCATCTCGATAACGAGATCGGAGGGGAAATTGTTGTTGAAATATTCTTTGTCTTCGAAATATTTTTTCGTCGAGAACGGAGTTATACCGGCGTCCAGCCAACAATCTCCGACTTCGGGGATACGCTCTACCAATTCTCCGCAGTTTTCGCAATGTATTTTGATCTTGTCGATATACGGTTTATGCAGGTGAGGAACTCCGTCGATGTTGCCGTGTTCGGAACGCGCGATCAATTCTTCCTTGCTGCCGATAACGGTGACGTGGCCGCACTTTTTGCAGACGTAGAAGGGCAGCGGCAGACCGTAGAAACGCTTTCTGGAAATATTCCAATCGCCCATATTGTTCAGCCAGTCCAGCATCCTCTTTCCCGCATATTCGGGTTCCCATTTCACGGACTTTGCGGCTTCTATCATCATCGGGCGGATTTCGGAAGTATCGATATTCCATTCGTCCACCAATTTGAAAACGACGGGCGTTTTGCACCTCCAGCATTTAGGATAGGAGTGAGTGTACATCTGAGTTTTGTACAGCTTGTTTTGCGCCCTCAACGCTTCCACGACGTCGTCTACCAGGTCCGTCGTCTTCATTCCGGAAAACTTTCCGAAACCTTCTGTGATGACTCCTTCGTCGTCTATCGGGCAGATCGCGGGAATGCCGTGCCTCTTGCCCAATTCAAAGTCCTCCGCGCCGCATCCGGGAGCGATATGAACGACTCCGGTACCTTCTTCCGCGTCGACGTCTTCCCACGGGTAGATCTTGTGCACGAAATTCTGCGCTTCAAAATCGGGGAAGCAGGTTTCGTATTCTTTACCGACCAATTCTTCGCCCTTGAAAGGCTCGCCGACGTCGACGATATCGCCTTTCAGATGCTTCAAAGCGCCCTTTCCGACTATCAGGTTCGCCGGATCGGATTTGACTTTCACGCGGACGTATTCGATTTCGGGGTTTACCGCCAACGCGGCGTTCGCCGTCAGCGTCCACGGAGTGGTCGTCCACAGTATGATTTTATCGTCCGTTCCCTTTATCGGAAGCTTTGCGAATATGGAAAGATGCTCCATTTCGGCATAGGAGCCGCTCATTTCGTGATCGGAAAGGCTGGTTCCGCAACGCGGGCACCACGGCATCGGACGATGCGACTTTTTGATCCAGCCGCGTTCGGCGCAAACCTTCAGAAAATGCCATATCGAAGTTATGTTCAGATCGGTGTTGGTGAAATAGCTGTGTTCCCAATCCATCCATTGTCCCAGGCGTTTGGATTGTTCGGTGATGATACCGGCGAACTTCTGCACGCGTTCCATGCACTTTTCGGTGAATTTGTCTATGCCGTAATGGACGATATCGGATTTTACCTTGAATCCGAGATCCTTTTCGGTCTCGACTTCCACCCACAAGCCCTGGGAATCGAATCCGTTCTGGTACTGACAGCTTTTACCCAACATGGCGTTGTAACGGATATACATATCCTTCATCGTCCTGCCCCAGGCGTGGTGGATGCCCATGGGGTTGTTGGCAGTGATCGGTCCGTCCAGAAAACGGAAGCGTTCGCCGTTCGCGTTTTGCTTTACGAGCTTTTCAAAACAGGAGTTATCCTCCCAAAACTTCAACATTTCCTTTTCGATTTCCACGAAATCGGTTTTTGCGTTTTCTTTTCTCATGCCGCTAGTTTATCATATCGCGCGCGCAAAGTAAATTAAAATAATTAACTTCGGCGAACTCGTTTACATATAAAAGCGCGATCGCGCCCGTAAAAAAACCGCGGCGTCCGCCGCGATCGAAAATCCCCGTACCGCAAACCCTTTTAACCGACGACTATCTTTATCGTCGTTTCCACGCTTTCGTAGCCTTCGAAAGCTGATTCGAAGCGCATAATGTAGCTGCCGGAACTCAGCATAGGTTCGCTTTCCCCGTCTTCCCCGCCGTCGCCGCCTTCATCCGGAACAACGGTAAACGACCACGCCGACGGCAGAAACAACGCGGCGAATTCCTCATAACTCATGGGCTCCGGAACGGAATATTCCGCCAACAGCGGAAAATAATCCGGAGCGTCTTCGGCGGCGTTCAGACTTAGCGCGGGAATGGTTTCCAGCATCGAAAATCCGCACTTCGAGCAGACCATATACTGCCTGCCTTCCACGCCGTAGTCGGCAGGTCTGTTGGAGACGGAATCCATCGGAACGAAGGTGTGTTCGCACACCTGCGGATCTTCTGACGAATCGTCCCCGTTATCGGTGCATCCGAACATATTGGCAACCGCGGCAAAGACAGAAAGCGCGACCGCCAATATTTTCATTATTTTCTTTATGCGGGTTTTGGGTTCCCGTTTTTTGGTTTCGGGCATACTTAAATTATTGTTTCTGGCTGTCGAAGAAAGCCAGGGCGTACTCTTTCAATCCGGGGATAAGTTTTTTTATATCGACGCCGGCGGTGTTTACGCACAGATTGTAACCGCGCCTGTCGCCCCACCTGTAAGGGGCAAACGTGTCGTGGGTCCTGCGCCTGAAAGAATCGATCTGACGGCACTTTCTGATGATCTGTCTGTCGGAAGCTTCCGGGTGCAGTTCGCCCCGTTCCCTGCACCTTGCTATCTTGTGATCGCGGTCGGAATAAACAAAGATCTTCAGCGGCAATTTCTTGTCCAGAATGATATCCGACATCCTGCCGACGATGACGCAATCTTTTTTGTCGGCAAGCTCCGATATCACCTTGTGCTGTGCCGCCAGAACGTCTATTGCCGGCTGGTTTACGGAAAAACCGAAGCTCCTGCCGAAATGGAAGTTAAAACTTACCTCGCCGTCGGACACTTTGTCTATGAACCCGGCGTCAAAATCGGTATGACGCACTATCTCGTTGATTATTTCGGAATCGTAATATTTAAACCCCAATGCGTCCGCAAGTCTTTTGCCCAATTCTCTGCCGCCGCTTGCGAATTCACGGCTGATTGTAATGATGCGCATTGTCGCCTCCCGATCGTTTATTTACAAATATAGCATATAACTATTTGATCGGATTGTCAATACGCATGGCGGTCGCGGACTGCGAACGCGGCGTCACGACTGCCACAAAATTATGCTTTACTATTGAACTTTTTCCGAAAAGCGTTTATAATATATTCGGGAAAAATTGTTCCCTCGGAGGTAAAGAATATGGCTAAATCCAAAACCGTAACAGTAAACACTTCCAGCGACACAGTAATGGCGGCGCTGGCGTTCGTAATTTTAGGCACCATTCTGGTCGCCGAAAGATCGATGTCCATAGTAAAACTCGCTCTGATAGTATTCGGCGCGGCATTATTGACTTTAGGCGTGTTGGAACTTATCAACTCTATTGCCGGAAAGCAATCCTTCGTCGTGTCGCTTTGCGAAATAATCGTCGGAATACTGCTGATAGTGCTTGCCGCGGTAGCGCAACAATACGCGGTGCTGATACTCGGTATTGCTTTGATACTCTATGCGGTTTTCTATTTCGTGATCAATCTGAAAGCATTTTCCAAAGGCAGCCCCACCGCCAGAAAAGTAATAATCGCTTTGATGATAGTCTTTGCGTTGGTAGCGGGAATACTTTTGATAGTCGCCTACGCCGCTTCGGTAGGTTCCGAGATCTTTATCGCGGCAGGCGTATTCGTATTGGCGGCAGGCGCCATGATAATCGCGAACAAAGCGGTGACGGCGATAAGATCCAGAAACAAATAACCTTTTACGAAAAAATGCATCAAAAAAGCCCATACAAACGTATGGGCTTTAATTTTTTTACGAAAACCGATAAGTCGAACAGATTGCTAAGAAGCGAGAAGTTTAGGCACTCGGCATGACCCGTTAGTGCGACTTGCAGTCAATGCAAGCCTCGACTTAGGTCGCAGTTTCCTGCTCCTTAAAAAGGAGGTGATCCAGCCGCACCTTCCGATACGGCTACCTTGTTACGACTTCACCCCAGTCATCGATCTTACCTTAGGCGGCTGCCTCCTTGCGGTTAGCTCACCGACTTTGGGTACTCCCGACTCCCATGGCGTGACGGGCGGTGTGTACAAGACCCGAGAACGCATTCACCCCGACATGCTGATTCGGGATTACTAGCAACTCCGACTTCATGTGGGCGGGTTGCAGCCCACAATCCGAACTGAGACTACTTTTATGAGATTTGCTCCAAGTCACCTTCTCGCTGCTCTTTGTAGTAGCCATTGTAGCACGTGTGTAGCCCAAGACGTAAGGGGCATGATGATTTGACGTCATCCCCACCTTCCTCCGTGTTATCCACGGCAGTCTCAATAGAGTTCCTAACTTAATATTGGCAACTATCGATAAGGGTTGCGCTCGTTGCGGGACTTAACCCAACATCTCACGACACGAGCTGACGACAACCATGCACCACCTGTCTGCACGTCCCGAAGGAACTCTGTATTTCTACAGATAGCGTACGATGTCAAGTCTTGGTAAGGTTTTTCGCGTTGCTTCGAATTAAACCACATGCTCCGCTGCTTGTGCGGGTCCCCG
>CALVXZ010000007.1 GCA_944371785.1 uncultured Clostridia bacterium | reverse complement strand
ATATTTTGCCGGCAGCTATATTTGTGAATGGCTGAACGGTTCTTTCCTTTATACGGCTTTCGACGCTTTCGAAAGAGCGGTCATAGTTAACGGTTACATCCGTGACGACGCCGCGGAAAACGACGAGGAAGCTTACGACAAGATATATCTGGCTTCGCGTTCGGAAACGGACGCTCTTGCCGAAGGCAAACAGAAATCGGCTACGGCATACGCCGCGGAACGCGGCGCCGAAGATAGCGGATGGTGGCTGCGCAGCGTTCAGCCGACTCCGGAACGTAATGTAATGTACATAGACGGCGAAGGAGTCGTCAGCGCAGGTTCCGCAAACGAAACTCGCGGAGTCGCCCCCGTTTTAAAACTACGGCTTGCCTACGAAGGCGATCACAACCATTCCTTGGAATCGGTGTTTGCTGCCGCGTCTTGCACGGAATCCGGGTATTCGGAATTTTACGTCTGCCCGATATGCTACGGCTGTTTCGACAAGACTGCCGATACGGGCTCCGCAGAGGCGGTTTTCATCCCGACGACTCCCGAAGACCATGTAATATCCGCCCGCGGCCACGCTTTAAAAGAAACCTTTGTCGCGCCCACCTATGCCGGCTACGGATACACCGAATCCGTATGTACCGATCCTGAATGCGATTTGTGTTATTGCAGAAACTTCATAGCCCCGTTGGAAGAAGGCGACAGAGTCGACGCCGACCGTTGCCCTTCGGAGAACGGAAAATATAAGGTATACGGCGAATATCCGCAGTCTTTGGTAACCGATACGGACCTGCAAAATCAACTCGAAGCGTCCGTCGCGTATAAGGAATTGGAATTTAACGACAGCGGCTTCGGATACAAATATAAGGACGTCCCATTCGGTGGCGAAACCTACAGAGCGGTCAGTATCACGGAATATCGGGGTTATCCGGAAGACTATGCGGAAGAACTTACGAACCAGTATCTGAACGGTTTCAAAAAGAACGTGATATATTGGTTCAAGTGGGAACCCGTAATGTGGTACGTCGACGCGGAATCCGAAAACGCGCTTGTTTCGGCGTATATTCTGGACAGCGCGGCGTTCGACGACGGATCCAACGCCTACGCCGACAGCACTTTGAAAGCGTGGCTGAACGGCGATTTAGCAGACGATTTGTTCGGATCCGATGAATCCGGCGTATCGGTCGATCTGCTGACAAAAGCCGATCTGAAAGGCGAAGCCGTCCCGAAAAGCTCCACCGATTACGCAAAAGCAGTCGGCTTGGGAAGCGATTCCTGGTGGCTTCAGGATGCCTATACCGATTGCGACGAGTCGGTAGCCGACAGGTTCGTGATTTGCGTAAATCCGGACGGTGCGACCGAGGACAGGAGCGGAAGCTACGATTACGTCAAGGATTATTCAGACGGTTCCGTCGGCGTGGTCGTAAAAATATTTATTACGGAATGAATCTTATTCGGTAATATTAGATCGATATATCGGAAAGCGCGGAGTTATCCGCGCTTTTTCAGTCGATGCGCAGGCTGTTCGGATAAAATTTCCGCCGAAAACTTCGGACGAAACTTTTTCGGGAGAGGTATAAGTTTGTTGCATTTTATATGCCCTTATGGTAATATAAAAATATACAAGAGAGCATTGGAGGAACCGAATAATGCCTACTTTTTTTACGGAAGTTTTCGAAGACGCTTCTCCGGTAGCGCCGCTCGGATTGATCGTTCTGAAAGGCGCGGAAGAGCTTGGAAAAAAGATCGATAATTTCCTGGTCGAGTGGTATAACCGCGACGTCGGCAATAAAAATCCCAAATTCAAAAAGAAATCTTTTATTATCGAAAACCATTGTCCGCGTTTTACCACGGGCGACGCCAAAGGTATGATCGAAGATTCAGTTCGCGGATACGATATCTATATTTTGGTGGACGTCGGCAATTATAATTGCACTTATCCGATGTTCGGCAGAACGAATTGTATGTCCCCGGACGATCATTATGCCGATTTGAAACGTATAATTTCCGCCGCTGGCGGCAAAGCCGAAAGAATCACCGTCATTATGCCCTTATTGTACGGAGGCAGACAGCACCGCAGAAACTCCAGGGAATCCCTGGACGGCGCGCAGATGCTGCAGGAACTGTACGCAATGGGCGTAAAGGATATAATAACCTTCGACGCGCACGATCCGCGTATACAAAACGCCGTGCCGCTGATGGGTTTCGACAACTTCTTCCCGACTTACCAAATCATGAAAGCGCTGTTGCTGCAATACCCGAATCTCGAATTGGACGACAAGCACTTTATGATAGTATCCCCCGACGAAGGCGCAATGAACAGGAATATCTATTACGCTTCGATTCTGGGAGTAGACCTCGGTATGTTCTATAAACGCCGCGATTACACCACGGTGGTCAACGGAAGAAACCCCATAGTCGCCCACGAATACATCGGAACTTCCGTGAAAGGCAAGGACATCCTGGTCGCCGACGACATCATAGCGACCGGCGATTCGGTTTTAAGGCTGTGCCGTGAATTAAAAGGCAAGGGCTGCGGAAAGATCTTCCTGACCGCAACGTACGGTTTGTTTACGGAAGGTTACGAAAAATTCGACAAAGCGTTCGAAGAAGGCTTGTTTACCGCGGTTATCAGCACGAACCTGACATACAATTCTCCGGAGCTTTTGGGCAAGAGCTGGTTTATATCGGCGGATCTGTCGAAATTTATCAGCTATATAATCTCTTCCTGCAACCAGAATAAGTCCGTATCACCGCTTTTGAACAGCGCCGACCGCATTCACGAATTGCTCGGTAAGGCATGAAAAAAGCCTCGTTAACCATACTTCCGGGCGTAGACGCGCCGATAAAGTATATACGCCTGAACGCCGAATACGCCTACTACGGTAAATTCGCGGAAATACGTTTCAGCGTCGCGGGCGAACGCCACGTCGTAGGTCTGAACGACGACAAGGTGTCGGTATACAAAGAAGTCATCGTAGACGAGAAATTGGACATCAAAAGCTACGAACTTTACATTCTGAAAAAATCCGCCGGCAAAGGCACAACGGTATATTTCGCCGAGTACAAATTGGAGCTGGAACCCTTTGAATTAAGCATCGTTTTCGGACCCGATTCGGCAAACGTAAAGGCGGAATGCAATATTTATCCGAAAACGGGCGGAAAGGTACATACGTTCATAGAACTTTCGTTAAAGGTAAACGAATCGGAAACGCAGCCGTCAGCCTGAAAATTAAATTGATTTCGTATCCAAGGATACAAAAACGTCCGCAAAAGCGGACGTTTGTTTTTTTTTCGGCAAATCGTGAAGGCTAATGGCAGCGAATCGTTTCCGCGGCTGAGGCCGTCGATAAAAAACCATTTTTCGATGTGCTTATTGCAATATTTAATATATAGGTGTATAATCGTATTATTATAAAGCGCGTTTTTACGGAGGAAGCTATGGCGAATTACATAATCACTTACGATATCGGGACCACGGGAATAAAAACCTGTTTGTTTGACATCTGCGATACCATAAAACTTATCGATTCGGTGACTAAAGGTTACGGATTGTACGTTTTGGACGGCGGCGGAGCCGAACAGGATCCGAAGGAATGGTGGGACGCCATGTGCGAAACTACGGCTACGCTTTTGAAAGATACCGGAATAAAGCCGGAACAGATCCTGGGAATTTCGTTCTGTTCGCAGATGCAGGGGCTGGTGCTTGTTGATAAGGACGGAAACCCCGTCAGGCGCGCGATGAGCTATATGGATCAACGTGCGGTCGAAGAAATCAAAAAAGGCATCGCCTACGGATTTAAAATTGCCGGGGCGAATATATTCAAACTGCTGAAGTCATTGTATTACACCGGCGCGGTGGCGGCTTCTGTAAAAGACCCGGTATGGAAATACAAATGGGTGGAAGCTCACGAACCCGAAGTTTTCAAACGCGTTTATAAATGGTTGGACGTAAAAGAGTTTCTGATCGCGAAATGCACGGGCAAAATGGTGATGACCGGGGATTCGGCTTTCGGCACTCTGATGCTGAACGTGCATACGGGCAAGTGGGCTCTGCCTGTGGTAAAAATGTTGGGAGTAAATCCCGATCATCTGCCGGAAATCATAGATTCCACCGACTGCGTGGGCGGTATTACGGCGGAAGCCGCAAAGGAATTGGGACTTACCGAGGGTACCAAGGTCTTCGGCGGAGGCGGCGACGCCAGCCTGATAGGGGTCGGCGCGGGCGCTACGGCTTTGGGCGACACGCATATTTATTCCGGAACGTCGGGATGGGTAGGTACGGTAGTGGACAAATCGATTGTGGACGCCACCGCGATGATAGCTTCTATCGTATGCGCGCAAAAAGGGAAGTTCGTTTATTTTGCGGAGATGGAAACTTCCGGCAAATGCCTTGAATGGGTCAAAAACCACTTGGCGTTGGACGAAATAGGGATTTACCTTGAAAAGAAGCATATTACCGAAGATTTCGAAACCAAATACACTTCATTGTACGATTATATGACCGACGTCGCGGATACGGCGGCTCCCGGAGCGGGCGGAGTCATCTTTACGCCGTGGCTGCACGGCAACCGCTGCCCGTTCGAAGACCCGGCTTCCAGAGGAATGTTTTTCAATATCAGCCTGGAAACGGGAAAGACCGAACTTATCAGAGCCGTTCTGGAGGGCGTTTGCTATCATAAACGCTGGATGTTGGAATCGGAGGACAAGAAGGTAAAGACTTCCGATACCATACGTTTCGTGGGCGGAGGCGCGCTGTCCGATTTCAGCTGCCAACTGTTGGCGGACATTACGGGCAGGACGATAGAAACCGTCAAAGCGCCGCAAAACGTAGGCGCCGTCGGCGCCGCCGCGGTGGTGGCTGTTGGATTGAGGCTTATCGAATCCCTGGACGACCTGAAAAAATTCATTCCCGCGGTCAAAACCTTTGCGCCCAGACCCGAATTGAAACCCGTTTACGACAGAAACTTCGAAGTATTCAAATCGCTATATAAATGCAACAAAAAGGCTTTTGCAATATTGAATAAATAGGAGGGTTTATGCAAAATCGAATTACGGAACGCGCTAAGCTCCTTGACGGAAAAGGCAATCTTTCCAACCCCGGGTACGCCACCGAATATTTATTGGAATACGATCGCAACGAAGTCAAAGCCCCCAAATTCCGTTTGAAGGAATGGGATTATTACTATGTGGGCAACAATAATCACGCAATCTGTCTTACGGCTGCCGATATGGGGTATGTGGGAGCCATAAGCGCGACTTTTATGGATTTCAAAACCCCTTCGCAAATTACGAAAAGTTCGATAAAACTGTTTCCGATGGGGGCTTACCATATGCCGAAATCGACGCTTGCGGGCGACGTTGTCGCAACTAACGGCGACGTGGAATTCGTTTGTATCCTGGATTCCGGGGTAAGGCATATTTTCGGAAAATATCCGAAATTCGGGCATAACGGCGAGGAATTGTCGTTTGACTTCACGTTGTCCGATTGCCCCGAGGAATGTATGTTCATAGCGACTCCGTTCAAAAAGGACAAACATTTTTATTACAACGCCAAGATCAATTGTATGACCGCCAAAGGCTATTTCAAATTGGGCGCCGAAACCTATTCTTTGGACGATTCTCTGGGCACCTTGGATTGGGGCAGAGGAGTGTGGACTTTCGACAACACATGGTATTGGGGAAGTCTGCAGACCGTGCTCGCGGACGGAAAGAAGTTCGGATTCAATCTGGGATACGGTTTCGGAGACACTTCGGCAGCCACCGAAAATATGCTGTTCTATGACGGAAAGGCGCATAAGCTGGAAGACGTCGCTTTCAACATCCCCGGCGACGGCACCGAAAACGTAGAATTCACAAAACCGTGGACGGTGACTTCGTCCGATAACCGCGTCAGATTGGATTTCGAACCTTTGATAGACAGGTACGAACCGTTCGACCTGAAGTTCTTCTGTATGATCCCGCATCAGGTTTTCGGTTATTTCACGGGGACCTGCGTATTGGACGACGGAACGGAGATCAAACTCGACAAAGTGCTTGGCTTTGCGGAAAAAGTGCATAATAAATGGTGATCGGGACGCGGCGTCGGGGGTATCGGCGGTTTCCGGATCGGTAATTTATCCGTTTTCTGCGCCTGACCGACAGCACGGCTTTCCTGCCGTAACAAACGATCCGTATTGTCGCGCCGCTGTTTGCGGCGCTTTTTTATTCTCCCGATCCCGACAGAAAAATGCCTTTCGGCGGATTGCGCCGACAATTTAAATCAATTTGAAATTGACTTTTTATTATATATTTATTATAATAATCTTGAATACATATTTGCTTGCGAAAAAAGGGCTGAATGGACAAAAAAACTTCCGGCGTAAAAGCATACTTCAAAGGACTTACCAAACGGCAGAGGATCGTGTGGATAGTCGCCGTCGTTACGGCGTTGGTGCTGATTGCCGCCGCGGTAACGCTTGCGATAGTTTTTACGCGTGACAGCGACGACGAAAAGCTCACTTTGAAGAGGAAGGAATACTATTACGCCTTAAAGCCCGACGACGCCGAGGGCATCGGATTGAACGTCGGGTTCGCAGAAGGTCTGCCGGCAGAGGAGATCGAATTCAAAACGTTGAAAGAGGTTCCCGAAATCAGCGTTTCGGGCGACTATAAAGTGACTACCGATAACGCCGCGGTGGGCTCCGTAGCCGAATTTTCATACAGCTACAAGGGGCTGGAGATAGCAAAAATCAGCGTGGAAGTAGTTTCCGCCGACGCGATAGAGGTGGATGACGGCACGGCGCTCGGCAACATCGCCAACGGCACCGGCACATATATAATCACTTCGGATATAGACGTTTCCGTCCTCACCCGTCAGATATCCGGATTTTCGGGAAAGCTGTTCGGCAACCACCGGATCCTAAGCGGTAAATTGCCGAAAGGCGGATTGTTCGCCTCTATGGACGGCGCGGAAATAAGGGGACTGGAACTGTCGGCGGACAGCGAATTCGTTTATACGGCGACGGAAATTCCGGAGGACGGTTTGAATATCGGAGTACTTTCTTCTTACGCTTACGCGACCGATTTTTCGGAATGCTATGTTACGGGGAAACTGACGGTGAATTATCAGACTCCGTCCAGGAACGTAAACGTCAGGATCGGCGGTATCGTAGGCTTTGCCGAAGCCGCAGCCAGAAGCAACCTGAATGCTCCGGTATACCTGTTCAGGCAATGCGAATCGGATCTGAATATCACGGTATCCGGTTCCGGCGCGGTTTATCTGGGCGGAATTTACGGGATGGCGCTGAATACGGGAGCCGAAAATCTGAGGACTTACGGAAAGATCGCCTTTAACGGTTCCGCTCCGTCGATGTCTGCGCTGAATGCCGGCGGCATCGGCGGAATGCACGAAAAGGATTACGGCGCGGCGATCGCCGCAGGGCACGAATTGGAAAGCGCCAACAGGCTGTATTTCTACGGAGAGATCGAACTGAACGTGGCCGACGCTTCCAATGCCTTTTTCGTAAAAGTCGGCGGAATATTCGGGCGTGCGGACACGTTCG
Organism: uncultured Clostridia bacterium; assembly: GCA_944371785.1. Taxonomy (GTDB): domain Bacteria; phylum Bacillota; class Clostridia; order Christensenellales; family DTU072; genus Stercoripulliclostridium_A. The sequence continues at coordinate 26,841 of CALVXZ010000007.1, read as the reverse complement.
GAATGACCAACGCGGAATTCCGCGGCGTGATTTCGGTAACTTCGTCTGCGCCGGCGGAGGCAGGCGGGATAGTCGGCGAAGCTTATTCGGATCTGAACGTCGCGATGCGTATAAACGGGTTAAGATCGGTCGGAAAGATGACTTTGAACGTCGACGGCGCAGTTTACGGCGGAGGGATCGCCGGGGCGATATGCGGCAACGTCGAATATTTGAACGTGACCGAATCGTTTACGCCGGAAATAGTCGGCGGCACCGGTGAAAACCGCATAGCCGACGCCGCAGTCGCCAAAACAGAATAAAAATCGGAGTTATGCCGTCCGTTAAACGGCATTCGGAGGAGAGATGCTGTACGACATCAGAAAACGTAACAACTACAAAAACTTCAAGGTGTTCAAGGACAACCGTCTGGATCATCGCGCATATTTCATACCTTTCGGATCGCGCGACGGGGCGGAAGTCGATCCCGTGAAAAAACGTTATTGTTCGGACAGAGTACGCGTGCTGAACGGAGAATGGGATTTCAAATACTATCCCAGGATAAAGGATATTCCCGATCCCTTCGATACCGACGCCGTCGAATTTGGTACGATACCGGTGCCCGGGGTATGGAGCAGATACGGTTACGAGCCTCCGTTTTACACAAACATAAAGTATCCTTATCTATGCACTCCGCCGAAACCTCCCGTGGATAAGGTGGAGGGTATTTACGAAGGCGGCTGCGACGGCGAAGACTACGTTTGCAAACGCCAATACAACAGCGCAGGCATCTACCGCACGTTCATCGATATCGACGAGACCGACAAAAGGTATATTCTTTCGTTTTTGGGAGTAGCCGGTTCCTTGGAAGTATATCTGAACGGCAAATACGTCGGATATTCCGAAGGCTCTCACAACACCGCGGAATTTTATCTGGATTCGTTTCTTACGGAAGGCAGGAACGAACTCGTCGTCGCTGTCAGAAAATGGAGCAACGGTTCTTATCTGGAAGACCAGGATATGTTCCGCGAAAACGGCATATTCCGCGACGTATTGCTGTTCAAGAACGAACAATCCTTCATCTACGATTTCGAATTTTTCAATTCCAAAAGCAACGGACTGTACGACGCGATTGTAAACATCAAAGTCGTGGGCTTCGACGGAGTAGGAGTTTCCGTCAGTCTTACCGACGGATCCGACATCGTCGCGATGCGCGTGGCGGAGGCTCAGCCCGAGACCAAACTGATGTTGGACGCGCTGAACGTGCAGGAATGGTCTGCGGAAAATCCGAAGCTGTACAGGCTGGACATCGTTTTGATGAAAGGCGGAAAAATAATCGAATACGTTTCAAAGAACGTAGGGTTCAAAACCGTGTCCATCGACGGCAGAGCGTTTTTGCTGAACGGCAAGAAAATCAAACTTTTGGGTGCCAATCATCACGATACGGATCCCGAAACCGGGTATTATATGAATCCGCAGAAGATCGAACGCGACATCAGACTGTTCAAAGAATATAATATGAACGCCGTCAGAACGTCGCATTATCCGCCCGATCCGCTGTTTATAGAATTATGCGACGTATACGGTTTATACGTCGTGGACGAAGCCGACATAGAAACCCACGGGACAAAGACTCCGGGTCAGATTTCCGGCAACCGCAAATGGCGCGAACATTTCTGGGACCGCGTCGAAGCGCTGTTCATGAGGGACAGGAACTCCGTATCGGTCACCATGTGGTCGCTGGGCAACGAATCCGGCGGAATACTTTGTCAGGACTACTGTTATAAAAAGCTGAAGAACCTGACTTTGATCCCGATCCATTACGAGGGCGCTATCCGCACTTCGCGCGGCGGTTACGACGTAGCCAGCGCAATGTACACTTCCGTAACGGACCTGAAAAAAGCCGGCGAGGGCAGACCTTTCGCTTTTATTCCGGCGGCGCGCAGAGCGATAAAGAAAAAGCCGTTTTTCCTTTGCGAATACGCTCACGCAATGGGGCTCGGACCCGGCAACCTGAAAGATTACGTCGAAACTTTCTATAAATACGAAGGGCTGATGGGCGGATGTATCTGGGAATTTGCCGATCACGCGGTGAAACACGCCCCCGGCAAACCTTACGAATACACTTACGGCGGCGACCACGGCGAATACATCCACGACGGAGAATTCTGCGTGGACGGGCTGTTCTATCCCGACAGGACTCCGTCTACGGGCGCGCGTGCCGTGAAAAACTGCTATCGTCCGATTACGGCAAGGCTGATCGCCAACGGAGTGTTGGAACTAAGGAACAGGCTGTCGTTCAGGAACACGTCATATATAACCTGCCGCGGAAAAGTCATGTTGCAGGGCGAATCCGTATTCGATTTTTCGTTCGTTTGCGATATCGCCCCGGGAGCGGCGCATATTTATAATCTGAATTTCGAGGTGATGCACGGCGACGTACAGATCCTTTTGGATTATTTCGAAGGCGACAGATTGGTCGCGTCGGAATGCGTGGAAGCTTCCTTCGCGCTGACGGAGATCAAAGCGCCGACCGACGGACACGGCATCTGCGCGGCGGAGGAGGGCGGCACGATAGGCGTGCATTTCGATTCCGGCACGATACGGTTTTCAAAAGAAAAAGGCGCCGTCATCGGGTATTCGTACGGCGGAAAGGAATATCTGGCTATGCGTCCCGGCAACAGCGGTTGCGGCAGGATCTATACAAACGTCTACCGCGCTCCCACGGACAACGACATGTACATCAAATTGTCTTGGCACAAATGGGGCTACGATGCGCTGACGACGGAAAACCTTTCGTTCGAAGTTATCCGCCGCGAAAAGAGCGTGGACGTCGTCGTCAACAACGTGATGAAGGATCCCGGAGGAAAGGCGCGTTTCAAAGTAAGGGATATCTATAACGTACGTCTGAACGGATCGGTCAGGATCCTCAGCGAAGTCAGACCCGTTTCTCCGCGTCAGCCGATGATACCCAAAATCGGCAAGATCGTGGAAATGCGTCCCGAATTTTCGGAGATCGTCTATTTCGGCGCAGGACCTTACGAAAGCTATCCCGATTTCAAGGAACAGTCGCGGCCGGGAGTATATCATACCACGGTGGACGCTCTGCCCGAAAATTATATCCGTCCGCAGGAAAGCGGCAACAGAACCGACGTAAGATACGCGCTTGCTATGAATAAAGAAGGCGCGGGATTGATGTTTACGGCGGATTCGGAGCTGCTGAATTTCAACGGAAAGCGTTATACGGACAAGGCTTTGGAGGGATTCAAACACCGCGAAGACATAGTCCGCGAGAACGACGTCCTGTACTATTCGATAGACGGATTTATGCTGGGAATCGGTTCTAATTCCTGCGGTCCGCTGACCTTGCCGGAATATTGGCTGAAGTGCAACAGAAGCTATACGTATTCGTTTACCGTAACTCCTTTTACGGAATTGAAGTACGTAGTCGCCGAAATACAGAATAAAACAAACGACAGGGAGGACAAATGAAAATATTTGCGCCCGACCGCTCATTCGCGGTCTACGATTATCTGAATAGCGAAGCGCTGAAAGGATGCCCGACGGGGAATACTTTTCAATTCGTCGCGTCCATACACGAATATTATGTCGTTCAATTGGCGGTGCTTTCCGATTACGATCTGAAAAACGTCGCCGTAGGTACGGGCACGTTGTATTCGGCGGAAGGAGACAGATCCGTCGAACGCGCCGTGACCTGCCTGAATACCGAAAAGCTGCTGCCCGACGGCACAAAAACCGTTTCCGACATTGCCTTGCACGCCGGAGTGTTGCAGCCGCTGTTTTTCGGTTTCGACTTTTTAAAAGCCGGTTTGGGCGATTATTATACGACGGTGACGATAGGCGACGAAAAAGTCAGACTAAATTTTACTCTTACGGACGAATTGGTGTTCTTATCGGGGAATTTCGACAGTGACAGGCTGTCCAGATTGGGATGGCTGAACTCGTCGAAGTACCGCGACAAACGTCCGTTGAAACGGTTCGAGGAAATATCCGCCTCTAAAAACACGATAAAGCTGACAGGTAAAGAACTCGTTTTCGGAAACGACGGCTTTATCGAACAGGTCAGGTTCTATTTCGACAAATCCAATTCGCTTTCGGACGAGGTGCAGACCGAACTGTTTTCGCATCCGATGGATTTCGTGATGGAAGGTCAGAAATTCAAATACAACAAAGTCAGGATTCATCCGCGCGCGCAGACGGCTTTGGTGCACGCCGACGGCAAAAGCCGCGACGCAAAGATAGACGTCGAGGCGTTGGTAAGATACGAAGGCGCCGTCGATTATACGATAAAGATAACCGCCGAAAACAACTTTATTTCGACTTATGCGAATCTGGAATTGGGGTTTTCGGACGCGCAATACGCCATGGGGCTCGGAATGAAAGGCGGGAAATTCCATAATTTCGAATACTTCTGGGAAAAGACGACGGCTTCCGATTCCGTATTTGTGGGTCAGATAAACGCAGGGGCGATATTGAAACTTTACGAAAGCGAATCTTTGGTGCCTCCGCCGGGAATGTATAACAAAAACAAGAAAAAACTGCCCGACGACAGCTGGAGCAACTACAAACGCGGCAGCGTCAAACTGTTCGAAGCCGAGGGCGGAGAAAAAATCCTTACCGCGGCGGCGGGACAGATCGTAATGAAAGCCGGAGAGGAAAAGACTTTCCGTTTCAGGATAACCTTTACGCCGTTCAGACCGTTGGATATGCGCTTCGGATTGGGTATGCGTCCCGCGGAAACCGACGTTTTCGTCAGCACCGCCGAAACCATATCAAAAGCCGAAGATCATGCTTTGCAATATGTGGCTCTGCCCAGGCACCGTCCGGGGAACCCGTACAGGAACTATCCCTTCGACGAATACGAAAACCTCGTCAAACTGACTTTGGACGCGCATAAACATAAAATCGGGCTGGCGATAGAATACGATTCTCTGTCGATCAGCGCGCACGCGCCCGAAACGGGAGCTTTCGCTTCGATGGGCGACGAACTCATTTACAGGAAAAAGGGCAACGGCATACCCGCCAATTGGATAGCCGGCGCGATCATAACCGAGGACGTGCCGATTTCCGGCAGGGACGAACGCGACGTTTCATATCTTCTTGTGCCCGGATCCAGAATGGATAACTTCTTTGTCGAGGGCGTAGAGTTTCTGACAAAGCAGGCAAAGGTAGACGGCATCATCCTCAGCAATACTTCTATGCAGCGCGACACCGCCGAACGCGCCGCAAAATGCATCGAAAGGAACAGGGGCGCAGGCTTGTTGGAATTGGGTTATGCCGACAAATACGACAAGGAAAACGGCTACCTTTCCCCGACGCTTGCTTATGCCGACATTATGCCGTTTATGAACCGCGTCTACGTCGAAACGCCTTTCGGATTTTCCGATCCCGACAGGAACCTTTTCGAACTTAGCGGCATAGCTTTCGGATTGACCGGCGACGCGCCGTACGACAATTCGATATTCGGTTCGATGCTGTATGCGATGCTGCCCAGGTACGGCAAGGATTTTCAGGCGGCTGCGGCAATGAACGACATCCAAAAGATCTTAAAGGAATTCGATATCTCTTCCGCCAAACTTCGCGGATTTTGGGATCCCCAAAACCCTATAAGGGTAGACAATTCTTCGATTTTATGTACTTCATTCATCAACGGCGACAATATGATGACGGTGTTGTTCAACACCTCCGAAAAAGCGTTGACTTTTGAAGTCGGCGTCGAAAACAAATTGGGATTCACCACGGTCGGAAAGAGGGTGATAGCTCCTTCCGTCGAAGGTCTGCAACGCAGAAAACACGTCAATTTCGGTAAGCCGATGAAATTAAAAGCCGGCACCGGGATGCTGATCACCGTCAGGAAATAAACGCTCCGGCAGATACGTCGGATCTAATAGACCGCGATCGGTAAAGTGCCCCGGAAAGGGGCGCTTTTTGTGTCGGCAGGGACATTTTGACTATTGCATTTATTACGCGTGTATGATATTATTATAATAGAATATAAAAATAGTAGGGTGTTTTTTATATGGTCAAAAAATCGTTTTTATCCGTTCCGATCGTAATTATTGCGGGAGTGCTCCTGGCGGCAGCGGCTTTTTCCTCCGCGGTTACCGGCGGCGAAACGACGGCTTTTGCCGCGAATTTCCCGGAAGATCAGATCGACGGCGGAACTCCTGAAAACCCCTACATAATTGCCGACTATACAGACCTTATTTCGCTGTCCTCGCTGATAGCGGACGAACAGGACGCTCATTACGCGAATGCTCATTACAGCGTTTCGGCGGATATCATATATGCCGACGAAATGGATTTTCTGCCGATCGGCAGCGAAGAAAAGCCTTTCAACGGAGTTTTCAAGGGCAACGGCGTGATAATTTCCGGGCTGAACGTCGCGGTTACGGGCGACAACGCCGGGTTATTCGGTTATATAGGCGCGAAAGGTTCGGTCAGCGGCACGGGATTGTATGACGCTACGGTTTCGGCTTCCGGGCATAACGCAGGGGGCATAGCCGGCACTAACTACGGCGGAATATCCTCCTGCTTCGTCGACGCGACGGTCAGCGCGCTTCAAAAAGTGGGCGGTATAGCCGGATATAACGCCGGTGCGATCGATAACTGTTATTCCACGGGCAGAGTGGAAGCTCCCAGAGGATCGGTCGCCCTTAAAAACGCGGGCGGTCTGGCGGGCGAGTTAGCCGCCGACGGCAGCTTAAAATTCTCGTATACTTTTGTCGAAGTCGGAGTTTCGGAAAATTCCGAATTATGCGGCACGGTCGCAGGCGTATCCGGCGGAGAGATAGAAAAAAGCCATGCTTTGGCGTTGACGAACACGGGCGCGGATCTGCTGATAGTAGGCAGAGGTTCTTCCGGCAACGCTTTGGTATACAATGCCAACAATATTGCCGAAAATTCGATATCCGGCATCTTTTCCAACGCTTCGGCGTCCAATTGGACGCGCGTAGACGATTATACCACCGGGGACGGAGCTTCTTTCGCGGGGCCCGTTCTTGCGGAATTTTATGGCAAAGTTACCGCCGCCGACAGTCAGCGCGACGGTATTTTGTTCGACGCGTTTACTTTCAAATATTTCGCGATATCCGACTTTTCGCGCTATTCGGATTGGGGAAGCGCGGTTCAGCCGTACCTGATAGATTCGGCGGAATCGCTGAATTCGCTGTCGGCGCTGACTTCGGGGGTAAATACTGCGGAAACGGGTATATCCGCGCAGAGCTTCTCGGGTAAATATTTCGCGCTTGCCGCCGACGTTCTTTCGGCAGGCGTGATACAGCCGATCGGCAACGCTTCCGCGCCCTTTTCCGGCAACTTTTCCGGCGAAGGTCACACGATAGGCGGACTTTTGATAGAAAACGGCACGACCGACACCGGTCTGTTCGGGTATATGTTCGGAGCTTCGGTAAGCGATCTTTATATCGACGAAGCCACGGTTTCCGGCGGAGAATACGCCGGTATCCTTGCCGGCAGATCGGTAAACAGCACCGTTTCGGATATAGTCATCACCCGTTCGTCGCTGTCCGCGGTTTCCAATTCGGGCGGCATTTTGGGAATGACCCAGAACGGAAGCTTATATTCCGTGTACATACAGGCTGATCTGATAAGGCGCGGCTCGGCTGAATTAAACGCGGACGTAGGTACGGTTTTGGGATCTCCGCCGCAATCGGACGGCAACGTATGGTATGTCGGGAATAACGTTTCGAGGACGCACCAATATTCTTCGATGATTTATATGAACGATCCCGGAAACGACGCCGAACTGATCGTGGACGCGTCGGGTACGCACTATGCGTTCAGCTTAAGCGCCAACGTAGCCGCCGGCGCCGAAGTGGAATACAGAACCGCCGACGAAACGACGGTTTTGAAAGGCAAAGTCGTCGCTCTTAACGACCTTGCCGCCGCGCAGGAAAGCGTAAAAGTATTTTATCTGAGGTTCGTCCACAACGTTTCCATTATAATGACGGCGGCAGGCTCCTCGACCAGCACCGATTTCGAAATGAGAGCATATTTCGACGTCGAAGGCACCCCTACGCAGATCTCGCTTTACGACGGTCAGACCGCAAGGTTCGTCGTCAGCGGTATGGTGACGGAAAACTTCAGCGAATTCAGATACGTTTCTGCGATAAGCTGCGGCGATTCGGATACGCAGCTGTCTTTGATTTCTTCCGAAAACAACAACATCCCTTCGCTGTACGGGACGTTCGTAATGAACGCGACGCTGAAGGAAATAACCTTGACGGTCAGCCGTCTGACGATGCCGGATAATTATTCCAATTCGCTGAATAAAACATACGACGGCTATCCGGTCGAATATTCCGCCGACAAGCTGACGAACCTGGGCAACGGGATAACCGCCGAGGTGCGTTATTCTTCCGGCAGCAATCCCGTGAACGCAGGTTCGTACATCGTCACGACATATCTGAAAGGGAATCTTGGGGAATATACTTCGGGTCTGATCTTAGGCGCGCTGCGCACTAATTTTACGGTTGCGCAACGTCAGCTGAGTTACGCTCCCGCATCGGACAACGACGAAAGCAGACGGCCGGTGATTCAATGGGGCGACGAAGGCTCGGTCGTTTTTTCGCTTCCTGCCGCAGATAACTCCGGCGTGACCGGTTTTGTGGCTGGCGACGAACTGACGATAGACGCGGCTGTTACCTTCGACGCCGGCGCGTTGCTGACTCCCGGCGAAAACAAAAGCGTCAATTACTCGCTTTCTTTATCCGGCGCGGACGCTTCGAATTACAGGCTGGAAAACAATACCGTTTCCAACGTCGATATCGGTGAGGTTCTGAAAAGGGAAATTTATTTCACTCCGAGTTCGACGGAAAAAATATACGACGGCGAGGCTCCGTTCGTTTCCGGCTACGGTTTGACGGGCACGATCGGCAATCTGTATGCCGGCGGCTCCGTTTACCAGATTCCGTCCATATCCCCGAACGATCTGAAAATCAGTTTCGTGACTCCCGAAAATAAATCCGAAGGCGATGCCGGAACGTATAAACTGATCGCAACTTTCACCGAGGACGCGGGAAAAGGCAAATTCAAAGGCGACGATCAGCTGTCGCAGTTGGGATTCGCCGACGTGTACGAATTGTATATCGAAAAGACCGCGCATACGGGAAATTTCATCTTGGGTAGCGTTGGCGTCGATTACGAAATAAAGCGCGCTATGCTTTCCGTAGTCTACGCTTTGAAGTCGCAGGGAACCGAATACGCCGAAGGCGACCCGGTAGTTTATAATGCAGGCGAGTACGTCCCCGTGATAAAAAGTTTCGCCGAGGCACCCGAAGGCGCGTTGACCTCTCCTATATCCGAATTTCTGACAATCTATAAAGTAACGGACGGGACCGAAAAACCGATGGAGGAAAACCCTTCCGTAAGCGGCGATTACGTCCTCAGGATAGAAGGTTATGACGACGGAAATGCAATTTATGAAAACTACATCTTCGAAGAATACGCGTTCACTATAGAAAAAGCCGTGCCCGTCGTCGCCAAAACGGCGGCTGACAAAGTGTACGTTTATTCCACAGACGGCGTCGAAATCGATTTGGCAAGCGACGTCACCGTGACTTACCCCGGCGAACAGGATCGCCCGGTGAAATATTTCTACGGGTCGGAAGAAATAGACGCAGATAAGTCATATACGATTACGATAGACAATGCCGGCGAATACGATATAACCGTTATCGTCGAAGGCGACGAAAACCGCGCTTCCCGCGAATGCGTTCTGACACTGTCCGTAAAACCCCGTCCCGTGACCGTTGCCGCAGCTCACGTCGAAACGGTATACGGTACGGAACCCGAATACGAATTTACCGTGACCGATACCTACGGAGAAGATATCGGCGCCCCCGAAACGATTGACTATAATGATTTGGGCATATCGCTGAATGCGTACTGTTCTTCCGGACAGGCGCTGCCCGACGTCGGCACTTACAACATACGTCTGACCGGCGATGTAACCGCTTCCGAAAACTACGAAATCACTTTGATATCTGAAAATATCAATGCTTTGGAAGTGAAGCCGAAAGAATTTACGGTGTTTTGGGAAGTTGGAATGAGTTCCGTTTACGGCGCGCCCGTCAATATCGCCTACGAATTGGATGACGGCGAAGAAACTCTGTCGAAATCGCCGCTTGAAGGCAGTTTGACTTTGGGTTCTTACGGCGATGACGGGATATTCGTTCCTGCAAAGCTTAACGAATACGGACGTTTCGACGCAGGCACATACGCCATAGGCTGGACGGAAGAATTCGCCGCGGAAAATTCCAACTACAGTTTAAAGGTTGACGAAAATTCCGCGGATAATAATAAGTATTCGGTAAACAAAGCCGCTTTCGGTATTTCCGTTTCGTCCGCGAAAAAGACCTTCGGCGAAACCGATCCCGCAGTCGAGTGGGGATTCGTAAACGTGTTCGAGGAAGAAGAAGCGCTTTTGAACACGGCATACATAATCACCGTATCGCGTGCGAAAGGCGAAAACGCATACTATGTTTCGGGCAGTGAAGTTTCCTATCCCGCCGTCTATGCGTATGATGTGTCGGTGGATCAGAAAACGGGGTACAGTGCCAAAAATTATCAATACGGTCATTCTATGAACAGATTGGGACAGCTGACGATAGAACGCCGTGCGCCTTCGATCGTCGTCGAAGCTCCTTCCTCGATAGAACCGAACGTTGCCGTGTCGGAAGGACTTGCGATAAACGCAAAGGCGTTGGACGCAAACGGCAAAGAGATATCGGGCGCATTCTCCTGGGGAGAAAACATAGGATTGATCCCCGATTTTTCGTCTTCGTCGGCAATAAAAGTCGGCGCGGTGTTCACTCCCGATTACTCTGTCACGGACAACCTGAATTATTCCGGATCCGAATTCGACGTCGATATAGAGATCCTGCCGGCACAGATCACTATTAATTGGGGCGTTACGCGTTACGTTTATTCCGGTGCGGAAACTCCGGAAATGACCTATACTGCGACCGCGGCAGGCGAAAACGTCGTTTTGACGTTGACTTACGACGGCGACAGGAAAAATGTCGGGACCTATACGGTCACGGCGTCCGTGGACGATGTGAAATATTCGCTGCCTGACGATCCGTCGGTGACTGTCGAAATCGTGCCTGCCACAATTACGGTATCTTTCGGTAGCACAAGCTACGAAATTATCGAGGGCGAAGATTTTGCCCCGACGGTGGTATATACGGGATTCGTGGGCGGAGAAACCGAAGAAGTGCTGACGCAGACCGCTGAATTTGACTTATATGAAGATCCCGGCACCTACGAACTGTCGCTATCCGGCGCAAGGGCGGACAATTACGAATTCGAATACGTCGATTCGACTTTGATAATTTACCGCGCCGCATTGGAAGACGAAGAATCCGGCGCCACGTTCGAAGGCGCTTTCCCGGACGGGGTGACGCTGGCTATTACGGTTTTGGACGATCCGGACACAACGGCAAACGCCCTGAATAAATTCAACATTATTAAAGGCGCGTACGCTTCGTTGTCCGATAAAGTGCTGAAGACCGTTTACAGCCTGAATTATTCCGGGATCGACGGATACGAAAATCACGGAAAGATAGTCGTGACCATGGCAAAGCCCGAAGGTATCGACGCCGAGAACGCGCAATTCGTTTACCTGACCAACGAAGGCGACGTCGCCGTAGTCGAAAACGTGACGTATAACGACGACGGCACGGTGACTTTGGAACTCAACGACGCCGCGTACATAATTTTGTCGGTGACGGACGAATCGATGTTCGGCGGAATGACGTTATATATCGCAATCGGCGCGGCGGTAGCGGCGTTGCTGATCATATTGATCATAGTAACCGCGGTAAAACGCCGCCGTGACAGAAAGATCATCAAATACAACGACGAATGATCGGTTTTCGATCGCTGTCGAAGAACGCCCGCGGCATTATGCGCCGCGGTTTTTTTTTCGGTTCGGAGCCGCCGGATTTTTGTCCGAAAAAGAGGGTTTGACAAATATATAGTAATAATGTTATAATAGCTATAATTATTGTTCGGGAACAGCTTTGTTTTCCGACGAAAAGGAGATATGCGATGCCGAAAACAGAAAACCCTAAAAAGGGTATTCAGAAAAGAGTCAAAGAACTTAGCGTAGTTGCAAAAAAGTCCACTATCATAAAGGAAGAATATTATGAACAGCACGATTGTAAGCGAGGGCTGAGGGACATAAACGGCAAAGGCGTTTTGGTCGGACTCACTGAAATTTCTGAGATAATTGCTTCAAAAACCGACGAAAACGGCAACCGCGTGCCTTGTCACGGCGAATTGTATTACAGGGGAATACTCCTGGACGATATCGTTCGCGGTTTCGTAAAGGAAAAACGATTCGGTTTCGAAGAAACGACATATCTGTTATTATTCGGCAAACTTCCGAACGAAAAAGAATTAAAAGAATTTACCGAAATGTTGGCTACGCTCAGGATATTACCGTCCGGATTTTTGCGCGACGTAATAATGAAACGTCCGTCCGTGGATATGATGAACGTTTTGCAAAGAAGCGTTCTTACCTTATACGCATACGACGACAATCCCGACGACATAGCCATCGACAACGTGTTGCTGCAATGCCTGGATCTGATAGCCAAATTCCCGATGCTGTCGGTTTACGGATATCACGTCTTCAAACACTATTACGAGGACGGCAGTCTTATAATACATAAACCCGACCCGTCGATGTCCATTGCCGAAGCGTTTTTGCATATGCTGCGTGCGGACGGAAATTATACCGCCCTGGAAGCCAAACTTTTGGATCTTTGTATGGTACTGCACGCCGAACACGGCGGCGGCAACAACTCCACTTTCACCGACCACGTCGTAACAAGCTCCGGAACGGACACTTATTCCGCGATAGCGGCGTCGCTGGGATCCCTGAAAGGACCCAGGCACGGCGGAGCCAACGTGAAAGTCATCCGTATGATGCAGAACATAAAAGAAAACGTCAATATCTATAACGACGACAGCATCCGTAAATATCTGAACGATATTCTGGACAAGAAAGCTTTTGACAAATCGGGTCTGATCTACGGAATGGGGCATGCGGTTTATTCGATCTCCGACCCCCGCGCAAAGATATTGAAATCGTTTATAAAGCCGCTTGCGATCGAAAAGGGATTGGAAGAGGAATACAAATTCTATTCGAAGATAGAAAAGATCGCCCCCGAGGTCATTTCCGACAGGCGCCGCATTTACAAAGGCGTTTCCGCGAACATCGACTTCTATTCGGGATTGATATACAGTATGCTGGGAATTCCGACCGAGCTGTTTACTCCCATTTTCGCAATGTCCAGAATGTCCGGGTGGGCGGCGCACAGGATCGAAGAACTGTCCAACAACGGAAAGATAATCCGTCCGGCGTACGACGCGGTGGCGGCACATCAGCCTTATGTAAAATTGACCGAAAGGAAATAGACTTATGATCAACATCATTCCGCGCCCGCAATTCGTCGAGGAGCACCTGGGAGAATTCAACGTCACTCGCGACACCACCGTCTATGCGGACGACCGTTTGGTTTTCGCAAGAGATAAACTGATAGACGCCGTCGAAAACGCGTGCGGTTTCAGGCTGCACGTCGCAGTCACGAAAAAAGCAGATATCTGTTTTATCGTCGATCCGCATATCGCAAAGGAAGGATACGTTCTGGAGGCGGATACGGAAAAAATGACGATCCGCGCTTCAAACATAGCCGGCGCGTTTTATGCCGTCCAGAGTTTCAGGCAGATAACGCTTGCCGATATTCTGGACGCTCCGGAAATGCTGAGTATGCACGCGGTGAAAATAGTCGACGAACCCAGATACGCATACAGGGGATTGCTGTTCGACGAGGCAAGGTATTTCCACGGAGCGGACACGGTAAAGACGCTGTTGGATATGATGGCGTTATACAAATTAAACGTGCTTCATTGGCACCTGACGGACAACGAAGGATGGCGCATAGAGATCAAAAAGTATCCCGAACTCATCGATATAGGATCCCATAGGCGCGGTTCTCAGAATCTGTCCTGGGGAAATAAATCGATTGACTGGACGGAGCACGACGGTTTTTACACGCAGACGGAGATAAAAGAGATCGTAGCTTACGCGGCGCGGCTGAACATTATGATAGTGCCCGAAATCGATATGCCTGCGCATATGGGCGCGGCGATAGCCGCGTATCCTTGGCTAAGCTGTGCAAACGTACATATGCCCGTGCCTATAATTCACGGAGCCACTCCGGAAACTAACGGGATCGGCGACGTGATAGCCTGCGCCGGGAAGGAAACCACATATAAATTTATTTATGACGTGATAGACGAACTTGCCGCGCTGTTCCCCGCGCCTTATTTCCATATCGGCGGCGACGAAGCGCCCAAAAAGGAATGGAAAAAGTGCCCGTACTGTCAAAAGACGATACAGGACGAGGGGCTGAAGGACGAGGAAGATCTGCAAGGCTATTTCAACAACAAGATAGCGGTGTATCTGCAACGCAAAGGCAAGCGGATGATCGGTTGGAACGAAATACTGAAAGCGTCGAAGCTGGAAAATTCCGTGATCGCCGAATATTGGACTCCGCAAAAGGACGCGGCGGTGGAAGAATACCTGGAGGCGGGCAAGAACGTCATTATCGCAAAACATCAGGCGTTCTATTTCGATATGCCTTATGCCCAGAACAGGCTGAAGACCACTTACGGGTTCACTCCCGAAAAATACGGAATCAACGCCGGAAAAGACGGGATCCTCGGGATGGAAGGCACTTTATGGACGGAGTGGATATCCACGGAAGAACGCATCTGGTTCCAGGTTTTCCCCAGGATGCAAGCTCTTTCCGAAGTGGCGTGGACGGACGAAAAACTGCGTAATTACAAAGATTTTGCCGCCAGGTTAAAACGGATGCTGCCGCTGTTCGACAAAGCCGGTCTGGGATTTTGTCCCGTTTCGATGTGGAACCCGAAGAATCCGTTCAAACGCGCCAGGACTTTGCGCGCGTTTTACAAGAGCAACGCTCATATCGAATACAACAGGGCGATTTTGATACAAAAGCGCAGAAGGTACAAATTCTGATGAAAACTTTGTTGAAAACCGAAGGGCGGATAGGGAAGGAGGATCTGCATACGCATATCCGCATTCCTTTCGAAATTCCCGAAGGAATCGACGAAATAACCGTTCATTATTCCTACGCTCCGAAAAAATACTTCGGAGAAGACGCGTTTTCGTTGGCTTACGCCGCCTTTAAACGGAGTTATCCGTCGGACGAACCGATTCAGAAGGCAGTTGTCGAAAGAGAACTGCCTTTGAACAATCATATAACTTTTTCGCTTGAAAAGGACGGCGTTTTGTTGGGTACGGCGCACAGGCATTCCCCCGACAACGTATTTAAAATAGCTGAAAAAGAGGCAAGTTACGGATTTTATCCGCAAAAACTTACGCCGGGAACATACTTTGCCGTGCTGTCGGTGCACGCCGTTTTGGAAACGGTTGAATATTCGCTGGAGGTAATCTCGTGAAATATTATCCGTTCGAGTTGCATTGTCATACCTGTCATTCCGACGGATCCTTCACGCCCGAAGAATTGGTAAAAGCGGCAAAGGAGCGCGGTCTTGCCGGGATAGCGTTGACCGACCATAACACGGCTTCGGGAGTAGAAGAGACGGTTGAATACGGGAAAAAGTACGGAATATTGGTGATCCCGGGGATAGAATGGACGACCTTTTTCGGGCACATAACCGTGCTGGGAGGTCATTCCGCCGTAAATTGGACCACCGTCACCGCGGAAAACGTGATAGAAAAGATAAAGCAAGCGCGTTCCGCAGGCGACGTAGCAGTATTGGCTCATCCGTACAGAGTCGGGTATCCCGTATGCACGGGCGGAATGAACGAATTCCCGAAAGAAATCTTTTCGGTATTGGACGCATACGAAGCGATATCGGAGGACGTGAACAAACCTACGAACAGACGTCAGACCCAGGAATACCTGGAACTGAAAAGGAAAGGATACAGACTTGCCGCGGTATACGGCAGGGATTGGCACAGAAATTTCGAAGGTGATTTTGCGGTTACCGAAATAGGAGTTTCGGGTGCCCTGAACATAGAAAACGTGTTGAACGCCATTCGCGGCGGATTCACCAGAATAACGAACGCTCCCGGCGGAAAGCCGGTTATAGAATAAACGGAGGGTAAGATATGATCACTGCACACGGAGGCGCGCTGGGCACAGGCAGAAACACTTATAAGTATTTCGAAGAAATGGAACGCCACACCGAAATAGAAGCCGTCGAAGTAGATATCAGGCGTGCCGGCGGAAAGCTGTGGCTCGGACACGTCGTCGTCCCGTTTTCCAAACAAAAACGGATCCCGATGGAGTTCGTGTTCGAATTCTGCAAAAGGAACAACAAACGCGTCAATTGCGACGTAAAGGCGCGCGGTATGGTGGCGGACGTCGTAAAGATCGCAAAAGACGTCGGCGCGTTGCAATACGTCTATTTCACGGGCGCGGTCTGTAAGGACGATATCCCGTACCTGGACGGCGCGGAAGTCTACCTGAACAATTCGTTTTATCCGTTCAGGCTTTCGGAAGAAAACCTGCCCGCTATCAAAGAATACGTCGGTTCCTTCGGCGTTCCCGGGATAAGGGGACTCAACGTGAATTATAAATTCTGCGGCGAAAGGCTGCGCGAAGCGGTGACTGCGGCGGGAATGGGTTTATCCGTATTTACCGTGGACGATTTGTCGGAGCTTGAAAAGATAGTTAATTGCGGCTACGACAACGTCACTACGAATCAGCCGCTGAAGGCGTACGAATTTTTGAAAAAGCAGTGAAAAAATTTATTGTGATAGGCGTGGGCAGAATGGGATCGCGCCACGCAGACAATCTGTATAAAAAACGGGTGCCCGGCGCCGTCCTGTCGGCGGCAGTCGATACCGATCCTGCCGTTGCGGAGGCGTTTTCGCGGAAACATTCGGTGCCTTGCTACACCGATCTGGACAAGTGCTTGGAGGAGATACGCCCCGACGCCGCGGTGATAGCCGTGCCTCACTATGATCACGTTCCCGTTGCCGTAAAACTCCTTGAAAGAGGCGTTTCGGTGCTGACGGAAAAGCCCGAAGCCGTGGAAATAAAGGAAGCGGCGCGCCTCAACGCCGTTGCCGCCGCTCATCCCGAATGCCTGTTCGGCATCGTGTACAATCAACGCACGAACCCTTGTTATAAGTTTGCAAAGCGCGTTGCGGAATCGGGCGGTCTGGGCAATATCAAACGCGTTACGCTGATTATCACCGATTGGTACCGTTCCCAACATTATTACGATTTGGGAGGCTGGCGCGCTTCGTGGTCGGGGGAAGGCGGAGGACTGTTGATAAATCAATGCGTACACCAGCTTGACGTATTGCAGTGGCTTGTAGGGTTGCCGGAAAGCGTGGACGCCGCGGTTTATACCAAGGGACGCGATATTTTCGTCGAAAACGAAGTCAGCGTGCGTATGCGTTATCCCGAGGGAGCGGAAGGCGTTTTTATAGCTTCGGCGCACGAACTGAAGGGAACCAACCTGTTGGAGATCGCAGGGGATAAAGGGAAATTGTCGGTAAGCAAATACCGCGCGAAGTACTATTCGTTTACCCCCGACGAAAAGCAGGTGAACGCTACCGCAAACAAAGGTTACGGCTCCGCGCGGGTCAAGGTAAGGAGCAAACGCTACGGGGTATTCAGGCTGTTGACGGACGCGATATTCGGACAGCAGCTGAGGGTCCTGAAAGGTTTTGCGCGCGCGTTGAACGGCGACGGCGCGGCTTTGGTCGCGCGCGGCGAAGAAGGCATCAGGGCGTTGGCGTTCATAAATTCCGTTTATTTGTCCGCATATACGGGAAAGAAGGTCTGCTGTCCTCCGGACCCGGCGGAGTATTCGGAATGTCTGGATCTGATGAAAGCCGACGAAGCGAAAGGCAAAAAATCTTTCGGAAACCGAATTTGATTGCGTTCCGAAAACGCGGCGGAGCGTTAAGAAACATAGATGGTAAACAAATTAAAAGCAGGGCGGTCGCGTCCGCTTCGGAGGGATAAGTATGGCGTCGCAAAGTTTTGAAAACGGAGCTTTAGTGTACAACGGCGTGTTTGCCGAAAGATGTTTTTTCGATATTTCGAACAATCTTCTGACGGCGCAATTCGACGGTACGGGCGGAATTTCCAAATATGCCGTAGTCAACAAATGGGATTTTATCGAATGCTATTACAATCAGATGTCCGTCAACGGCGAGCCTTTCGATTATTATGCCGAAAAGCGCGTGGAAATGTGCGGCAGGATCCAGACCGTTAAAACTTCGTTCAACGGCGCCGATATCACGGTCAGACAGTTTGCGGATTCGGAAACCAACGCGCTCTTTACGGAATTCGAAATAACCGCGGCGGAAAACGACGCGGTATTCGAAAACACGGTCAATTTCGGATTGAACATAACTTCGTGGATGAAAAACTTCTTTTCTACGCGTTTCACCGCGAAAAATCTGGGAAGGCTGATATTCGGGACTTTGGGTTCGGAGATCAAAGGACACAAAAAGACGGAAAAACATTCTGATATGTTGGTGATACGGAATACGGTCATTGAAAATTTCTATTTCGATTTCGCCGTAACCGGGGACGCCGAAGCTTTGGAGGACAACCACCTTTACATAAACCAATTCGCGTCTTCCGTAAAAGTCGCAAAGGGTGAAACGAAACGGCTGAGGATAGTGCTTTCGGCCGGTACCCGCAAAGATTTTTCTTATGCGGACGTCGCGGAATGTATGAACAATTTCGACGCGGCATATGCCGCGGCGGTAAAGTACATAGACGGTATGCCGGTACCGGAAAGCTGCCGTACCGAATTTGAAAAAGCTTATTTCCGTTCCCTGTACAACACCGCGGTTTCGATGTACAAGGAAGTCGGCAGGTTCCGCGGTTTTATAGCCGGAATAGTTTACCAATCTCCCGCCAGGACCTATTACCGCGACGGCTATTGGACGGCTATTTCCGTCCTGAAAAACCGCCCCGAGTTGGTGCGGAACGAAGTTCTGACTTTGGCGGCGGGTATAGATAAGGACGGCAAATGCCCTTCCGCCGTAAAATTCAATTTCAGAAATTGGTGGGGGAACCATTACGATTCCCCGTCGTTTTTCGCCATACTCCTTTACGATTACGTCCGCATAACCGGCGACAAAAGCATTCTGAACGAAAAAGCAGGCGGCAAAACCGTCTTGGAATCGGCAAAGAAAGTCATCGCCAAACTTGCCGAATACGAGGACGAAACGGGACTGTTGTACAAAGGCGGCCCTTACAACCGCCGCGATTGGTGCGACAACGTTTTCCGCGAAGGATACGTCACTTACGACGAGGCTCTATACGCTAGGGCGCTGTATGCACTGTCCAGGCTGACGAAAGAATCCGAACCGGAACTTTCAAACCGTTATCTGGAACGCCACGAAAAAGTCAAAAAAGCCATAAACGATATACTTTGGGATACCGAATCCGGATATTACGTTAACTATAAGAACGAAAACTATACCGAAAAGAATCTTTCCGTAGATACGGTGACGACGGTATTGTACGGCATTGCGCCGAAAGACAGAGCCGTGTCGGTATTGAAGAATATGGAAAAATATCTGGAATCCAAAAACAATACCGAACAGAAAGCCGGCGACTTCGGGGTGCTGTCCGTTTATCCGTTTTACAAGCCGAACAGAAGCGTGGTGCTGAAATCCTCGCTGCCGTATTATTACCATAACGGCGGCGACTGGCCTTATCTTTCGGCGGCTTACGCATATGCGAAGATGATGTACGGAATGGATTATAAATATCCGCTGACGCGCTGGTTCGAATACAATCTGGAAAAGGGCAATTATACTCCCGTAGAATTTTTCTCTCCGACTCATCCGCAAGGCTCGCTTTTGCAGGGTTGGTCGGCTTTGGGACAATTGTGCTATTCATACCCGGAAGGCGACTTTTTCGCGGACCGCGGTTGAATCCGCGTCGAACGCGATTCCGTTCCCCCGGCGCCGCCGACGGCCGCACGGGGGAATTTTTATTGCCAAAAACCGTCAAAAACCGCCTTAAGTCGGATGAAACCGTTCAAATCGTATCCGGGGTCGGCAGAGGTAATTTTTCGCAATTTTTAAAGAAATTGCTATTGCTTTTTTCGCGCGTATAATTTATAATATAAATAATTAATAAACGCGGAGTCGAAATGCGCAGAACACTTTTGGTTTCAGCACTTATTTTGATATGCGTCGTCCTGACGGGGGCGATGCTTGTCGCGTGCACCGGATTTCAGGCGTCTACCGACAAAGTGGCGTCCGTCAGCCTCAATTCTTATCCTTCAGACGGCGTGACCGTTTATCAGAACGAAACCCCGGATTTTTCCAATTGTTATCTGTTGGTAACGTATGAATCCGGAAACACCGCCGTCGTTCCGTTTACCGACGAGGGCGTTTCGACAGAAGGATTGAAAACTTCGGTTGTCGGGGAACAGTTTTATACGGTTTCATACGGCGGCAAATCCACTACGGCTTCGGTCGTCGTAAAACCCCTCGTGATCTCGGACATAGAGATCAACGACGCTCCCGATTCCATAATCGTAGTCGAAGGCAACAATTTTGTGCCCAGCGGCATTTCCTTAAGAATCAATTACACGAACGGCAGCTCCGTCGTCATCACGGGAATAGGCGCCGAGATGATCTCCGGATACAGCACTTCGCTGAAACCCGGAAAACACACCGTCTACATAAACTATCACGGCGCAAGCCTGCCGATCACTATAGAAGTCGTTTCGAAAACTCTTTCGGCGATAGAAGTCGTTTCCGCTCCCGACGATATCAGCTATTTCGTCGGACAGACTTTCGATCCTTCCGGACTCAGGCTCAATCTGATCTTCAATAACGGCAGCTCCGGTCAGGTGGATTACGAAGGCAACGAAAAGGCTTTCCGTTTCGTTTCCAGCACGATGGATCCCGAAACGTTCGAATTCATCAACACCACCAACGGCAGCAGCGTTCCCATGACCGTAAGATACGTCGGAAACGACGGGGAATACGAAAGCGACGGAGTACAGGCGACTTTCTCCATAGAGATTTGGTCCGTGGCGTGTTCGTCGATAGAATTGGAACAGGCTCCGGTAACGATAGGGTTCAAAGAACTCGGCGAAGAATACGTCGGGTCTTCGCCTCTGTCCGCCGTGGTTTTGGGCGATTCGATAGATTGGTCGACGGGTACGTTTACGGCGCATTATAACGACGGAACGTATCTGGAAGGCGTTTCGATGGATCAAAACGACGTTTACCTGTACGTCGACGGCGTCGGCGCCGAAAATATGATAACCTACAAGGACGATTATGTTTTCGACAGAGCCGGAAACATGACCATATACATTACATACGGCAGTACCGGCAGCTTCATACAGTTAACGGTCGTGGTCGCCGAGCCCGATCCCATAGCGTTGGAGCTAAAATATCTCGGGGCGGAAGAACTCGGAAAAGAGATCTTCTTCGACGGCGACGTGCTGGTCCCGGACAACCTTTTGTATAACGTCAGATACAACAACGGAACCACCAAATTCGATTTCGGATCGGGGACGGAGATTCCGGCGGATTCCAGGGTGGACGAATCGATGCTGGCCGCCGGCGAAAGCTTCGAACTTTCCTACAACGAAGCCAACGATCCTGACCGTGACGGAGTATCGGAAGAAAAAATCAGGTTGGTATATTCCGAATATTCCACCGGCGACAATCCGGTAGAATACGTTCTTACGCTAAACGTACACAGGCTGTCGGTGACGGACGGCGAAGTTTATTTGCCGTATAAAAACGTGTATACCGTCGGATCGGCGATCGATATGAACGGTTCTGCGTTAAAAGCCGAACTCAACTCCGGCGAGGTTCGCTATTTCGACGTTTGGACCGAAGAAGTTACCGCAGAAAGCGAAGTTTACACCGCCGACGGCGAAATCTTCACTTCCAATCCGTTCGGAATAGTGGGCAAATACGTTTTGAAGATAGATTATCTCGGAATGCAGATAGAATATCCCTTTGAAGTGATAGAAGGCAATTACGGTAACATAGCCGTCTATTACGACAACGGATCTCCCGTAACGGCGTGGCAGACCCTGCAGTTCGCCACTTACGAGGATCTGGCTTCCTCGGCGTCGGGATTCGAACTCAGGTTGGAAGACAGCGGCGAAATAGTACCGTGGAACGACTCTTCCGTAGTCGTCCGCAACAATACCGGCACGGGCGAAAGGGTAGTGGCGTTTATTTATAAAGGTTATTCCTATGCGCTGCTGACGGTCAATTTCACGGGCAACAGCCTGTCTTCTTTGGAAATACAGAAAGCCCCCGCAAAGACGATCTATTCCCCCGGAGAAAGCTTTGATCCCACGGGCATGATCTTGCAGGCGGTTTCCGAAGACGGCACCGTAAAGACGGTTTCCGCTTCCGACTCGTCGATTTATTGCGGCGCGCTTCCCGACGAAGCGGACGCGCCTATGCTGTTCGAATTGGCGGTGCATTACCGCGGCGCCGTGACCTATCTGGATCTGATAATCGTTCCGGAGGGAGTCGAAGCCCTTTCTTTGGAATTGGTTGCCGACGGCGTCTCCGACACCGAAGATTACGACTTCCTGGTCACCAAATTCGAAAGTCTGATGTTTTATTACGTCGACGAATCCGGATCGGTGCAGCAGCTGCATTTTGCGGTGCGCTTTGACGACGGCAGCTATATCGAGGTGCCTTTGTCGCAGGCTTTCGTGCCGTATTCCGGCGATTCGGTAGATCCCGACAATCCTTTGATCAAAACGCAGATCATATTCGATACCTTATATACCGAATTGAAATTATATTTCAGCGAAAGGGTGCTTTCGGGGATTGAAATAGCCGTTCTGCCCTCCAGATTGAATTATGTGGAAGGTCAGCAACTTGTCGTCGAGGGAGGATTCCTGAGGAGGATCTACGGCGAAGGCAGTAACGTCGAATACGATATAATACCGATGACCAACGGATTGGTCACTTTAAACGGATACCGCGTTTCGCCGTTTACTCCGAATACGGTCGGCAGCGCGATGTCGCAAACGGTGGAAGTGGCGTATCTGGGCAGAGTGGTGACCTTTAACGTCACTACTTACAGAAAGCTGAACCCGTCGTCGACGGACGGCGCGGATTACGGCGTAAGTCTGGACAACATAGCTTTGGAATACGGCAACAATTCTAAGAGCCCGGTTGCGTCGATGAATATTCCCGTCGGCGATTTTGCGGAGTTTACTCCGTCCATGACGATAGAATATATGGTAGACGGCGCGTGGACTACGGTCGTGCCCGTATATCCGGGCGAATATTCGGTGCGCGTCATCGTCGAAGAAAACGAATGCTTTAACGGCGCCGAATTGTATATGCCCGTATCTTTCGAACGTTACAAGCGCGTTCTGATGGTGACCGTGGTAGACAGTCAGAAAGTATACGGTTCTTCGGATCCTCTAAGCTATGAATATTTGATAGACGAAGGCGATCTGCTTGAAACCGACAGGATAAACCTGGTCTTCAGCCGCGAACCCGGCGAAGACTTCGGAAGCTATGCGGTTACCGCGCAATTCGGCGACGGCGAAGGCTTCCAGAACGATTATTATATGCTGGTTCCGATAAACGGAGAATTGACTATCACGAAGCGCGTGGTGACGAACTCTCCCGGAATGCCCGTCGTGACGGTGCGGTTCGAACCGGCTACCACCACGGGATACTTTGACGGAGTATTTACTTACACCGGAAAAGCGATCGCCGGGTTCAAGATTTACTATACAGACGAAAACGGAGCCAACATACAAATCGCCGCCAACGACATCGTATATTGCGATTCCGCCGGAAACGAATTGGGATATATTCCTTCTGCGGTAGGCAATTACATCGTCAGGATTTCCGATAACTACGAAATAAACGGCGAAACGAGTTTCGAATTCAGAATAGCATAAAAAATAAATTGCATGCACAAGCTTAGGAGGTTATAAATATGGATGACAAACAACAATACGGCGTATCCTTTTGGGAGGACCCCGATAAAATTTACGACGCGTTGCACAAACTGACTTCTCAACCTATCTACGAAGTCAAAAAGAGCGAAATGGATCGCATTCTTGCGGAATATTTCGATGAAAAATGCGCTAAATCGAAAGCTATTTCGACGGAAGCCAAAAAGTTCATACCCGGCGGCGTACAACACAACCTGGCATTCAACTATCCCTTCCCGATCGCTATTGCAAAAGCCGAAGGCGCATATATGGAAGACGTCGACGGCAATAAATACATAGATTTTCTGCAAGCCGGCGGCCCGACGATCCTGGGCTCCAACAACGAAACGATCCGTAACGAAGTAAAGAAACTTCTGGATACCTGCGGACCCGTTACCGGATTGCTGCACGAAGCCGAACTGCTGTTGGCTAAAAAGATCAACGAACATATGCCTGCGGTGGAAATGTTCAGAATGTTGGGTTCGGGTACCGAATCGGTTATGGCGGCTCTCAGAATAGCCAGGATCGAAACGAAGAACAAAAGGATCATCAAAATGGGCGGCGCGTATCACGGCTGGTCCGATCAGATGGTCTACGGACTGAAGATCCCCGGAACCAGGCAGTTCCTGGAATCCCACGGCATTCCCGATACCTGCTTCAAACTGACCGACGAAGTCAAACCGAACGATCTGGAGATGCTTGAAAGGATGCTGCACAAGAACAAATCGCGCGGAGGCACCGCGGCAGTCATCGTCGAACCGGTAGGCCCCGAATCCGGCACCCGTCCCGTTTCGAAGGATTATAATGCCGAGGCAATGAAGCTGGCGCATAAATACGGCGCTCTGTTCATATTCGACGAAGTCGTTACCGGATTCCGTCTGGGTCTTGGCGGCGCGCAGGGATATTTCGGTCTGGAACCCGATCTGACCATCTTCGGAAAGATCATAGCCGGCGGATATCCCGCAGCCGGCGGCGTAGGCGGAAAGAGACAGTACGCCGGATTGATGGCGGCAGGCGTAGCTACCGGCAAACACCGCGCATACGTCGGCGGCACTTTGGCGGCTAACCCGATGAGCTCGCTGGCAGGTTACGAATGCATTAAACAGATCGAAGCCACCAACGCTTGCGTAAAAGCCGGTCTTGCGGGCGACAGATTGGCAAACGGTTTGAAAGAACTCGTTGCAAAATACAATCTGCCTTACGTCGTATACAACCAGGGCAGCATAGTCCACCTTGAATGCACCGGCGCGATGAGCTTCGATTTCAGCTCCTTCAACCTGTTGAAGTCGTTGTCCGGCATCCTGACTCACCAAAGGATGATATACAAGAGAAAGGACGCCATGGAACATATGGGCGCGGCTTATATGGCAAACGGTATCGTAACCTTGGCGGGCAGCAGACTGTACACCTCCTTGGCGGATTACGAAAACAACTTCGCCGTCATCGACGAAGCGCTGAAGAGATTCGACAAAGTGTTCTCGATGGTCGAAAACACCGGCGAAGGCGTCGAGATCGATTCCCTGATCGACGGACTGAAGGCGGAACTCAACAAGAAAAAGGCAAAGAAGGCTTTGGCGAACAAAGCCGAATAACGATATTTTGGCGGTCTACGTGGCAAACGCCCCGAAAGAGCCGCCACGATAATTATGGTTAAGCGTGCGCGCGCACATTCATACGGGTGTGCGCGCGTAAGGAGGGTATTCATATATGGTCGAAGAAACCGGAAAGATTCGTATACTCGAATGCTGCAAAAAACTTTGCGAACATAATCTTACGGCAATGGGCGACGTTTGCAGTCTGAGGGTAGACGGAGGAATGATCATTACCGATCCGGCAACGGATATCGCGGACATCACCGAAAAAGATATCGTTTTCGTCGGTAAAAACGAAGCCGGAAACGCTTTGCAGGCGTTGCATCTGGCAATATACGCTCATCGCGAGGACGTTAACGCGATTGTAATGAACCACGCGCCTTTCTGCGTGGGGATCGCGAAAAAACTAAATGCGGTACCTGCGACGTTGGACGACATGGCGCAGATAATAGGACCTACCGCGAAAGTATCACCTTCGGAAGATGCGACGGATATCTTGAGGACGCTTACCGGCAGAAACGCGTGCCTGGTACGCAACGGCGGAGTCATTGCCACGGGCAGGACTTTGGACGAAGCGTTCACGGGATCGTTGGTGCTGGAAAAGGGAGCGTTGTGCTACGTCGGCTCCGCAATAATCGGGAAACCTGTAAAAATAGGGCTTTTCGACGCCGTTTTGATGAGGCAGGTATATAAACTGAAGTATTCCAAGAAAGATCAGGCGGCAAAACTCAAAGAGGAACAGGGAGGCTGATATGACGGAATCCGAAGTAAGGCAGGCAGTCAAAGACGCCGGCGTAAAATTGTTGGAAAACAACCTCGTTCAGGGCACTTGGGGCAATATTTCCATACGCCTTGACGACAAGAAGATGGTAGTTACTCCTTCGGGAATGGATTATATCCGTATGCGCCCCGAAGATACCGTCGTGGTGGATATAGAAACTTTGGAATACGTTTCCGACGTAAAACCGACGTCGGAAAAGAAAATACACGCGGCGATTTACCGCGACCGTCCCGAGATAGGCGCGGTAATCCATTCGCATCCTTTATGGAGCTCGGCAGTCGCTGCGGCGCGTATGGAAATTCCGGTGCTGAAAGAAGAACATAAAAAACTCCTCGGCGGCGATACGGTAAGGGCGGGAGCCTACGGATTGCCCGGTACAAAGAAACTGACGAACGGCGCGGTGGAAGCCATGAAAGGCAGGAACGCTTGTTTCCTGTCGAATCACGG
>CALVXZ010000006.1 GCA_944371785.1 uncultured Clostridia bacterium | reverse complement strand
ATTTACAAACTTGATCCACGCTTCGGCACGTCTTGTACCTTACCGTATCAAAATCGTAAGACATTATCCTATAGCAGAAACTATATGTCTTTAAAAAAGATACAAAATCGGATCTCCTCATAAATTCAGGCTAAATAAAATTTTTTATTTGATAACCTTTGCAGGTTAAAACACGCAGGCTACAGAAAATCATTAAACGTTTCCGTCAAATGCGTTTAATATATCTTATATTATCATTATATCTTATTTTTGACAATTATGCAGCTAAACAAAAAACGATCAAAAACGCGCAGAATAATGTTGTTTTGCCAAAAATTCGGCGCGTTTATAAAATAGACTAGAATTGGGGGGATCGTTCGGTTTCAGAGGCGACGCAGTATTTCGCTTGCGGTATTTTCAAATAAAAGTTTATTTTAAATTTTCCGTCTCGAATCGTGCCAAAAATTCCGAAAGTGCAAGTTTAGCGTGTTCGTAGGTAAGCGCTCCCTGCAGGTAAGCTATATAAGGCGGACGTACGGGTCCGTCTGCGGAAAGTTCTATCGACGCACCTTGCACAAAGGTTCCTGCCGCCATGATGACTTGGTCGGAGTAGCCCGGCATATCCCACGGTTCCGGAGTCGCGTAAGATTCCACAGGCGATAAGTATTGAATCGATTGAATGAAATCGACCATCGGTTCGGGGGCGTTGAATTTCACCGAGCAGATAATATCTCCCGGGAGCTTTCCGGGTTCAGGCAAAGTTTCAAATCCGAGTTCCGTAAACAGATTCGAAGCCAAAACCGCGCTTTTGATAGCGTTTTTAGTAACTATCGGCGCAAGGAAAAGTCCTTGGAAAAACGGCATATAACTTGCAGCGTAGCTTCCGACCTCGTTTCCTATGGACGGAGAAGTCAATCTGTAGGAAATTTTATCGATCAAAGCCGTTCTGCCTGCGATATATCCGCCCGTAGGCGCCAATCCGCCCCCTGCGTTTTTGATCAAGGAACCCACTATGACGTCGGCTCCGCATTGAGTCGGTTCTTTTGTTTCCACGAATTCGCCGTAGCAGTTATCGACCAGGACTATGCTGTCGGGAGAGTTGTCTTTGACGATTTTTGCGGCAGCCGCAATATCGTCGGTATTAAAAGCGTCCCTCCAGGCGTACCCGCGCGATCTGGTCAGCATAACTACGCACGGTTTATGCTCACGGAGGTAATTTTCCAATGACTCGGAATCGATTGTGCCATCTTTCAATTGAATTTCATCGTATTGTACATTGTATTCGGCCAAAGACCCGTTGCCTTTTCCGGATATAACTTCCTGCAGAGTGTCGTAAGGCGAGCCGGTCGCGCTTAACAAAAGATCGCCCGACTTCAGTAAACCGAATAAGGCTACAGTCAGAGCGTGGGTCCCTGAAACGATGTTCGGAGACACCAAAGCTTTTTCGGCTCCGAAAACTTCGGCGAATACCTCGCAAAGCTTTTCGCGCCCTGCGTCGGAATAACCGTATCCCGTAGTCGGATTAAAATGATGATATGAAATTCGTGCGTTTCTGAAAGCGTCAAGCACCTTTTTTTGGTTCATCAGCGCCCTGCTTTCTATTTCTTTAAAGGTCGGTTCGGCTTTGCTTTCGGCAATTTCAATCAATTTATTTACTCTTTCTGTATTCATATCAGCTTTTTACCTCTGCTTTTTAACCAAAATCAGGAGAATTTTAGTTTTCATATCCGTAATACGGCGCGGCGACTGCGCGGCGATAGGTTTCTTCGTTCACGCTTTCGACGTCGATTTTTTGCGCAAAAGCTTTATACCTGTTATTGAACCAGGTTTCCTGCCGCTTTGCGTAGGCGTTCGTGTTTTTTATTATTTCGGCGCGCACGCGCTCTACGTCGGCGCCTTCGACAAAGAGATCACGCCATTCCTTGTATCCGATTCCCTGCATCGACTGCATATCGAACGTTACGCCGTCGCTCAGCAGAGATTCCACCTCTTTCTGCAATCCCGACGCCAGCATCTTGTCGACTCTTAAGGCGATTTTTTGCCTTAGTTTCTCCCTGTCCGATTTCAAAATAAACATTTTGAAGGGCTCCGCGGGCTTGAAAACGATATTTTGTTCGGAAGCCCTGCGACCGGATGATTCATATATATACAGCGCTCTTAGTACGCGGACTGAATTGTTGGCGTGTATTTTTTCTGCGGATACGGGATCGACGAGTTTTAATCGTTCGTGCATATGCGCTGCGCCGAACCTTTCCGCCTCGGCTTTCAATGCCGAATACAGATCTTCGTCGCGTTCACCGTCGCCGCCGTAATCCATTTCGTACAGAAAAGTGTCAATATAAAACCCTGTTCCGCCTACGATGACGGCTTCTTTTTCGCGGTTTTTCAGTTCCTTCAGACAATTCGTTGCGGCTTGTTTATAATCGACTACGGTAAACGGAGTTTTCGGCGAAACCACGTCCACCATATGCAGGGGCACTTCGGAATCGGTGTCCTTTGCGGTCCCGATATCCATTCCTTTATAAATTTGCATGGAATCTGCGGATATCAGCTCTCCGCCCGTCCGTTTTGCCAATTCCAAGGCGAACGCGCTTTTCCCGGTAGCAGTTGCGCCGCCTACGATTATCATACTTTCCTCCTGAAAAGTTTTTCGAAATCGGTTCTGGTATATACCAAAGCGGTGGGTCTGCCGTGCGGACATTGCAACGGCATTCCGCCGTCGATATATTTGTCGACGATATATTCGATCTGTGAGTCGGTAAAGCTGTCGCCGCCCTTTATAGCCGCCTTACAAGCCGCCAAAGCTAAGGCTTCTTTATTGAATTTTTGCTTTAAATTTGGAGAGTTCAGCGATTTCAGCACTTCTTTCATCATTGCGTCGGGATCCAGACTTCCCAAAACCGCCGGGACGGAATATATCTTTATCGCGTCAGGAGCGAAACGCTCCGTTTCAAAACCCGCTTCCTTTAAAATATACCCGGCTTCGGTCAGAGCTTCGGTATCCGCGACGTCGGATTCGAAGACGTAAGGGATAAGCAGCGGCTGCGAAGCAATTTCCCCGGAAGTAATTTCTTGCATATATCTGTCGAATATGATGCGTTCGTGCATCGCGTGCTGATCGATAAATATAACTTTGTCCGAAGATTCCACGACAAGATAAGTGTCGAACAGCTGACCGACCGCCCTGAACGGTTTTCCTTTCAACAGCGATTCCTTAGGAGCTTCGGCAAAAAGAGTCCCGTTCGCGGCGGAGCTTTCGGCAGGTTCGGATACACTCTCGGTCACGGCGGGTTTCAAATTCTCCGCGCCGCCTGCCGCTTTGCCGTCGGAACAGCTTTTTTTAAATATATTGCCTTCCGACGGAGATTTTTTGTAACTTTCGGAAGGTGCGGACGGACTTTCCAGATCCTTATAATCGACCGGTTTAAAATTTTTCAAAAGGTTTTTCGCTTCTTCGTAGGACACCGTTGTCTTTTTGTGTTGCACGACGAAGTCTTTCGATTCGGGCGCGTCGGAGTATTCGTCCACTACGATACTGCCGTTGGCGTTTTCGCCGGCGATCAGTTCCGCGCTGCGCTTTTCTTCGTATTCGGAAAGCGTGTTCTGTACGGCGCGGTATACCGCGGAATAGACCTTCCTGGGTGAAGCAAAGCGTACTTCGCGTTTATTTGGGTGGACGTTGACGTCGACTTCAGAAAACGGCATAACTATTTCGATGACGAACACGGGGAAACACCTTGCCATCATTCTTTCGCCGTAGGCGTTCAGAACCGTCCCGGACAGCATCTGATCGGAAATGACTCTGCCGTTCAATACGAATATCTGCTGTGTACGGTTGTTTTTAAACACCTCGTATGAACCGATATATCCCGAAACCGTGATGTTCTCGGGAGATCTGTACGGCTTTATTTCCAACATTCTTTCGTAAATCTGCGGCAAAAACACCGAACTTATCGCCGATTTCAAGCCTTCTCCCGAAGAAGCGTATACCGCGGAACCGTCCGCATAGTACCTGAAAGCGATATCGGGATTAGCAAGGATCAGCATAAACATCTGACGGGTTATCTTGTTTTCCTCGACGCTTTTCGAGGACAAAAACTTATAACGCGCAGGAGTGTTGAAAAACAGATTTCTGACGGTTACCGAAGTGCCGCCTGAAACTGCGCAGTCGGTAACTTCGGTGACTCCGTTTTTGGAATAAAGCCTGGAACCGCATTCCTCGCCGGTGGCTTTCGTCAGTATCTCTATTTCGGATACTGCGGAAATTGACGCCAAAGCTTCGCCCCTGAAACCCAATGTCGCTATCGTGTCCAGATCGTCGGCAAATTCTATTTTGCTTGTCGCGTGCGGCAAAAGCGCTTTCGGAAGCTCCGATTTTTCTATACCGAAACCGTTGTCCGAAACCTCGATGGTTTTTATGCCGCCGTCCTCTACGCGTACGCAGATATCGGTCGCGCCGGCGTCGATAGCGTTTTCTACCAATTCCTTTACCACCGACGCGGGGTTCTCCACGACTTCCCCTGCGGAAATTCTGTTATAAACTTCACTGCTTAATAGGTTTATTTTCATAGACTTTTTCCGTTATCGATATATTTTATGCCTTAGATCCTTTTCTGCGCTTTGGCTTTACTATCGAAACCAGCTCCGAAAGTATAGTCAACGATTGCACGGGAGTTATCGAGTTGACGTCGACGTCTTTCAAAACGGCTTCGACTTTTCCCAACCTGGAATCCTCCGCGAACAGCGCGATCTGTTCGTCGCTGGGTACGGCGTCTTCGCCGGGTCGGTCGGAAATGCGTTTTTTCAGCCCCGCCCCGGAAGTATCCTCTATCGCCTGCATCACGAACGCCGCGCGTTTGGTTATTTCCTTTTTTATCCCGGCAAGTTCCGCGACTTCTATTCCGAAGGATTTATTTGCGCTTCCGCGCGCGATTTTGTATAGGAAAGTTACGGTTCCGTCCGATTCTTTCACCAGAACGTGGTAATTTTTTAACGACGGCAGAGTGCTTTCCAATTCGGCAAGCTCGTGATAATGTGTCGCAAAAAGCGTTTTGGCTTTCAGCTTCAACGATAAATGTTCCACTATCGCCCAGGCTATCGAAAGTCCGTCTATCGTCGAAGTACCTCTGCCGACTTCGTCCAAAACGATAAGGCTTTTATCGGTGGCGTTGTTCAGAATGTTTGCCATTTCGGTCATTTCGACCATAAACGTGGATTGACCGGAGGCAAGGTTGTCCCCGGCGCCGACTCTGGTAAATATCCTGTCCACCAACCCTATCCGCGCTTTTTCGGCAGGAACGAATGAACCCATGTGTGCCATCAACACGATCAGAGCGGCTTGCCGCATATACGTCGATTTTCCCGCCATATTCGGTCCCGTTATCACCAAAATTCGCGAATCTTTATCCATAATTACGTCGTTTGGAATGTATTCCGAACGCTTTTTTATTGATTCTATAACGGGATGTCTGCCGTTTTTAATGACTATTTCGCCGGAAAGATCGGTCTTTGGACGAGTATATCCGTTTTGCTTTGCAAGCGTGGCAAGACTTTGTATCAGATCGCATTCCGCCGTTGCGTAAGCGTTCATCTGTAACGCGGTCAGCGCTGTTTTCAGACGTGCTTTCAGCTTGTCGAATATCTCCTGTTCTATCCTCAGAGCTTTTTCGTCGGAGCCAAGGATTATTTCTTCCATTTCCTTAAGTTCCTCGGTGATGAACCTTTCGCCGGTGGTCAGGGTCTGTTTCCTTTGGAACCTGATAGGCACCAGCCCCAGATTGCCGTTGCTGACTTCTATGTAATATCCGAAAACTTTGTTATATCCTACTTTCAGCTGTTTGATCCCGGTATTTTCGCGTTCTTTTGCTTCGTATTCGGACAGCCAATCCTTTGCGGAGCTTTTTGCGCTGCGCAGCTTATCCAATTCTTCCGAATAGCCTTCGCGTATTACTCCGCCTTCGGAAACCGAAACGGGCGGGTCTTCCGAAAGAACGGACGAAAGAGTGTCTGACAAATCTTCCAAAGGATCTATTATTTCGTAAATGGAAGTTAATTTTGCGCTTTTGAAAGGTTTTAAAGCAGTTTTTAACGCCTTTATGGCTTCCAACGACGACAAAATCGCCCTGCATTCGCGCGGATTGATCGTGTTGTAAGCGATCTTGTTCCTCAGGCGTTCGATATCGCGTATATCCTTTAATATTTCGCGAAGATCGGCGGCATAATTGGGGTTATCGAATATTTCCTGGACGGCGTCCAGCCTTTTTTCGATATCCGAGAGTTTGGAAAACGGATGTAAAATCGAATGTTTTAAAGCCCTTGCGCCCATATTCGTGCAGGTCTTATCCATCACGCCCAACAGACTCCCGTTTTTGGTGCGGTCGAACAAGGTTTCCGTAAGTTCCAGGTTCCTTACCGTATTGAAATCTATGAACATTTCCTCCGCGTCGTCTATGACTTTCGGAGTTTCTATATGATCCAA
Source organism: uncultured Clostridia bacterium (assembly GCA_944371785.1). Taxonomy (GTDB): domain Bacteria; phylum Bacillota; class Clostridia; order Christensenellales; family DTU072; genus Stercoripulliclostridium_A. Next base: position 28,755 of record CALVXZ010000006.1, on the reverse strand, counting down.
ATGCTGTTTTTGGGTGGCGGTTACATAATCTATCAATCCGCCCAAAGCCATTACGGACGCTCCGCGTTCCAATCCCAAAGCCGAAATCGAGTATACCCCGAAAAATTTTTTCAAGGTTTCCTCGGCGTTTTCTTCCGAAAAAGCGTACTCGTAATGCGATCCCGGTTTAGGCAGTTTTCCGCTTTGCACGGCGTCGGAATCGATCAGAAATTCCCTGCCTTTTTCGTTCGCTATTATCTCTTTCGGCGCTAAAGTAAGCAATTTTTCCGATGCGGATACCTTACCGGGTTTAAATACGGAACATTCTCCCGTCGTCAGATCCAGCCACGCCAGACCCTCTTTTTCGCCGCAGGAAACATACGAAGCCAGGTAATTGAAATCGTCCGCCGCGATCATCTGATCGCCGGTCACGGTGCCTGCCGTCAGAACGCGCACGACGTCACGTTTTACCATACCTTTCTGATCTCCCGGCGCGGTTAATTGTTCGCAAATAGCCACTTTTTTGCCGGCTTTTATCAATCTTGCGATATAATTTTCGACGGCATGATACGGCACTCCGCACATGGGCGCACGCTCCTCCAATCCGCAATCCCTGCCTGTAAGAGTCAGATCCAATATCTTGCTGGCTTCCCTGGCGTCGTCAAAAAACATCTCGTAAAAATCGCCCAGGCGGTACATTAATATCGTATCGGGGTAGCTTTTCTTTACCGACAGATAATGCATCATCATCGGCGACATCTTGTTTTGAGCCTTCATACTTTTTCTCCGTACAGCGAAGACGCCTTGTTTTTTGTGATTTTTACGTTAACGAACTTTCCGATATCTTCCTTATCTCCCGGAAAACGCACCAATCTGCCCGAATCGGTTCTGCCTGCGCAGATACCGCCTTCCTCGTCTTCGATCAGAATTTCATAGGTTTTTCCAAGATAATCAAGGCTTATTTCGTCGCTTATGGAATTTTGCAGAGCCACCAAACGCGTGATCCTGGACTTTTTTATATCCGCAGGTATCTGTTCCATCGCGGCAGCCGGAGTTCCGTTACGCGGCGAATATACGAAAGTAAAAGCGTTTTGGAAACGCACCTTTTCGACCAGATCCATAGTGTCGGCGAAATCCGCGTCGGTTTCGCCGGGAAAACCCACCATGATATCGGTGGTTATACCTGCTTCGGGCATATATTTTCTGATATATCCGATAAGTTCCAGGTAGCGTTCGCGCGAATATTTTCTGTTCATCTTCTTTAAAACGGCGTTGGAACCGGATTGTACGGGAAGATGAATGTTTTTACAAAAATTCGGATGTTCCGATATCAGTTTAATTACTTCTTCCGAAAGGTCTTTCGGATGCGAGGTCATAAAACGTACGCGGAATTTGCCGTCGATTTCGGCGATTTTTTGTAAAAGTTTATAAAAATTCATTCCGGAATCCAAATCCGATCCGTAAGAATCGACGTTTTGACCCAACAGAGTAATTTCCTTGTATCCTTCGTTTACCGCAGATCTTATTTCCGAAATAATACGTTCCGGATCCCTGCTCCTTTCGCGGCCGCGCACATAAGGAACGATGCAATATGTACAAAAATTATTGCACCCGTACATAATATTTATCCAGGCGTTCGGGAAAGAGGTCCTGAAAACGGGAACTTCTTCCGAAATGGCAGGTTTATCTGCGTTATCTATCGAAATGATCTTTTTCCCTGCCTTTAACAAAGCATCTATTTTTTCGCCCAATTCGTATTGGTTGTTTGTCCCCAAAATAATATCGATGAACGGGAAACGCTTTTTTAAGGCTTCGGCTCTGCCGGCTTGTTGCGTCATACATCCCGAAATGACGATTATCAGATCGGGACGGCTACGCTTTAACGCCTTTAATTCGCCGATGTTTCCTTCGATCTTCTTTTCGGCGGTGTCGCGTATACAACAGGTATTAAAAACAATTACGTCTGCACGGGAGGCGCCCGAAACCGCCGTCAAACCTCTGCTTTCCAATATTCCCGCAAGTTTTTCGGATTCGTGAACGTTCATCTGACAACCGAACGTTTCAATATAATAGTAATTCATACTATAATAGTATATATCTTATCCGCACCGAAAGCAAGCATATTTTTTCGGCTTCGATACACAATAATATTCGATGAAAGCCAAAAAAGCATTAAAAATTACAGCGTTAGTATTATTAATTAGCTTTGTTTTCATAATACTCGGAGGAGTAATTTTCTATGTTATCGTTACAAAGGATATAAATTTAAACAAAAACGAACTTGAAGTATATGCGGAAGAAACAAAGTTTACAGACGTATGCGGAGATCCGATAACGCTCCCTGCCGAATACAAAATCGTCGCTCCTTTGAACGAAATTTCTCCGCATATAGTAAATGCGTTCGTGGCTTTGGAAGACAAAAGGTTTTATTCTCATCACGGATTGGACTACAGGCGTATAGCCGGCGCGCTGATTAATAATATAAAAGCCGGTTATATGAAAGAAGGCGGCTCTACCATTACCCAACAGCTTGCAAAAAACGCCATATTGACCAACGAAAAATCGATCGTCAGAAAATTAAAGGAAGCAAAACTTGCAAAACAGATAGAAAAAAGGTATTCGAAAGATCAGATAATGGAAATGTATCTGAATACAATTTACTTCGGGCATTCGTTGTACGGCGTCAGAGCGGCTACCGAACGGCTGTTTGACAAAAAACCTTCCGACGTCAGCTTGTCGGAAGCGGCAATTCTTGCCGGTATAGTCAAAAATCCGAAAAAGAATTCTCCTTTGAATTCGGTCGAAAACGCTCTTGAAAGACGGGATCTTGTGCTTAAACTTATGAAAGATCAAGGATATATCGACGAAACCGAATATAACGCCGCCGTCGCCGAAGGTTACTCGGAACCGGATACGACAGCCTCGGATAATCCTTATCTGAAATATGCCGAAAGCGCCGCCGAGGAAGCGGCGGATATATTGGGTATATCCGAAAAATCGCTGTTTACGGGCGGATACGTCGTCAATACCTATCTGGATTCAAAGTTACAAAGGAACGTTTACGAAATCCGTAACGGTGAAAGTTTCAGCACGGACGGCGTCAATTCTACCGAATTGATAGCCGACAATAGATCCGGCGGCATCGTTGCGTACGATTCCGATTCTTCTTTCGATCCGATGGAATTCCGCCGTTCGCCGGGATCGGCGTTGAAACCGTTTCTGGCATATCTGCCGGCGTTGGAATCCGGGAAATATTCTCCTTTCACTCCGATTTTAGATCAAAAAACCGATTTTAACGGATATTCACCGAAAAATTATATGGATAGATATTCGGGTTGGTGTTCGCTTACGGAAGCCGTTATGAGTTCCGCTAACGCGCCTGCCGTTAAACTTGCGAACGAATTCGGAATAAACGGAGCTAAAAGTTTTGCCGAAAGGTTCGGATTGCGTTTTAACGAAAAGGACGGTCTTCCGACGGTTTTGGGCGGAATGACCGACGGAGTTACCGTGACTGAATTGGGCGAAGCATATATGACTTTAGCGTGCGGAGGAGTCCATAAACAGCTTACTTTCATCAAAAGCATCGAAAAAGACGGCAAAACCGTTTATAAAAACGAAGCCGTACAAACCAGAGCCGTTTCCGAGGAATCGGCATATATGATGACTTATATGCTGGAAAAGACAGCCGAAAGCGGCACCGCGAAAAAACTTTCTTCTATAGGTTGTGTAGCGGCGAAAACGGGGACGAACGGCGATTCTGACGCAAACTACGACGCCTGGTGCGCCGCTTATACTCCGGAATATACTTCGATATCCTCCTGCTACGGGAAAAGTATGCCGCTTAGCGTTACGGGAGGCGGACTTCCGTCGCTTCTGGCATTAAAGATATTGCAGACAATACCTCTAAGCGAAGTCGGATTTACTCCTCCGGAAGGAATAATTTATGCCGATATCGACGGGTATTTATATGATAACTATCATATTTTGAACCTTGCAGGCGAGAATACGCCTTATGAATACAGGAAAACCGCGATGTTTAACGAAAATCTCCTGCCCGAAACGTCCTGTTATTTCGACGATCCTTTGCCGACCGATTTTGCGGTGCGCCGCGGTGACGGAGAACTGTCCGTTTCTTTTACAGCCGACGACAAATTCGTCATAAAGGTAAGCGATCTTAACGGAAACGAGGTCTACCGCGCCGAACCCGGTCAGGGTTTTGTGGAAGTTGCCGTTCCCGAATACGGATTCGGATTTGTCGGATACCGATTGGCGGCAGAAACCTCAGACGGAGTTTTCGTTGCGGAAAGCGACCCGAAAATCGTCTTTCTTTTCCGCGAAAACCGCTTTGACGGAATTTTCCGAAACAGGTTTAAAAATAATTCGATTTTCGGATAAAGTTTTAAAAACAGACTCCCCTGTTTGAATTTTTCCTATAAAAAAAGCGCCGTGAAGGCGCTTTTCGCGTTTCAATTCGTATAACTTATTCGGTCATGGGAGTGATTATCAGTTCTTCGGTATCCGCCACGGCTTTTTCCACCAAAGAGTCTATATCCAAAGCTTTTTCGTATTCCTCCGCTTCGGAAATTTTGGGACGGATCACCGGGTTCTTTGGCAAGAATACGGTACAGCAGTCCTCGTAAGGTCTGATAGAAATTTCGAAAGTATCTATTTTTTGAGCGATGTCTATGATCTCTTCCTTATCGAATGCCACTACGGGTCTGAAAACGGGAAGTTTAACGACGGAATTGGTTACGTTCATACTTTGCATCGTCTGGCTTGCGACCTGTCCCAGGCTTTCACCCGTAATCAAGGCGCCGCAGCCTTCTTTTGCGGCGATTTTTTCGGCGATACGCATCATAAAACGCCTCATAATGGTTATCATGAAAGAAGCCGGGCAGTTTTCGTGAATGGCGTATTGAATTGCGGTAAAAGGTACGACGTGCAGATTGACCTGACCGGTGTACTTGGAGAGCTTTTCGGCGAGGTCTTTTACCTTTTGCAGCGCAGGTTCGCCTGTATACGGGAATGAATGGAAATGTACCGCGTGCAATCTTACGCCGCGTTTTGCCATCAGCCAGCCGGCAACCGGGGAATCTATGCCTCCGGACAACAGCAGCATTCCGCTGCCGCTGCAGCCCACGGGTAAGCCGCCCGCACACGGAATTTTGTCGTAAAACAGATAAGAATAGCCGTTGTCGCGGATATCAACGTTCAGATCGAAGTCGTGATCGAACAAATCGACCTTCAGCTTTCCGCCCGACGCCCTTAACAGCGCGCCGCCGATATTGCCCGCCATTTCCGCGGAAGTAAAGGGAAGTCTTTTGTCGGCGCGCTTTACCGTCACGCGGAATTTACCGCTCATCGGCGACATACCGACAGCCGCTTCGAACAGAGTTTCCTTGTCGGTTTTAACTTTCAGAGCCGGGGATACGGAGTGGATACCGAAGACCTTTTTCAATCTCTGAATGATCTCGTCCGCATTATCGAAGTCTTCGACGTAATATCTCCCCTGCGATCTTAAAAATGTATATTTTAAAGGTTTAAGAGCGGCTTTGATGTTGTTTATCAGCAAATCCTCAAAGTATTTTCTGTTGTTTCCTTTCAAAAAGATCTCGCCGAAGCGAATCAGAATGCAGTTATATTCAACCGACATATTTTTTCAACTCCTTGTAAATTTCGGTAAAGGCGGTCATAAACGAGCGGGCTTCGTCCATAGTAGAAAAGCGCGAAAAGCTTAATCTGAGAATGCCTTCCGCAAATTTTCCCGTAAGTCCCAAGGCTTCCGGTATTCTTCTGGTGGCTTTGTTGGAAGAGCAAGCCGAGCCCGTACCGACAATTATATCTTTTCTTTCGAGGGCGTGCTGCAACACTTCGCCGCGCAGGCTTCCGGACGCAAAAGACATTATATAAGGACTGCCGCTTTTATCGGAAATGATTTTTATATCGTCGAAGGCGGACAACTCCGCAAAAATGTAATCGCGTATCGCGGCAACGTTTTTCAGGCTTTCGTCCAAAACCGAAGCCGCCGCAGTGAAAGCCTTTGCGTAAGCCATTATTCCCGCGGTGTTTTCCGTGGAGGATCGAACGCCTTCTTCCTGACCGCCGCCTACGACCACCGGGCTGAGGTGTACGTTTTTAGCGGCGAATATCGCTCCGGTGCCCTTCGGGGCGCCTATTTTATGCGCAGAAAGCGAATACAGGTCGATAAATCTGCCCAAACGGACGCGGATCTTTCCTCCGGCTTGTACTCCGTCGGAATGAAATAAAGCCTTCGGCTGAACGCGTTTTGTCATCTCAGCCAACTTGTTTATATCGTTGATCGCGCCCGTTTCGTTGGAAACGTGCATTATCGAAACCAACGACACGTCTTCCGACAGCAGATTGCCGAAACGCGTTTCGTCAACCTTTCCCGATGTGTCTACGGGCGCGATCCTTATATCGAAGCCTTGGTTTTTCAGGCTGATCGCCGATTGATAGACCGCCGCGTGTTCCGCGGCAGAGATTATTACAACAGAGTTTTTACGCTTTTTCGTTCCGAAGAAAGCCAGGTTATCGGATTCGGTGCCGCCGGAAGTAAAATAAATCTTTCCTTCCGCGCCCAAACCGTTCAAAAGAACGCGCCTTGCGGAATTAAGATCGTTTTTGATCTCCAACCCGGCGTGATACAATGCCGACGGATTGAAATATTTTTCCGTAAAATAAAGATTGGCTTCGTCCAAAGCCTCTTTTATTACCGGGGTTGTAGCGGCGTTGTCGAAATATATCATTTCAGCCTCACTATGGTGACCCCTCTTTCGCCTTCGCCGTAAACGCCGTCGCGGTAAGATTCCACGAAAGAGCAGGTTTTTAAATAATTTCTGACGGTTTCTCTTAATTTTCCCGTGCCGTAGCCGTGGATTATCCGCAGCTCGTTAACGCCCTTTAAAACAGCTTTATCCAAATATTTCTGCAATTCGACGCGCGCTTCGGCGGAAGTCAGCCCTATCAGATTGAGTTCCGGCGAAAAAGATTCGTTGTCCAGCTTCCGCGGCGTATGCACCGCAGTCACAGATTCCTGCCTCTTGCTTTTTTTGAGTTTCTGAAGGACGTCGAGTTTGAAAACGGAATTCATCTTGCCCAAAGCGACGACGGCAGAGTTTTTGCGGTAATCTATTTTGCTGACAATCCCTTCGGCTTTCAGCGGTTTTACCAAGACGGCGTCCCCTTCGCGGATATCTCCGTCCGCCTCCTCGCCGAAGCCCATAAACTCGTTGTCTTCGTTTACGACGTATTTTTCCAACGATTTTTTAAGCTTTCTTGCCTTGAACAGATCGGCTTCGGTCGGCTCGTCCAGGAGCGCGCGCATCGCGGAGATTATTTCGTTGGCTTCGCCCATGGCTTCTTCCACAAGCCGCTTTGTTTCCTTTCTGACGTTTTCGTTCAATTTCTCGCGCTGAACATACAGCCTGTCGCGTTCGCGCTCGGCTTCTTTCAAGGTTTTTTCGGCTTGTTTCAACATTTCGTTGGACTTTTCTTCGTTTTCCATTGCGTTGTGACGCGCTTCTTCCATAGAACTGATGACGTTTTCAAAGTCCAATTTGCCTTCGGCTATACCGGCTTTCGCATTTTCTACGATCTCTGCCGGCAGCCCCAATTTGCCCGCGATCAACAGCGCGTTCGAAACGCCGGGAGTGCCGACTATCAGCCGGTATGTGGGCGAATACGTCAGCGGATCGAAATCCATCGACGCGTTTTCCGCACGGGGAGTGACGACCGCGTATTCTTTTAATTCGTTATAGTGCGTCGTGATGACTGCTTTGGATCCGCGCTCCTTTATATACTGAGAAATGCTCATTGCCAGAGCCGCGCCTTCGGTTGGATCTGTACCTGCGCCAAGTTCGTCCAAAAGGACCAAAGAATTTGAGTTAAGTTTATCGATAAAACTTGAAATGTTGGCTATATGCGACGAAAAAGTCGACAGACTTTGTTCGATACTTTGCTCGTCGCCGATATCGCAATAAACTTCGTCGAATATATTCAGAACGGCTTCCGAACAAGGAACGAAGATGCCCGACATGGCCATTGCCGTCAAAAGCCCCACCAATTTCAGAGCCACCGTTTTGCCCCCGGTGTTGGGGCCCGTTACGAACAGCAAATCAAAGTTCTTTCCGAGGTTTATATCGGTAGGAACGACTTTTTGGGGGTCTATCAGCGGATGTCTGCCTTTAGAAATATCTACGATACCGTCCGTATTCATTACGGGTTTTACACCGCGTATCGCGTTTGCGTAATACGCCTTTGCGAATACGGTATCCAATTTGACGATCTTTGTAAAGCTGTCCCTTATCTGATCGGCGGCAACGCTGACTTTTAAAGTAAAAGCGCGCAAAATACGTTCTATTTCGGCTTGTTCTTCCAACAGATACGTTTTCAGCGCGTTGTTTAGTTCGACTACCGCCATCGGTTCGATATACAGCGTCTGACCGCTGCCGCTTTGATCGTGAACCAATCCCGGGATCGCCGATCTCCATTCGGCTTTTACGGGAATGACGTATCTGTCGCCGCGCACCGTCACGATGTTGTCCTGCAGATACTTAGCGTAAGCGGGCGAAGTTATATAAGTGTACAGTTTGGATTTGATTTGTTCGCCGGCTTTACGGATACGGATCCTTATTGCGCGAAGTTCCTCGGAAGCCCTGTCGTGCATTTCGGTATCGGAAACGATAGCCGATTCTATGCTTTCTTCCAACTGTTTGTCGGTATAAACGGAAGCCGCTATCCTTTTCAGCCGCGTCAACGAATCGTCGGGGACCTTGGCTATGGAATTTTTGACGGAATATGCGACGCGGAGCATCTTCGAAACGCGAAGAAGTTCTCCCATCGTCAATACGCTCATGACTTCGGCTTTGTCCAGGATGGCGCCGATGTCGTCGAAAGCGAAAGAAAGATTCGTAGCGTATTCGAAAGCTATCCTGTCGGCTTCGGCGACTTCTTCCAAAAGCTCCTCTATATACTGCGGATCGTTGTACGGGCGAATTTCCATAACGGCTTCGCGCGCAGGAACCGAAGAAGCTTTTGCCGCTATCTCCGCCAAAATTTTATTAAATTCCAAAGCTTTCAGCGTTTTTTCGAGCATTACCTTAGCTTTATTCCCAAAGACGATTGTAATTTAACCAATATACCGTCGATAAGTTTTACGACTTCGTCGTCCACCAGAGTGCGTTCGTTGCTGCGGAAAGTCAGACGCACCGCGACCGATTTTTTACCTTCTTCTTTCAGGTTCGCGCCCTGGAAGACGTCAAAGATACTTACGTCCGTCAGAAGTTCGGTATCGGCGGCTTCGCGTATGGCGGAAAGGATCTTTTTCGCCTCGACGTTTTCGTCGGTCACCAAAGCCAGATCCCTTTCGACGGAAGGATATTTGGAAATGACTTTGAATCCGGAATAATCCTTTGCGAAAGTTTCGAGGTAATCTGCGTCTACTTCGGCGAGATACACCCTCTTGTCTATGCCGTAAGCCGCGGCGGTTTTGTCGGATACTTCGCCGACGTAGCCGATGTTTCTGCCGTCTGCGGAAATCAGCGCGGTCCTGGTGGGATGCATATGCGAAAGAGTACCTGCGGAGAAATCGACCGATATCCTGAGGTAATCGAACAACGCTTCCAAAACGGCTTTAACCGAATAGAAGTCCTCCGCCGCGCCGTATGCTCCGAAAACGAGTATGTTCTTTTCAACGGGCAATTTGTCCGTCAACGGCAAAGTTTCGGGAATGAACACCTTTGAAATTTCGAACAGTCTGACGGATTTGTTTCTTCTGATGACGTTTGTCGCCAGTGCTTTCAGCATACTGTGTGCCATAGAGGTACGCATTACCGAATAATCTTCGCCCAAAGGATTCAACAAAGTGACGGCTTTTCTTTGCAAGGAGTCCGCCGGGAGCCCCAGCATATCGAAGGATTTAGGCGTGATGAAAGAATAAGTCAGAGTTTCGTAAGCCCCTGCTCCCACCATAAACGAAGCGATCTTTTTCGCGTTTGCCTGTTGTTTGGTGACCGTTCCGGTGATCAGCGCGCCGTACATTTTGGAATCTGACGGGAAAGAATCGTATCCGTACATTCTGATGACTTCTTCGGCGATGTCGTTTACGCCGACTATATCTTCGCGGAATCCGGGTATCTTCGAAGCAAATTTGCCGTCGGAAAGTTCTGTCGGGATCGAAAGAGAATTCAATATCGACAGGATCTTATCTTCCGGAACGCAGATACCGAGTATCTTTTCGATGTCCGAAGCCGTAAATTCAACAGTCTTTTCGGGTAAGGGTTCGGGGTAGCTGTCTATTGTGCCGGCGACGGCTTTACCCCAACCGTTTTCGACTACCATACCGACGGCTTTTTTCAAACCCATAAGCTGCGAATACCGGTCGATACCTTTCGAAAATCTCTGCGAAGAATCGGAAGACAACCCCAGGCTGCGCGACGTCCTTCTGACGGAATCGCGCTTGAAGCCCGCGGATTCGAAAACCACTTCGGTGGTATTGTCGAAGATGGAATATCCGGCTCCGCCCATCACTCCGGCGATCGCCATAGGCTCTTCGGCGTTGCAGATCGCAAGATTTTCGGGGGAAAGAGTATATTCTTTGCCGTCCAAGGCGACGATCTTTTCGTTTTCCTTGGCGCGTCTTACGACTATCTTTCCGCCTTTTATGGTCGAAAGGTCAAAAGCGTGCATCGGCTGCCCGACTTCCAAAAGAATATAGTTCGTGATATCTACGATATTGTTTATCGGACGCAAGCCTGCGGCTTTCAATCTGCGTTTGATATACGTCGGGGATTCGGTGATCTTTACGTCGGTGACCATAGCCGCGAAATATCTGAAACAAAGATCGGGAGCTTCGTTGACGATGCTCAGTTTTTTGCCGATATCGTTGCCTTCGGGAAGGTCGATATAATCGGAAGGCATTTTCAGTTCGCGCCCCGTAACCGCGGCGACTTCACGGGCTATTCCCAAGATCCCGTTCGCGTCTATACGGTTTGCGGTGATGCCGATATCCAATACTATATCGTCCAATTCCAACGCCTTGTTTACGTCAACGCCCACGGGAGTATCCTGCGGTAAAACCAAAACTTTATCCTCGCCGGCGCCTTTTACGTCGCCTTCGGTAAGATTAAGTTCTTTTCCGCCGGTAAACATACCGTCGGACAAAACGCCGCGAACCTCGCCTTTTTTGATGACGGTGCCGCTGTGGAGTTTGGCTCCGTCCTTTGCGAACGGCACTATGTCGCCGGGTTTCAGCCGGGAGTTGTTCGTAACAACGGTGTATTTACCGTCTGCCGTGATTTCGCAAACAATAAGCTTGTCGGCGTTGGGATGTTTGCTTACGGAGTCTATTCTTGCGGTCACGACGCCCGTAACGTCTTTCGAAAGATCTATTATTTCCTCGACTTCAAAGCCGCAGGACACCAATTTATCGGCGATTTCTTCGGGAGAAATGCCTGAAACGTCTACAAAATCGTTCAACCATTTAATCGGAACTAACATACTTCCTCCTATTTGAATTGGCTGAGAATGCGTTTGTCGTTGTCGAACAGCAGACGCATATCGGGTATGCCGTATTTAACCATTGCGGCGCGCTCCAGCCCCATTCCGAAAGCAAATCCGGAATACTTCTTCGAATCGATGCCGCACATATCGAATACGGCAGGATTGACTACGCCCGCGCCCAAAAGCTCCAACCAACCGGTGCCTTTGCACAGTCGGCAGCCCTTTCCTCCGCACATTGCGCAACTGAGGTCGACTTCGACGCTGGGTTCGGTGAACGGAAAGAACGAAGGACGGAAACGGACCTTCGTGTTTTCGGAGAAGAAACGGCGCGCAAACTGTTCCAAAACGGCTTTCAGATCCTTTAAAGTGACGTTTTCGTCAACGACAAGACCTTCTATCTGATGAAACATCGGGCTGTGAGTCGCGTCCTCGTCGGGGCGGTACACTTTACCCGGGCACACCACTCTGATAGGCGGTTTGGATTCAAGCATCGTCCTTGCCTGAACGCAGGAAGTCTGCGTGCGCAGCAAAATTTCGGGATTGATGTAAAACGAATCCCCGGGATCCCTTGCCGGGTGATCTTCGGGAATGTTCAGCAATTCGAAATTATATTTGGTAAATTCAATTTCAGGACCGTCCACAACGCTGAAGCCCATTCCGGCGAAGATGGAAACTATGTCGTTTTTAACGATTGAAATAGGATTCAGAGCCCCTGTTTCCTCGTTTAGATTCGAACGCGACAAAGTGACGTCCAACGCCTCGTCGCGTATACGGGCGGCATATTCGCGTTCGGAAAATTCCTTTTCCGCTTCCGTGAACATCTTTTCAAAGAAGTTCCTTATCCCGTTGACTACGGCTCCGGTTGCTTTTTTGGATTCGACGGGAGCTTTTCCGATAAGTCGGGTCAATTCCGTTATATCTCCGGATTTACCGAAGTGTTTGACTCTGAAGTTTTCTACGTCGCGCCTGTCGGTCTTGTCTTTCAACGCGGCAAGTTCTTCGATAACGCCTTCCGATCTGTCGGTCAGAAGTTTTTTGACGTCATCGGAAACGGGCGCAGCCTCTATAATTTGCAGCTGCTCCTTAAAAAGTTCTTTTAATTCGTCGTTTGACATACCTTTCTCCTGAATGAAATTATAATGATTATACAACCTGCCGAATTATTTTGCAATTAATTGCACGCGTAATAAAATTTAAACATATATTAAATTATGGCGTTAAGCGCGAAAAAACTGAGGCGGTTAAAACTCATCGCCGCGCTTGCGGTACTGATTGCGGTCATCGCCGCCGTTATCGGATATTTCGAATCGGTTGCGAAGCCCTTGGTAAAAGAGCTTGCCGAAGCCGACATCCAGGCGCTGACCGTGTCGGCGTTTATTGAAGCAAACTCAAAAATAAAGAATTTTTCCAAGTTTTACGGCGAATTTTTCAGCTACGACAAAAACGACGCCGGCGAAATAACCCTGATAAAAGCCAATACTCCGGCAATAAATTCATTGACTATCTATGCCCAGGAGGCAATGCAAAAGGCAATGAACAAAATTACCGATTACGACGTGGAGATACCCACGGGAGCGTTTACGGGGTTATCGGTACTTGCGGACAAAGGTCACCCCTTGTCGATAAACATCGCCCCGGTCGGAGTCGTAAACGTATCGATAGGTTCCTATTATTACACCGAAGGCATAAACCAAACCATTCACAGATTGATAATGCGCGTCACGGGCACGGTAAGAATGTTGGTGCCGCTGGACGCGGAAGACGTAACGGTCAGTATGGATTTCGTCCTGGCGGAAGACATAGTATTGGGCCGTATCCCGGATTCTTATATAACCGGAATATCGGACGACAACATTTTCGATCTGCTTCCGTAAAAAAAGCGGCGGGATCCCCCGATCCTGCCGCCGATAATCCTGCCTTCCGGAATAAATTTTCCGCTACGTTTTATTTCAAAGAAAAATAGTACCTTTTCATTTCAAGCGTATCCTCCGCCTGAGTTCCGTCGGATTCGCAGATTATGTACGGCGACATTCCGAAACCGAAGAATAATTCCATCAAAGGACGGTAATCGGGACCGTAAATTTCGTCGCCGAAAGTCAGATGCCGAATTTCTCCCTTTGCTCCGTATTGGATTTTACTGAAATGCACGTGCATATTAAAAACTTTAGTTTCGGGTAGAAAATCTAACATTTTTTGAAGTAGAGTATTATAATTATCGGCTTTATTTAGAATACCCTGCTCCCTTGCGTTAATGTGTCCGAAGTCTATGCAGGGATAATATTGATCGAAAAGCGAAACGATTTTTATAATTTCGTCCAACGTGCCCATCTGCGCCGTCTTGCCCATCGTTTCAAAACAAATTTTTATATCGGAATATCCTTTTTCCCCCAGCGCGTCGTGCAATCTTTTTACGTTGTCCAACATTATCAGTTCGGCTTCGGTCCTGGACAGCTTACCTTGCGTTGCCGGATGTACGACCACTCTGTTGCCGCCGAAGTCGCGTACTTTTTTACAAGAAGACAGCACGTATCCTATCGATTTTGCGATCATCTCCGGATCGGTATTGGAAAAATTTATGAAATACGGCGCGTGAACGGTCAGTTCCACACCGTTTTCTTTGAATGCCTTGCCCAACGCTTTCGCGGTGGCTTCGTTCATCGTGACTCCTCTGCCGAAGGAATATTCGAAAACGTCAATTCCGCGCTCCGCGCACCATTTTGCGGCTTCCGACGTTGTCTGATGACCTTCATCGTAAAAACTTTGCGAATTTCCGGCTACTCCGAATTTGATCATAACGGGTTCCTTTATATAATTTTGTTTTCTTTTGCGTTACGTTTTACCGTTTCGATATCGGAAAGTATTTGCATACGCAATTCTTCCTTGGTGTCGAATCTGAAAATTCCGCGCAGGCGTTCCACGAACAGTACGGTGATTTCCTGTTCGTATATATTTCCGTCAAAATCGATAATGTGCGTTTCGATCGCCCTTTTACCTTCTCCGAATGTCGGTCTGGAGCCCACGTTAGTGACTGCCGGAAGTTTTTTGCCGCCTATCACGACCCTGGTATCGTAAACTCCGTCCGCAGGCAGCAGCTTCCTTTCGTCGGTAATTATGTTCGCGGTGGGCAGTCCGAAGCTCTTTCCGACTCCTCTGTCGTGCACAACTTCGCCCGTCACTCCGAAAAGTCTTCCGAGGAAATGCGCCGCCAATTTAACTTCGCCGATTCCCAGATATTCCCTGATATCCGACGAAGAAATTTTGCGTTCCCATTCCTTTACCAAAGGGCAGACGAACGCGCTTATTCCGTATCCGCGCGCAATGCGGCACAGATCCGCGACGCCCCATTTCCCGCCTTTTCCGAAGCGATAATCGGCGCCGCACACGACCGTCCCTGCGTTAAGCCTGCATAAATACGACACGAATTCTTCGCCGCTCATAGACAAAAAAGCGGGATCCGACGGCTGAACCAGGATGTCGGAAGCTGAAAATCCTATTTTTTCCAATATACCGATTCTTTCTTTTAACGTGTAGATAAGTTTTTCGTTTTTTCCCAGCGCTTCGAAAAAGCAGTTGTCGAAAGTGAGTATCGCCGGAGTCATTCCGAGTCGTTTTGCGCATTCGAAGGTATATTCGATGACCGATCTGTGACCTATATGCACGGAATCGAACATTCCCAGAGCGATAATGCGTTTGCGCTGAGTTTTTAAGCGGTATTTTTGGTATTCGGGCGCCACGATTTGTTCAGTCATGTCAACCTCACCGCCCATTGGAAACGACCGTCCATGTCTTTTCTGCCCAAGCCGAACAGATTTCCGTCTATATTCAATCGGAAAAGCGAATCGGGCATGCCCGAAAGGCGCAACGGTACGCCGTTAAGGATAAGTCTTGCGCCCTCCGGGTTACCGTTGAGTTCGTAAACGGGAAGATATGACAGAGCCGATTCTATCGGGATCAGATATTTACCGATATCGTCCGCCGCGCGAAGAGTATCCAAAGTAACTGCGTCCTTATATTCGAAAACGCCGCATTTTTCACGTCGGATCAAACGCATATACCCTACCGTTCCGGCTTTTTCCGCCATATCCCTGCAAAGGCTGCGGATATAAGTACCGCCGGAACAGCTTACGCGGAACGCAAACGCCTCGTCGGCTCTTCCTAGATAATCTATGGAATAAATTTCTATTTGTTTGGGTTTTAATTCAAATTCTTCTCCGGCGCGCGCCAGGTCGTAAGCTCTCCTGCCGTTCACGGATTTGGCTGAATATTTAGGCGGGATCTGCGAAATTTTACCCGTTAAAGAAGGTATGACGGATCGCAGCGCGTCGGAATCGGGAACGGGACCGGTGACGTCGGAAAAATTCCCCGAAGCGTCCAGAGTGTCGGTGGTTTTTCCGAACACGAATTCCGTATAATAAATTTTATCGCCGGTAACGTAATCGAACAATCTGGTGGCTCTGCCTACGGCGACGGGCAGAACGCCCTCTCCGTCGGGATCCAGCGTTCCCATATGCCCCGTCTTCAACGTCGGAAGCCCTTTGTCGGAAAGTATTCGTTTAACTTTTGCGACGGCTTTGGCGCTGGTCATGCCTTTTTCTTTATTCAGATTCACAAAAGCGGAGATCATCGATCGTTTTCGGATAAATATTCTTCTGCGGCTTTCTTCAATTCCGCCAAGCCTTCTTCGCCGCCCGTCAAAAGCCTCAGTCCGCTGGCACAGACGTGACCGCCACCGCCGAACTTTTCGGCGAATTTTGCGGCGTTTACGCCGTTTTTCGCTCTGACGGAAACCTGATAGGAGTTCATATCTTCGCGTTCGGACGCCGCGATCGCGAGGTCAATGCCTTCTATATTGATTATGTTGTTTATCAAACCTTCGGTATCCAGGTCGGAAGTCCCGGTAGCGGCAAAATCGCTTTGTTTGAAAACTATTATTCCGCATCTGCCTTGCGCGGGGAATTCCGCACGCGACAGCACTCTTAATTTCAGATTGAAAACTTCGCGGCGTTCCTCTTTGAAAAGTTTCTGGACGACGGTATACCTGTCCACGCCGTAAGCAGCCAATTTTGCGGCGATCGTCAGAGTTTCTTCCGAAGTATTCGAAAAAGTCAGCGCGCCCGAATCGGTGACGATACCCGCGTAAAGGCAAGTCGCCACGTTCAGATCTATAGCGTTTTTGTCGTGTTCGCTGAAAATTCTGAATAAAATTTCGGCGGTGGCTGCCGCACCGGGTTCGCGTACGATGATCTCGCCGAAGTCTTCCGACGAAACGTGATGATCGACGACAGCGTGTTCCGAACATCTTCCGTAATACAGCGCCTGGCATTTGGTTCCCAATCTAGCCGAAGTCGCGGTATCCAAAGCGATACCCAGGTCGTAACGGCGGGATCTGCATTTACCGATTTCGGAAAAACCGGGCAATATCTTCAGTTGCTGTCTTAATTCCAGAGGATTTTCGATAAGGATATCGACTTTTTTACCGAGGTTTTCCAGATAATGTTTGGTTGCAAGGGCGCTGCCGGCAGCGTCGCCGTCCGGGCGCACGTGCATAAACAGCGCCACTTTATCGGCAGAATGTATTGCCGCGGACAAAGCCTCGTACATCTTACTCGGATTCCTCCTCTTTTTTTAATTGCTGTAAAATTCTGTCGATCTTGAACCCGTAGTCAATGCTGGTGTCCAGGACGAATTTCAGCTCCGGCACGGTACGAACTTTCAGCCTTTTGAACAGAGCGTTTCTCAGATAACCCTTAGCCGCGTTCAGACCTTCTATCACGGCTTCGGAGTCTCCGTCCATAACGCTGACGAACACCAAAGCCACGGAAAGATCGGCGGAAGTGTCCACGTTCATTATCGTCAGCATTTTACATTCGGAAACGCGAGGATCCTTAATCTCCTCGCCTATTATTTCCGTCAAGATCTTTTTGATCTCTGAATTTACCCTTTCTATTTTCATAAAAGGTTCTCCGTTTAAGAACGATCCTCGACAACTTCGAAAGATTCGATTATATCACCTTCTTTGATGTCGGAACAGTTCAGCAAACCTATGCCGCATTCGTACCCCTGAACGACTTCTTTTACGTTGTCTTTCATACGCTTCAGGGAATCGATAGCGGTGTCCGCAATGACGATATTGTCGCGGATAAGGCGTACTTTTGCGTTTTTGACTATCTTTCCGTCAACGACCATACATCCGGCTATCGTACCGACGCCGCTGATCTTGTAGATGGCGCGGACTTCGGCTTTGCCGAGGTATTCTTCCTTGTATTTCGGAGCGGACAAGCCTTTGATAGCCTTCGTGACGTCGTCGATCGCGTCGTAAATTACGCGGTACAATCTGATTTCGACGTTCCTGGCCTCGGCAAGCGCTTTTGCTCCGGCTATCGGACGCACGTTGAAACCTATTATGATAGCGTTGATCGAATCGGCGAGAACGACGTCCGATTCGTTTATCGCGCCGACCATGGCGTGAGGAATCCTGACGCGGACTTCGTCCGTGGAAAGTTCCAAAAGACTTTGTTTTATGGCTTCGACGGAGCCTTGAACGTCGGCTTTTACGATTATGTTCAGATCCTTCAGCTTGCCTTCTTCGATACCGCGGAATACGTCGTCCAAGGTAATTCTGCCGCTTTGGAGTTTCTTTTCCTTTTCTTTTGCGATACGGTCGGCTACAACGGATTTCAACAATTTTTCGTCGTCTACTGCCAACAGCTGATCTCCCGATTCGGGAACGTCGTCCAAGCCCAAAATGGCGACTGCGGTCGAAGGCAACGCTTTTTTAACCATTTTGCCTTTTTCGTCCTGAAGGGCGCGCACTTTTCCGATAACGGTGCCGGCAACTATGTGATCGCCGATCTTCAGAGTACCGTTCTGAACCAAGACCACCGCAATCGGTCCTTTGCCCTTATCCAAACGGGCTTCGATAACGGTGCCGCGCGCGTTCCTGTCGGGATTGGCTTTCAGATCCATCATTTCAGCCACCAAAAGGATGTTTTCCAACAGTAAATCGATGTTCTGACCGGTTTTCGCGCTGACTCTGACGCAGGGAACGTCGCCGCCCCATTCTTCGGGCACGATGTCGTGAGCCGTCAATTCGCTAAGCACGCGGTCGGGATCGGCTCCCGTCTTGTCGATCTTGTTAATGGCGACTATCATCTTTACGCCTGCGGCTTTGCAGTGGTTGATGACTTCCACGGTCTGAGGCATTACGCCGTCGTCAGCCGCTACGACTATTACGACTATATCCGTCACGTTGGCGCCCCTGGCGCGCATCGAGGTAAACGCGGCGTGTCCGGGGGTATCCAGGAAACAAATTTGTTTTCCGCGCACTTCGGTGGTGTAAGCGCTGATATGTTGCGTTATTCCGCCGGCTTCGCCCGCGGCTACGTTGGATTTTTTGATGTAGTCCAGAATCGAAGTCTTGCCGTGGTCGACGTGACCCATGATCGTTACTATCGGGGGACGCGGTTTCATCAAAGACGGATCGTCTTCAGATTCCTTTTCGAAGTAGGAAATCAGCTTTTCTTCGCTGGTTTCTTCCTTTTGCAGTTCGATGGAAACGCCGAAGTCCGCGGCGACCAATTCAGCCGTTTCGAAATCGATATTGTCGTTTATCGTCTTCATTATATCCAGCTGGAACAGTCTTTTGATTATTTCCGAACCCGTCTTCCCTATCTTTTCGGCAAGTTCTTTTACCGTAAATTGATCCCTGGTGAATACCGCGTGTTCGATAGCCTGGGCTTCCTGAACGGAGGAAAACTCTTTTTTCTGGGTTCCCGTCCTTCTGGTACGGATCTTTTTGATCTCGCCCATTTCATCGTATTCGACAACGGCGCCGTCGTCGACGTAACCTTTTTTGGTCATCGCCTTTCTGTTGGTTTTGACTTTGTCTTCGGAACGTTCAACGGTAGCAGTCTTGCGCTTGTCCTTGGAAGCGTTCGCCCCGGACACAGAAGTCATCTTTTCCAACGCCGAAACGCGCCTCAGTATATCCGCGCTGGTTTCGGTTTTATCGTTGGAACGCGCGGGTTTGCCGTTTTTATCGCGGAAATTCCTGGGACCTCTGGGTTCCTCTATCGGAGGAATATAGGTTTTAATTACCGGTTTTATGATCGGTTTTTTGGGCTTTGCCAATATAATGGACTCCGCGGCGGATTGCGCGGCAAGTCTTTGTTTGGATACGTCCGGTTTGTCTTTTTCCGCCTTTGCCGGTTCGGGTTTGACCTCGCGTTTAGCCGGCTTCGGCTTTGAAATTTCCTGTTTAACGGATTCCGTAACTTTTCCAGCCGCTTCTTCCGAAGACTCGGCGGCGGACTTCGTAACAGATTCTTCGACTTTGACTGCCGCCTCGTTTACGGTTTCGGTTTCCGCGGGAGATGCCGCCGCGTTATCTTCTACGACTTCGACAGGCGCGGAAGGAGCTTCCGCCTCTTTGGCGGTCTTTGCCAACGCCGCTTCTTCTTCGAATTTTCTTACAAGTTCGGCTTTGCGTTCTTCCAGCTGCAGTTTCGCCTTGGTTATCGCGCTACGCTGAAAAGTCAGCGCTTTTGCGACAGCCTGACGCTTCGCTTCTATAAAAGCGGGTAAATTCTTGATACCGGAATTTTGTTCGTTACCAGTGGTTTGGGACATATCCTTCCTCTAATTTAATATTTCGTTAGCATATCTTCGATAGCTTTTGTAAGCTCCTTGTCTGTTATTCCGACGGCTTTTACCGCGGGATTGTTGACAAGTTCGCCAATGTCGTTAAGTTCGTATATCCGTGCGTCGGACAGCTTGTTCGCCAGCTTCTTGCGCGAATTTTCTTTCAGACCGCCGTCTATGAGCACCGCCTTTACGTTCGACGATAATATATTGTCGACTCCGAACGCTACGGCGCGTTTACGCAATGCAAATCCGATATAGCTTTTCAGCTTAGTTCTGTCTGTCGGCAAAAGTTCGCAACGCTTCATATATTTCTGACGGCACTTCCGTTTTCAGTACGCGGTCCAGCACCTTTTTCTTTATGCACCTTTCGACGCAAACGGATTCTTTACATAGATATGCGCCTCTGCCCTGTAATTTCCCGTCCGCATCGATTTTGACTCCGTCCGGAGCGGCGACGACGCGCACGAGTTCGCCTTTGGACAGCCGTTTTTTACAAACGACGCACATTCTTTCGGGACAATGCATTATTCGGCGTCGGTATTCTGATCGGCTTCGCCTTCGCCTGCCTGTTCCTCGTCGGACAGCGCCGCGATGACTTCGGAGTACGGTTTTACGTCGATCTTAAATCCGGTAAGTCTGGCGGCGAGTTTTGCGTTCAATCCGCCTCTGCCGATCGCAAGCGAGAGTTTGTCGTCGGGAACTACGACGCGAGCCTGCTGGTCGGTTTCGTTCAGCTGTACCATAAGCACTTTTGCGGGGGACAGCGCGCGGACGATAAATTCCGAAGGATTCGAAGAATACAGTATAACGTCGACTTTTTCGCCGTTGAGTTCGTTGATGATGGCGTTTACCCTGCTGCCCTTAGGACCTATGCAGGATCCGATCGAGTCGATGTTGGGATCGTCGGAATAAACCGCGAGTTTCGTCCTTTGTCCGGCTTCGCGGACGATGCTCTTTATCTTTACCAAACCGGAGCGGACTTCGGGGACTTCGATTTCGAACAGTTTTCTGACAAAACCTGCCGCCGAACGCGATACCATAACGCGCGAAGTGCCTTTGCTGTCCGTTCTGATCTTTTTAATGTATACTTTGATTTTGTCGCCCACATGCAAGGTTTCGCCGCGTACTTGTTCGCCGGTAGGCAAAACGCCTTCCATTTGAGTGCCGACGATCTCCACGGATACGGTGCCGGTAGGTTCTACCCTCCTGACTACCGCCTGCATCAATTCGCCTTCTTTTTCGTTCATCTCGCTCATCGCCTGTTCGCGTTTGGCGTCGTTAAGACGCTGAGTGATGACCTGTTTTGCGGTCTGTGCAGCGATCCTGGAAAGATCGTCCGGAGAAACTACTTCCCCGATATATTCTCCGACCTTGGCGTCGGGCTTTATTTCGCGGGCTTCTTCCAACGAAAGCTGGTTGTCGTCCTCGGGTTCGCCTTCGACTACGGTCTGATAAGCAAAAAATTCGATGGTGAAGTTTTCGGGGTTCATTCTGACCGCAACGGAGCGGCTTTCACCCGATTCTTTTTTGAAAGCCGAGGCAAGCCCCGCTTCCAAAGAAGCTATCAATTGGTTTTTGTCGATTTTGTACTCGTTTTCGATCTGGTCCAATGCCATGAACAATTCGCGATTTTGCATTACGTTTCTCCTATTAAGTTGTATTTTTTATTTAATTGTCCGCCATCAGGCGTTTGTCGCTTTGTCATCGCCGTCGTTGAATTTAACTCTGCCGGCGCTTTTCAGATCCACGAAAGGTCTGAGTATTTTAATATCCGCTCTGGGGATCGAGGTTTCGCCGTCATCGCCCGATAAAGTGATTTCATCGTCGTTCCAAGCAGAAAGCGCTCCTACTATTTTTTTGGCTTTTCCGATCGGTTTAAGCAGGATCGCCTCCAAAATTTCGCCCAAAGAACGGTTGAAGTCGCGGTCGGTCACGACGGGTCTGTCCAATCCGGGCGAAGATACGTTCAGGGTATACGGTTTCCCGTCGGTTATGTCGTTCAATTCCAAAGGAGCTTCCAGAGCGTCGTTCACCGCCACGCAATCGTCCAAGGTCACTCCGCCTTTTTTATAGATATAAGCGGTCAGCACTTTTTCCTTTCCCGTCGTATAAGTGACCTCTACCAATTCGTAGCCCATCGGTTCGATGACTTCGGCGATAATTTTTTCCGCGCGTTCCTTTACCGTTTCGGAATACAACACATTTACCTCGCTACCTAACAAAGAGTGGCAAATTCAGCCACTCTTTAGTATTTCTACTATAAAGTAAATTTATATTATCATATAAAACGGATACATGCAAGCGTTTTTCGCGTAAATGCCGTTTTTGTTATAAAAATATTCAATTTAATTTTATTTGACGGCGCGATCGCGGATTTTTTTCAGAACCGCCCTGAAATCGTCGGGTATGGGAGCATAAAAATTCTTTATTTCGCCGGAAGATGGCAATGCCACAGACAGCCTGAAAGCGTGTAAAAGCTGCCTTCCGACGCCGAATTCGTCGGAACCGCCGTATACGGAATCGCCTACGATCGGGTGACGGATAAATTTGGCGTGTACTCTGATTTGGTGCGTTCTTCCGGTGAAAAGTTCGAAAGCCACCAAGGTGTATTTACCGAATCTTTCGACGACTTTATATAGCGTTTTTGCGGCGTCGCCGCCTTCCACCACAGCAATTTTCTTTCTGTCGGAAGGATTTCTGCCCAACGGCGCCTCTATGACTCCGCCGTCTTCCTTCAGATTCCCGTCGACCAAAGCTATATAATAACGTTTCGCGCTTTTTTCCGCGATCTGTCCGGATAAATCGAGGTGAGCGGCGTCGTTTTTCGCAACCATTATCAATCCGGTGGTGTTTTTATCCAAACGGTGCACTATTCCCGGTCTTAAAACCCCGTTAATGCCCGAAAGATCCTTCAAATTATACAAAAGCGCGTTTACCAAGGTTCCCGATTCCGATCCCGGCGCGGGATGAGTAACCATTCCGGCAGGCTTGTTTATAACCGCCATATCGGCGTCCTGGTAAACGATATTCAATGGAATGTTTTCGGCTTCGGCTTTCAGAGGCTCCGCGTCGCGTATGTCTATTTCCAGAACCGAACCGCTTTTAACGTGATAACCGCATTTCAGAATCGTTTCACCGTCAGCGCGAACGGCTCCGGCTATGATCGAAAGCCTGACCCTGGAGCGCGTGCAATCGCCTAAAGCTTCCGACAAAAAAACGTCGATCCTTGCGCCGTTTTTATCGGGACCAACTTTAAACATACAAGTATGCAACGCCATTAGTTTTGCTCCGCGGAAGAATTATTCGTGCCTGATTTTTGCTTTTTATCGACGGGACGATAGAAAAATATTACATAAATGATCAACAGAACGCATCCCACCGTCAGTCCCGAATCGGCAAGATTGAACACCGCGAAATCGATCAGTTCGAAATAAATCCAATCCCTAACGAAACCGAAAACGAATCTGTCGACGAGGTTGCCTATTCCGCCCGCCAGCATCAAAATCAATGCGGCGCGGAACCAGCCGTTCCTGTTCTTTACTGATAGTATCATCACCGCGAACAAAACGGCGACGACGATTACCGAAATTACGGATAAAACTTCGTTGGCGTTTTGGAAAATACCGAAAGAAGCGCCCGTATTTTCTACGGCGACCAATTTCAGTACGCCGTCCCAAATCGTTATATCGTCCGCGCCTGCCGCAATGGGCATATAGATGAAATGTTTGGTCAATAGATCTATCGCCAGATAAATGCCGACCATTAAAAGTTCGAATAATATCACCAAAACCGTCTTTTTAGGAGATTTATAAATAAATTTTTCGGCAATGTTTTTATTCA
This sequence comes from uncultured Clostridia bacterium, assembly GCA_944371785.1. Lineage (GTDB taxonomy): Bacteria > Bacillota > Clostridia > Christensenellales > DTU072 > Stercoripulliclostridium_A. Next base: position 4,773 of record CALVXZ010000006.1, on the reverse strand, counting down.
TAGGAGCATTATACAACAAACCGCCGACTTATTTCAAGCGCAGAATAAATATACGAAAGTAAAATAAACGGATAATAAAAAATTTAAATTTAAAAGTAATGCGTAAACCCGAAGCGCGTATACGCCGGATTCAATCGATCTTGCAATCTATCTCCGCGTCCTTTACCGCAAACAGGAACAGATCGTGACCCACCGACACGACTCGTCCTCCCAACGCGTTTACCGCGCCGGACATCGAATCCAAAGTCCTGGACTTTTCGACAGAGCTCATTTTGGAAAACGAAACCAAAAGGCTTTTGCCGGAACGGAATTCGTCAATCAAAACTTCGGTTTCCGAAACGGAAACAGGTGCGTCGGACACTATTTCCGACGTCGTTTTGGCGGTAACGCGCCTGTTTGCGATAGCAAATCTATCGTATTCCGAAAGGGGCAATCTTTTTTTCTTTTTTTGCGGTATTTCCCCTGTTTTCAACATTTTTATATAGCTCATTTATTCTAATTTATGGTCTATTTGATAATACTCGACGCTCCGTCGAACAAAATTCTGCCCGGCCTTATCAAATTCGAACCGCATTTTATTGCGACAGAAAAATCTTCGCTCATACCCATGGACAGGATATCGAAATTATCAGAAAAATCGATCGAACGGAATGCGTCGCGCGCTTTCAAAAAACATTTTTCCAACTGCGTTTCCCCTATCCCGCGCGGCGCTACCGCCATGACTCCCCTCAATTTAATATTCGGGAAATCCTGCATCCGCTTTACGAATTCCTTCAGTTCTTCGGCTTCGATCCCGCCCTTGTTTTCTTCCGATCCGGAATTTATCTCCACGAGGCATTGTTGGACGACTCCGCGTTTTTCCGCAGTTTTCTGAATTTCCTCCGCAAGCGCAATTCTGTCCAGAGATTGGATCAGTCTGACTTTCCCGACGACGTATTTTACTTTGTTGGTCTGCAACTGACCGATCATGTCCCACGTCATATCCGGAGTGTATTTTTCGCGGAATTCCTGTACCCTGTTTTCCCCGATGGCTTCTATTTTACCCGTAGAAAAAACCGTTTTCAGTTCTTCCGTGCTGCGGAACTTGCCGGCAGCGACCAATCCGACGTCATATTTTACCGAATAACGGTATTTTGCCTCTTCGACTTCGGAAAGAAGTTTATTCAGATTCCCGATCAATTTATCCATACTTAAATTATAGCTCTTTCAAAACTGTAATTCAAGTTTGAGTCTGTATTTCCTTTCCCCGTTTCAGCTGCCTTCCATAATATCGCCGTCGCCGAACATATCGGCAGCTGCGTATCCTATGCTGGTAATGCTTACTTCGTATGCCGTTCGCGTTTCTTCTGTACCGTTTTCAAGTTTTTTCCTGTATTCTCGGGACTGTATTCTGCCGAAAGCGTATACTTTATCGCCTACTTCCAATCCTGCCGCGAACTGTGCGTTTTTTCCCCAGGTGATACAGGGAATGTAATCGGATTTATGATATGCGCGGTTTACCGCGATAAGGATATCGGCTATTTCGCGTTTGAAAGGCGTTATCCTGTATACAGTCGGTTTGCAAACGTAGCCTATCAGCTCTATCTCGTTTACGTTCATTTTTTCGGGATCCCTCGCCAAATCTTTCGCAAACACGGAAAGCACAAGTTTGGATCTGCCGTTTATCAATTTGTTTACGCTCCTGAACTGCCCCGTTACTTCGATCGCGTCGCCTTTTCCGATGTCCCCGAAGGAATTCAGCAGCTGTTCGGATATTGTCACCGGCACGCGGTCTATTTGCTCCGACATCCTTTTTACGGCAACGTACGTTTCGAAGAAGTTTTCTCCGTAAGCGGAATGCGAAAAAGAAAGTTCTTTGTCCACGGTTCCGCTGATAATCACCGAATGGTTACGACATATCGGGTTTTTCGGTATCGAATTGTTCATCCTTAAATTCTCCTGTCTTTTTTCTTATTGATTTTTGATTTGTATACCCTGAGAATTCACGGTATAGTTGTCTTTGTACAGCATTTCGTCAAGGCGCACCGCGGAAAGCCCCTTATTCCGAATAGACAGCAGTATCAGCGGCAGCGCCTCAACGATGTGGTCGGAAGCGTTATGCATAAGCACTATATCGCCGGCTTCCAGATCGTTTACCACGCGTTCGGCTATCTGCGAAGAAGAGATCCCCTTCCAATCCAACGAATCTATGCTCCATTGAACGCATTGCATCCCCTTCGATTCCAAAGCCGAAATCAGATCGTTGTCGTATTCTCCGAAAGGAGCTCTGAAATAAACGGGAGAACTGCCTGTGATAGCGGATATGTCCGCGTTAACGGAATCTATCTCCGCATTAAGATCCGCGACTTCGTTCAGATGCTTGTGATTTTCCGAATGGTTGCCTATCAGATGCCCGCGATCGGATATCTCCTTAACGAGCTCCTTGTTTTCGTCTATCCAGAATCCCGTCAGAAAGAAAGTGCATTTAAAACCGTATTTTTCTACTTCATCCATAATTTTTCTGGTCTGATCGGCACCCCATGCGGCGTCGAAGGTCAGCGCCACTTGTTTTTCTGAGGTATCCACTGCGTAAACGGGAACTTTTCTGTTGATCGCGGCTACGTCCTCCGTTTTATTGCCGGCGCAAACACCGGCTATAACGGCGACGACTACGGCTACGATCAGGATTATCGCTATCAATGTGCGTTTTTTGACGACTATCGGGATCATTTATCCGCTACCTCCATATTAACGCCCGCGCCGAAGCGAAAATCTGCGGAAAATAGCCGTTCTCCGCGAAAAATGCCTTCGGGCGGTTTTCTAGAATATCCTATGCCGTATCCTTTTCGTATATGATTTAGGGAATAAAAAAAGCTCCCGAAGGAGCTTATTAAAATTATTTAATTTCGAATAAAAAAATTCAGTCGTTAAAATATTCGCTAAGATACGAGAAAGCGGTATCGTTTTTGTATTCTTCGGTCAGAGCTCCGCCGTCCAAAGACAGCTTAAATCCGGCGTCGCCGTCGGGGGCGTCGATCAGGACGGGTTCGTATTCGGCGTCGATCAGCCGATTCCCGTTCAGCACTATCGTTACGTTCCCGGTCCCGTCGAAGACCACCGCCGCGGTACCCAGGGAAATAATTTTATCGAACCTGAAAATTTCGATATCCGTACCGGCGAACGCATAGGAACCGACGTCGGTCACATTGCAGACCGTATTCGAAAAATCGGCTTTTTTATCGGAGGTGTCGTTATCCGAACTGTGCAAAACGTACGCAAGATCAACCGCGCCGTAGAACGCGTAATCGCCCACGGTCGTCAGCGTGCTCATATATTTGATTGTCACAAGATTTTCCGCGCCGTAGAACGCGTAATCGGCGATAGCGTTTGTGCGTGATTGCAGAGTATAAACCGTCGTATCCGAAAGCGTCGGGAAAGCCTCCAAAACGCGGCTTCCGAGTAGGTTTATGCTGTACAGCACCCCGTAAGAGTCCGCGGTAAAGTAACCGTTACCGGTAGAAGTATCAAAACGTCTGACGCGCGTATTTTTAAAAGCGCCGACACCCGAATCGGAAACAAAGCCGATATCGAAGTATTTGACTCCCGTAACGCCTTCGAAAGCAAAATCGTCGATCTCGGTGACCGCGGCGAAGTTGATTGTACGGATCGATGTGTTTCCGCCGAACGCAAGTCGATGTATGAACGCGACGCGCGATCCGTTTACGGAATCCGGAATGGTAACGTAAGGCGAATCGTTTTTATAAGCCAGGACTCCCAGAGTTTGATCGGCGCGGCGGAAATAAATAAAGTTCTCATCGTGTTCAACGCCGTATTTCAACATTTCGTATCCCGTTCCGGCGTCGCCGTCAAGCGCGAAAACAATAGTGTTATAGTAGATATAACAATCTATTTCGGCTTCGGGGAAGGTCTTTTGAAGGATCATACCTGCTGTTTGCGAAACGGGAGCCACTGTCGAGAGCGAATCGACGTACAACAGATAGAAATCGAACGAATCGTCGCTCTTTACGGAGACCGCGCCGTTCAGATACCCCGAAAGAGTATAACCTTTCCATTCCTCGGAAAGCTCAGCCGCGCTGTGCGACAGCGATATTTCGAAACCGGCGGCGGTGAATTCGTCTTTTCTGACCGCATAAATTTCCACGGGAGTAACCGGATCCGCGGACTTCGAAACGAACTCGGCGGTGATCTGCAGATCGTATTCGGGCATTCGGAACAGCATATTTCCCGGATAGGTTTCGCCCGTAAACAAATTCTTGAATATCAGTTCCGACAAAGCGTATCCTTCTGCCGGGCTGATCTCCAAAATTACTTCTGCGCCTACGGGCACGGAAGTTTCCGAACGGTAGTTGGACGTGACCGTGCCTTCTGCGGACAGCGAAGTGTATTGGATCTTTGAATGAGAAATATTGTTGATAAAACCGCTCCGCAGATAATTTATATAGATCGACTGTCCTGCCGGCAGATCGTCCGGCAAAACGACAAAGGTTTTATTCCCCGAATAAACCATTTCGGCAATGACGTCGTTTCCGCAGGTCAGCGAAAAGTCGACGGAATACGGGTTTATCTCTTTCCCGTTGCCGGAATCGGATTGTTTTTTGTATCCGTGAACGTCCACGTCAAAATACACCGTGTCGCCGGCAAAAACCGTGTACGCGGACGGAGTAATGGAAATATCTTCGTTATCGTAAGCGTTTATGTAATATACCGGTGCAAATTCGGCTGACACAGTAACTTCGCTTTCCGGCATAACGAATTCGTTCCCGAATATAACGA